>CAYQOK010000001.1:0-2319 GCA_964419155.1 Candidatus Woesearchaeota archaeon
AATTAATTGAGGAGTGTTCTTATGGTTGTTTAAATGGAACTTGTTTAAATAAGCCCGATAATAAATTAGTTTTGAGAATGGGCTCTTATTATGAATCTGAAGTTAGTGCATTTAATCAAAAATGTGGTGAAAAACCTCCGGTGGTAAGAGTTTATTTAGATGAATATCCCTCGACTCAAGTTGATTATCTAAATTATGAAAACTTAGATAGTTATGTTGGACAAGTTACTGTTGATAATAAAGTATTAGATAAAACTAATATATTTCAAAAACCAGGTACTACATTTAATGAAAAATGGCAAATTTATTGGGATAATTTTAAAGACTATGAATTTGATTTAAATAATATTGATTTGTCTCAACCACATAAAATTTATGTTGAGTATACTAACGATTGTTATGGTGGTGGAACTGGAACTTCAAAAGATAATAGAAATCTTTATATTAGTAAAGTTAGATTAGGTGAAAAAGAGATTAATCTTGCAATAGGAGATTCTGTTTTATATAATTTAGGAGATATATCAGGAAATGATTTTGTTTGTACTGATTCAAATAGAGATGGATATAATGATTGTTATGATAATTCCTATATTACTGAATCTTGTGATGCTCCTGGTTTTCATCCAACAATTAGATGCGGAAGTTTTGGATGGGCTGGTTCAATCAGGTTTGAATTTAGTTAATCGAAATAATTGTTTCAATACCTATTTTTATGATAATATATCTTTATTAATAATAATCTTTATATATTGTTTTTCAGAATTATTACTATATAATTAATACAAAATGAGTTTAAATAAAAAAAATCTTGCTCTGGTATTCCTTGCTCTAACAATAATTTTGTTTCAGATAATTACAATTATTGCTACTTCAGGATCTTTAGGAGGAGGTGTAGCAATAATTAGATCAGAAGTAGGTGAAAAACTATCAAGATCTGTTCTTTTAATCAATCCAAATGATTTTGCAGTTAAAGTTAATGTTACTATTACACAAGATTCTGAAAATGAAGTTACACTAACTGAAAAAATAGTTGATTTAAAACCAAATGAACAAAAAAAATTTTATTTTGATATTAATGTTAAAAAACCAGGAAAAAGACAGATAAAACTTGGATTTTTATATGTTCCTGAAAAAGAAGGAGAAAACACTATTGGCCTGTCTACAAAATACACATTAATTGTAGGTGATGAATATGATTTTAATTATGATGAAACAGATGATGAAGGAAATGTTGAAGTTAGTGGAATTGAAGAAACAATAGAAAAAATAAAAGTTTCTGGAAATGAAATAAGAAGCAAGATTTCTAGTATCAGTCCTGGAATTTATCTTTTAATTTTAACACCGATTTTATTAGTAATATTCTTAGTCCTATTAATTAAATCAAGTTCTAAAAAAAATGATAAATAAAAAAAATAATCTCTTTATATTTTTAGTCTCAATAGTACTCTCTTTGATCGTGTTATCAAATGTTTCTGCACTAATTTCTCAGATAGGAGATTCAAAAATAGAGTTAAACTTAGAATCTGAAGAGTCAATTGAAAGATCAATAAATGTAATAAATTCAAATAACAATGAAGTTATAGTAAAAATATATGTTTCAGATTCTTTATTAGGTTATGTTGAATCAAAACAATCTGAACTTATAATTAGTCCAAGACAAACTAAAAAAGCAGACTTTGTTTTTTATGGAAAAGAAGCTGGGAAGATAGATGGTTTAATAAGTTTTGAATTTATTTCAGAACAAGAAAAATCAGAGATTAGTTCATATATAACACTGAAGATTGAGGGAGATTCTGAAGATTTAATTGATTATGATTTTTTTAATTCATCTATTTTTCCAGAAGTTATTGAAAATTATAATCTTTTAGAAGTTTCTGATCCTTGGATTAGTTGTGAAAATATTGAAGATGAAGAAATATTTTGTTTAGAAGAAATTTCAGCATCATATGAAAATAAAGAAAATAAAAATGAAACAAAAGTAAACTTATATAAAATTACTGGGAATGTGGGAGAATTTAAGAAATTTATTTCTAATATAGGTAACCCTCACCAATTAAACCCTAATATTAGTATAGTTGAATGGGAATATGAAGGTTTTGAATTAGGTAGTGGAAATTATTTTTATTTACCTAATAGTGTTTTATGGTTTTCAGAAAATAATATTTCTTTTCAAATAGAAAGCTTTGAATCTCTTAAAAATTCAAATGAATTAATTAATTATTTTTCAAATAAATATAAACCTCTATCAATTAAAGAATATAAGGCAGATATTCAATTATTAGAACCTACACCAAAAGAAAATCAATTAGTTCAAGGAGA
>CAYQOK010000001.1:2419-71123 GCA_964419155.1 Candidatus Woesearchaeota archaeon
GGTCATGAATATGAAGAAAACACACAAAATAATTTTTTAAAAGAAGTTTATTTTTATAATAGTTTTAATGATATTCCAGAGGAATATTCAGGTCTTGCATTAAGAATAGCAGATACCGGAGAAGGAAATTGTAATAATGTTATTACTAGTGGTTCTTTTGACTTAACTGAAGAAATTAGTTTTTATAATAGGCATAATAAAAGATTATATCAATATGCAGAAGAGTCTGAAATGATGATAGACACTAATTTTTTAGAAGCCTATTCTTTTTGTGATAAATCAAATAGATTTCTTATATCTACATTAGGAAATCAAGCATATGATTTGTATTTTAATAGTTTTTATAAAGAGTTAAATTTAAAGGTTGCATATATTGTTAAAGACTTAAAAGAAGTAGAAACTGAAATAACAGATTCATTATCTAATACTAATTATAATTATGATATTATTACAGATGCACAAATACCTTTTATAAAAAATAATTTTGAAGATTATGAAATCCTAATCATTGGTCCTGGAAATTTTAAAAATTATAATCAAATACCAGTTTTATTAAAAAAATCAATTATTATGAATCCCTATTATGTTAGGGATTGGAAAATTGCTGAAAGAGCAACAAAAAGATCTTCTAATAATTATCTTAATGGTTATATTTTCTCAGAAAATAGTTTAGTGGATTCTATTGGAGATAAAGGAGACACAATAAAATTGACCCAAGAATTAAATGGAGAGTTTTATTATCTTTCTTCTGGCAATCTAATTGCAAAGGGTATTGATGGGGTTATAACAACTGAAGATAGTAGAAAAAGTATTGTTATTGGTTTAATTGAAAAAAACAAAGAAGTTTATAGAAATGGAAATGCATTACAAAGGATTGCTTATTTCGGAGTTATTAATACAGAAATATGGAGTTCTGAAACAAAACAATTATTTGATAGAACATTATTATGGGTGAAAAATGGAAATGATTATGATAATGATGGTTTTACTTCTGAATATGATTGTAATGATTATGATTCTTCTATTTATCCTGGAGCAATTGAAATACCTTATGATGGAATTGATCAAAATTGTAATGGTCTTGATTTAATTGATGTTGACGGAGATGGTTTTGATTTTTTAGAAGATTGTGATGATTATGATTCTTCTATTTATCCTGGAGCGCAAGATTTAATGAAAAATTGTATAAATGATGGTCCAACAATTCTAAACCTCAATGAACTAGAAGAAATGAGTTTTAGTGAAGGAGATGAGATTATATTAGAGATATCAGCAACAGACCCTGAATCAGATGAAATATTCTATTTTATCAATAGTTCTTTATTTAATCAAAATCCTGATAATAAAAAGCAATTTGTTTGGATTCCTAGTTATGAAGATCAAGGGGAATATTTCTTTGAAATCTCTGTTAGAGATAGTGAATTTGAAACAATAATGATTTCTAAAATAAGTGTAATGAATAAAAATAGGCCTCCTCGAATATATGGGCCCTCAGAGATTTCTTGGGATGAGGATATGGAAATTAAAATAAATTTAATGCAATATTCAAGAGATGAAGACCTAGATGAAGTTAATTTTAAGGTTAATAAGATATCTGATAATTTTATTTATGATTTAGATAGTAAAACTGGTGAATTGATATTAAAAGCAGCTAAAGATTATTCAGGAGAAGGATATTTAGACTTAGAGATTAGTGACTATGAGTTATCTAGTGAACTAAAAAATATAAGATTAATTGTAAATCCAATAAATGATGCTCCTATTTTGCTAAAAGAAATAGATGACATAACCCTTAATGAAGATACTTACTTAGAAAATTTTTTAAATTTAAATGAATACTTTTATGACTCAGATAGTTTAATAGATTATGGTTCTGATTTTGCAAGACACATGTCTATAGAAATAAATAATGGGATTGTAAGCATATACCCACTCAAGGATTGGTATGGTATTGAAAACATTATATTCTATGCTACTGATGATAAGGAGATAGCTTATTCAAATGAGGTTACTATAATTGTTGAAGAGGTTCAAGAACCACCAAAAATAAAAGAATTAGAGTGTTTAACTGAAATAAATGAGGATGAAGATTATTCTTGTGAGATTATTGCAGAAGATATTGAAAATGATTTCTTGTATTATTCTATTATTGAAGAGAATAATATGAGTTGTTTTTTTGAAGGAAATGTAATAAGATATAATCCTTATCCGAATTACTTTGGAAATGCTTATTGTAAATTAAGGGTTGATGATGGAAAGGATTATGATGAAACAATATTAGAAGTAAAGGTCCTTCCAGTTCAAGATCCACCTTATATAAAATTAAAAAATCCTGATTCAGACCCTAAGATATTAGTTGGAAATGATTTAAAGTTTTCAGTAGATGCAATTGATATAGACGGTGATGACCTTAGTATAAAATGGTTTATTGAATCAACAGAAGTAGGTTCTGGAGAAAGTTATTTATTTAAACAAGATCTAGGGATATATTCTCTTAAAGCAATTATAGAAGATGGAACACATAGTAAAGAAGCTTTGTGGAATGTTTTTGTAGGGGATTATAATTCTTTTAGTTGTAGTGAGGTTGGAGCTTATTTATGTAATGAAAATGAGATGTGCACTGGAAAAGAATTAGATACCTTAGGGTTAGATGAAAGATCAATATGTTGCTCAACTAAATGTGTTAAAATGCCACCAAAATTCAAAGATGCAGATACTTGTAATGCTCTAAATTCTAATATCAGTATTGAAATAAGAAATCCTGAAGAAGATGAATCCCTTGAAATTGGAGAAAGAGTTACAATTAAAACAATAATTAAAAATAATTTTGAAGAAGACCTTGATTTTGATGTATATGCTTACCTATATGATATCACTGAAGATGAATCTATACTAGAATTAGAAGAAAGTTTAGATGTTGATGAAAATAAAAGAGAAACTATAAGATTTGAATTTGATGTTCCAGGAGATATTGATGAAGATAATGAATTTGCTATATTGGTTGTGGCAGAAGATAATGTTTGTTCTCAGGCTTATCAAAATATAAAAATTGAAAGAAAAAAAGAAGATATTAGAATTATTGATTTTAAAATAAATAATCAGGAATTATTATGCGGTGATTTTATTGAAGGAGATATAAAGTTAAAAAATCTAGGTAGGAGAGATAGCGATGTTTCTGTTAAATTAATCAATAGTGAATTAGGAATAGAACATAGACTAGATTCATTTGAACTTGAAAAATATGATGAGGAGGATGAGATTTCAAAAGATTTTTTAATAAAAATTCCAGATAATTCAAAACAGGGAGTTTATTCTCTTAAAGCAGTTGTTGATTATGGCGAAGAGATTTTTGAAACAAGAACATTTTCATTAGGGGTCTGCGAACTAACAGAAAAAGGAACAGAAGATATAGTCTCACAAAGGTTAAGTTTAAATAAAAATCCTATCCAAAACAAAGAAAGTAAATTACCCTTAATATTATTAATTTCTTCAATAGTTTTAGCTGTTATATTGATTATGGTTTTAATTATTATTCTCTTTAGATAAGGTTTCTTTATTTTCTAATACATTTTTGTTTTGAGAATTATTTTTTTTAATATAATGTATTACTAAAATAAATGAAAAAATAGATCCTAAAATAAAAATTATTGAATAAGAGAGATAAATAATATATGATTCTTGTTTATTCATATTTATAAAAAAATAAAAAGAGAAAAACAAAGAAATAACTGAAATAAAAGAAAATAAAAATAATTTGAGTCTTATGTATTTTTCAATAGGTTTTGTTTCAGATTCTTGTTTTTTAAATTCTGTCAAATCATTAAATAATGGAGTTTGTCTTGAATTAGAAATAGAAGTATCTAAATCATTTAATGAATCCATATTTTGATTAAATAGATTTTCTTCAGGAACCATAATTAATTCAGGGTATTTTGTTTATTAAATATTTCTATTAATAAATATCTTCTTCTGTTAAAAAATCTTTTGCATAATGCGGATCTGGATTTATGAAATCAAAATTAAAAAATCTTAAATACTCTAATAAGATTCTCTTATCCACATCAAGCTTTTTTAATAAATTAAATACAAATTCTGTAAAACAATATGGGCAAATTGCTGCTTTTTTATTTCTACAGGAAACACAAGTAGTTAAATTTTGAAAAGCATCTTCTTTAAAATGAATTTCATTAAGATATTCCTGAATCTTGGGCATAACTCTTTTACTTAAATCAGAATAGGTACTTAACCATACTTTTAATTGTTCTGATAAACAATCAGGGCAAATAGGATTTATTATAGGTTCCTGACAAACTATACAGTCATTGAAATTCCCTTGACCTTGAAAAAAAGTTTTTTTAATCATTTTGATTATGCAAAAATCCGAGGGGTAATCGAATTTCAGCACTTAAATTTAATCACCAGAAAACAATAAGCACTGCTAAAAAAAGATATTTTAGAATTTCTTGTATGCATATCTAATTTAGACGTTGTACTCATAATAAATTATAGTTAAACATCTATTTAAAGTTTTTGTTTGTTTAATAGATTATAAAAATTATTCTAAGAATTCAATACCTAACTCTTCTGAAATTTCTCTTTTTTTTCTATCTTCAATAGGTTCATTTGAACCTCCGATTTGCTCACTTTTAACCCCTGTAACAATAAGCATTACCCTTATGGATTTATCCATATCTTCACTTATTTGAGCACCCCATATTAATTTAGCATCTTCAGATAATTTTTCTCCTACTGTAGCTATAATTGTTTTTGCTTCTTCTAAACTCATATCCATTCCTCCAATAATATTAACAAGTGCTCCTGTTGAATTTGAAATATCTACATCCAATAATGGATTTACAATTGCTTTTTCAACTGCATCTAATGCTCTTTGTTGAGAATCACTTTCTCCCATCCCAATTAATGAAACTCCCCCATTAGACATAACTGCTTTAACATCTGCAAAATCTAGATTAACTAAACCTGATTTTGTTACTAATTCAGTTATTCCTTTAACAGAGTTAGTAAGTATCTCATCTGCAACCTTAAATGCAGTATGTAGGGGCAATTCTGGGGCTAATTCAAGCAATTTATCATTAGGGATAACAATTAATGTATCTACAACAGATTCCATTCTCTCAAGCCCGTATTGGGCATTTTCAAGCCTTTTTTTACCTTCTATTTGAAAAGGTACTGTAACTACACCAATAACTAATGCTCCTTGTTTTTTTGCAATTTCTGCAATTACTGGGGCTGCACCTGTTCCAGTTCCCCCTCCTAAACCGCAAGTAACAAAAACCATATCACTTCCGCCAACTCTTTTTTTAATTTCTTGTTCTGATTCTTTTGCAGCTTCTTCTCCAATTCTTGGATTACTTCCAGCTCCAAGGCCTTGAGTTAATTCTTTTCCTATAAGTATTTTATGATCTGAGTTTGAATATAATAAATCTTGTGCATCTGTATTTGCTGCAATCATTTCAGCTCCTTTTATTCCTATTTCCCTCATTCGAGAAATAGTGTTTCCTCCACCTCCTCCGACTCCAAAAACCTTTACTTTTGCAGATTGTCTTTTTAGAATTTCTTCTAGTTCTTTGTCAATAGCAATCAATTCTGCATCATTACTTAAGTTATGAGAAAAACCTTTTGCATTATAATAATCTTGTTTTTTAAACTGAGAATTATTTTCTGAATAATTATTACCTCTTTCATTAAAATTTTGATCCATTATTAAAAAAATTGAAATAAGTTTATAAGCATTATGGAAGTATAGAATAATTATCTTATCTTTAATAAAAATAGGTTTTGTTAATTCTCTTGTTTGGTCCCTAAATCTTTTTCTTTTTCTGAATCTGTTTGTATTTCAATATCTAGAATTTCTTTAAATTTAGGTTTTATTGAATTTAAAATAAGATCTAATTTTTTTTCATTAAATACAATAAATGTTTTGTCTTTTTCTTTTTTAATTTCAAAATCAAACTCTTTTCCAAGGTAAAATCTTTGTAATGCATTTATTCTTTGTTTTAATGTTTCTTCTTTATTTTCTAAAATATTTTTAATGGTAAATTCATATTCTATATCTTTTCCTGCAAGGGGATTATTAAAATCAATGGTAACTCTTCCTCCTGATACACTTAAAACTCTTACAAGATGATTATCTAATGCAAGAGTCATTCCTTGTTCTGGTCTAATATTCTTTTCAGTAAATACTTTTAAGGGGATTAATTTAATTAATTCAGGATATCTTTTTCCAAAACCTTGTTCAGGGCTTAATTTTAGGTTATAGGTTTTATTTATCTCTTTGTTTTCAAGTTCTTTATCTAATCCGCTAATAACCATTGCCTGACCAATACATATAACAAGAGGATTAAGAGCTTCTGGATTTAAGTTTAAATTATTTTTTTCAGCAATTTCTTTTATATTTGTGTCGAAGATTTCATTATTTGAAAGGTTTTTACCTGAAAAATAAAGCCCTATAAAATCATTTTTTTTAGTTAATTCCACATTATTTTTTGAAATACCTGTTTCAACCATATTAATTAAGCACAAGAAAGCTTTATAAATATAATTCTTTTCAAAAAGATATGGCTTTAAGATTAATAAATGGGACAGAAGCAAAAGCAGGTGTTACCATACTCATTGAGGGAAGTGCATATGTTGTTAAAAGTCAGGATATTAGTAAAACTGGAAAACATGGCCATGCTAAATGTAGAATAGAGGCAATTGGAATTGTTGATGGTAAAAAAAAGGTTTTAGTTGTTCCAGGACATGAAAGATTTGAAGTTCCTATGATTAATAAGAGAAAAGCACAAATCTTAAATATAAAAGGAGATAGTGTTGAAGTAATGGATTTAGAAAACTTTGAGACATTTGACCTTCTGATGAATGAAGAAGTAAAGGATGATATTGCAATCAATGATCAAGTAGAGTATTGGATTATTGATGAAAAAGAAAAAATGTTAAAAAGGAAAATTTAATAAACCTTCAAAAGATAAAATAAAATGACAAAACTACCTGCAGCACAAGCAAGATTATCAAAGAATGTTTTTGTATGTAAGAAATGTAAGTTAAAGGTAAGAGCAGAACCATTAAAAATCCTAACAAAAAAAGTTCAATGTAGGAAGTGTGATGGAAAAGAATTTAGACCTATAAGGAAAAAATAACTTTTTAGGATTATAGAACATTTAAAAACTGTTTTGATTTGTAATTAAAATGAACGCATATTATTATGATATTTTTTTTCTAGTAGTATTTAGTATTTCTATAATTTTATTTCTGTATAAAAAAAAGAAGAAATTAACTAAGGATGGTATTATGTATCTTTATAAAACTCAAATAGGAGTTAAAATAATTGATAAAATTGCTAAAAAAAATAAAAAATTATTAAAAATTACAAGTTATTTTATTTTAGTTACTGGATATATTTTAATGATTCTAATGGTCTTAATGTTAGCTCAACTTACTTATTTATTTGTCAGCACACCTCAAATTGCGAGAGATATAAAAGTGCCGCCTCTTATGCCCTTAATACCTTATCTTCCTGAATTATTTAATATTCCATGGCTACCTCCTTTTTATTTTACTTATTGGATAATTGCTATTGCTGTTGTTGCTATTGTTCATGAAGGGGCTCATGGTGTTTTTTCAAGACTTTATGATATTCCTGTTAAATCAACTGGATTTGGATTTTTAGGCCCTTTCTTAGCATTTTTTGTTGAACCTGATGAAAAAGAAATGGAAAAATCAAAGATATTTCCTCAACTAAGTATATTAGGGGCAGGAGTTTTTGCAAATGTATTAACAACAATTATTTGTTTTTTAGTTATGATATTATTTTTTCATGCAGCTTATTCTCCATCAGGGGTATTATTTAATTCATATAGTTATGAATTAATAGATGGAAAAGATGTTGTTAATATTACAAATAGTAGTTTAACTATTAATAATGGGCAATCTTTAACTCTTATTAAAATTAAAGCAAACAATAATTACTATTATGTAGAACAATCTGAACTAGTTAGATTAAATCAAAATGAAATTCAGTCAATTATTGGTTTTAATGATTTTCCTGCAATAAATATTGGTTTAAGAGGGGCAATAACAAAAATTAATAATCAAAAAGTGACAAATGTAGAAGATTTAAGAGAAGAATTAGATAAATATAATGTTGGAGAAAAAGTTAATTTAACAACTAATTTTGAAGATAAAGAACTTTTATTTGAAATAGAATTAGAAGAGGACCCAAATCAAGAACAAAAACCAATTTTAGGTGTTGGAGTAATAGGTGCTGAAAAAAAAGGAGTGGGTGGTTTTGTATATAACCTTATAAATTTATTTAAAGACCCAACAACAGAATATAAACCAAAAGCAAATCCAGAATTAACCTTATTCATATATAATTTATTTTGGTGGATGGTTTTAATTAATATTAGTGTTGCTCTTGTAAATATGTTGCCTATGGGAATATTTGATGGGGGAAGATTTTTTTATCTGTCAATATTAGCAATAACAAAAAAACAAAAATTATCAGAAAGAATATTTAAATTTGCAACCTGGATAATATTATTAATATTTATTATATTAATGTTATATTGGTTTGTTGGATTATTTATTTAAAATTATTTTATAATTAAAGAAAAATTATTCCTTCTTTTGTTAATGCAGTAAATCTAACCCCCACTGGAAGACTTAGTAATGCAGAGATTATGGCCATATGCTCTTTTCCGTCTCCTGATGCAATACTTAATGCAACTTCAGTTCCTTTTATTTTTCCTTTTAGTTTCTTTAAAAGTTCATCTTTAATTTCTGTTATTCTGCTAGATTTTAATTCAATAAATTCCCATTCAACAGAAGTATTTGGTTCAAATTTTTTTGCAAACTCAGTTCCGATTAATAAAACCTTTTCCCAATCACCTTCTTTTAATAGCCCTGCAACTTGACTCCATGTGCCTTTTCCAGAACTAAGTAATGCTACTAATTCCATTTAAAACAAAATAAATGTTTATTTATAAGGATTTAGGTAATTTGAAAATATAAAAAGGGTTATAAACAATAAATATATTATAAATAAATGAAACCAAAGGTTTTAGAAGAGATTTCTGAAAATATGGGTGAAGTAGAGGGATTAGAAATAAAGCAGTATTCTGGATTTATTGAAGATCCATTTATATTAAAGAGAAGCCCTGTAAAATGGTGTTGTTATAGGCCTATGAAAAGAATTTTGGTTTATAAAAAAGTTAATGAAAAGAAATATGTTAGAGATATAAAATCAACTTTTTATTTATGTGCTCATTGTGGGAATAAAAAAGAGTATTAAACCAACAGATTTAAAAACCCCTATTATATTAAAGATACATAGACCAAAGACTACATCACTGAGACTAATAATTTCTTGGTTAAAGTGCATTATGTAGGAGGTTAATATGAATATAGAAGATATAAAGAAAAGTTTTGATAAATTAAAGAAAAATAGTGAAGATTCTAAAAAAAGAAAATTTACTCAAACAGTAGATGTAATTATAAATTTAAAGGGTGTTGATGTTAAAAGAACTCCTGTAAACATTTTTGTTAATCTTCCTCATAGTATTAAAGAAAAGAAAGTTGCTGGGTTTTTAGAAAAAAAATCAAAGATTATTGATTCAATAACTCCAGAAGAATTTGATGATTTTAAAGATGTAAAAAGATTAAAAAAATTAGTAAGAAATTATGATTTTTTTGTTTCAAATGCAAAACTTATGCCAAAGGTTGCTACAAACTTTGGTAGGGTTTTAGGTCAAGCAGGAAAAATGCCCTCTCCTCAATTAGGGATAATAACTTCTGAAGACGAGGAACAAATTAAGGTAATACTAGAAAAAGTAAATAATATTTTAAAAATAAGGGCAAAAGAATCAAGTATTAAATTTGCTGTTGGGAAAGAAAATCAAAATCCAGATGAAATTTGTGAGAATATTTTAACAGCATATAATGAGGTTGTAAAAAGTCTTCCTAAAAAAATAGAAAATATCAAATCTGTTTTAATTAAATTTACAATGACTCCTGCAGTTAAGGTTGAAAATTAAAATGGTAAAATCACAAACTCATGTAAGTAAAGAGAAGATAAAACAAGTTGAAGAACTTTCAAAAGGATTATCTGAAGCAAAATGTGTTATGTTAGTATCAATAAAAAGTCTACCTTCTGCCCAGTTTCAAAAAATAAAAAAAAGTCTTAGAGACCGAGCAAAAATAAAGGTTGCTAAAAAGACAGTTATATCAAAAGCTATTGAAAAATCAGGTAAAAAAGAACTTGAAGAATTAAAGAATTATATTAAAGAAGGTTCTGCTATTCTACTATCTGATCAAGATGGATTTGAATTAGCACTATGGCTTGTTGAAAACAGAAATCCTATTTCTGCTAAAGCAGGACAAATTGCTGAACAGGATATTTCTGTTGAACCTGGACCTACTGATTTAGTTCCAGGACCAGTTATAAGTGAGTTTGGCGCATTTGGTATTCAAATAGAAGTAAAAGAAGGTAAAATTGAAATTAAAAGAGAGAAAGTAGTTGTTGCAAAAGGAGAGGCTGTTAAAGAAAATGCTGCATCTCTTCTTCAAAAATTAGATATAAAACCGTTTATGATTGGATTAAATCCAGAGGTAATATATGAATCAGATTCAAAAAAAATATATGCAAATCTTGAATTTAATAAAGATAAAAACATAAAAGACTTGATTCAATCTCAATCAAAATCAATTGGATTTGCTCAAAAAATGTGTTATTATTGTAATGAAACAATAAGTTATCTTATTGGAAAAGCAAGTATAAATGCAAAGGGTCTTGAAAACTTAAAATCAGAAGAAGTTAAAGAAGAGAAAAAAGAAAATGTTGAAAAAAATAATGTTCAAGAAGATAACAAGGAGGAAAGTGAATAATGGAAAACATATATGCAGCTCTTCTTTTACATAAGCTTGAAAAAGAAATTAGTGAAGATAGCTTAAAGAAAGTTATAGAAGCTGCTGGTGGACAAGCAGATGAATCAAGGATAAAAACCTTAGTAGCAACTTTGAAGGGAATTGATATTGCTAAAGAACTTGAAAATGCTGCTGTTATGAGCGTTGCTGCACCTAGTGCAGGAAGTTCTGAGACAAGTGCAAAACCAGCTGAAGAAGTTAAAGAAGAAACAAAAACAGAAGCTGCTGCTGAAGGACTTTCAGCATTATTTGGTTAGGTAAATTTATTTTAGTTTTTTAACCTAACCACTATTAGTTAGCACTTTCTGTAATTTAATTGAATTTTTAAAAAATTTTTCTTAAATAAATATAACTTATTTAGATTTTATTACCAATTAATAAAATTACTAAAATCCCCAATGTATGTAGTATATAAGCAAGGGTTATAAATCTCTTTAAAGAGATTTTTTTAATGCTTGCTATCATACTAACACCAATTTCTGTTGGAAGGGGAGATGCAATTAAAAAACTAGAAACAAAATAAGTTATGTATTTATGATTAACTCCAAAAAACTTTTTACTTTGTTTTTCTATTTTTTTAATTGATTTTTCTTTTTTAAGATTATTAATCTCATCCATAAATGAATGTCTAACAAATTTGAATATTAGAACATCACTAATTAAAGCACCAATACTCCCAATTAAAACAGCTAATATCAAATTATAATCATTTGCAAAAACAAGTAATACTGCTGTTGCAGGTGCAGAAGTAAATCCATAAGAATAAAAAAATCCTCCTAAAAAAATTCCAATAAATCCAAATGAAAGGATAAAATCCTGAAATACAAAAGAATTATTTCCTTGATTAAATAAAGCAATTGCAATTACAATACTAAGAACAAATAATACTAATTTTGGATATTTTATTTTATAGTCTATCATAAGGTATTAAGTTTTGATAAGTATAAAAGCATTATCCAATAGAGTTATAATTTATTATTAATTCAAAAGAAGAATGTTTATAAATCATTTAATGTTAGAATAATTAAGCCTCCATCGCATAATGGTATTGCACCGGCCTTGAGAGCCGGGCCCTATGGGCTTCCCGGTTCGATTCCGGGTGGGGGCGCTTTTTTTATAGTATCTTATATTTTTGAAAAAAGCAATGCTTTTTACTTATCCACAGAAATTTTAATATCATTCAAATGCAAGAAAAAATATTCTATAAATTACGCCTAATTCTATTCTGACACAAATAAACTAAATTAACTCCCCTATTACCTGATTCTTCTTCTAAATAATTTAATAATGAAGTTTCAAAAGAAGGGGTAAATAGAAGTTTTTCTTTTCTCTAGCGGCCCTAAATTTATTCTTTAGATCAGTATAGTCTTCTTACAAATCTTTTTAAATATTAGTAGTTAGTTAAAGTTATGAAAAAAAGAGGGAAAAAAGAGAATTTTAAATTAATAGTTATAATCATCTTATTATTAATATTAGTATCAAGTATTCTTTTTTTAGTTCTTTCAGATCAACTTAAAACAACTGGAAGAGTAACTGAGATTTCAAAAACTTATAATATTCTTGCTATTGGGGATTCAAATACTGTTGGAGTTGGAAATCCTGTTGGTTGTTTAACAAATTGCGATGGATATAGAAAAAAACTAATTGAGTTATTAACAAATGCAGGATATAAAGTTAATTTTGTTGGTTCAAAATCAGATGGAAATTTTCAAGATAAACAACATGAAGGAACAAGTGGTATTGGAATTGCAGGAACAAGACAAAAAATAAATAATGGAATAATAGAAAAAACAAACCCAGATATTATATTAATAATGATTGGTGCAAATGATATGTGGGTCTCTGTTCAACCGGTTTCAGGTAGAGGTCCGATATCTAATCAAAAAGCAGAATATTGGGTTTCTGAATTAAGGGGTCTGTTAAATGATATTATTCAAAGAAAACCAAATGCTAAGATTATCATTGCAAAACCAACAACACCTAGTAATTCACAAACACCCCTTAAGGTATTTAGAAATGGTATTGAAACAATTACCTCTGAATTAAATTCTCAGGGAAAAGACATATCTGTTATTGATTGTTCTGGTGCATCAAATGATGGAGTTCATTTTACTCCTAATGGATATAATACGCTGGCTCAAAGATGGTTTAATGAAATTGATAATTTTTTAAAAAAACAAACATCAGATAATGTTCAAATGACCTCGGATTCAAATGATAATCTATTATCAGAAATTACCCAATATCCAATAAAGGCAGATACTAACTCTGGAACAATTGGAAATATTTTGTCAAATAGAGAATCAAGTTATTCTTGTTCTAAAACTAATTTTAATGGTGCTTGGAAAAAATCAACTGATACATCCTCTGGAAAAATAATTTTAGAGTTTCAAACACCAGTTTATCCAAAAAAAGCAATTGTTTATGGAATTGATTCTTGGTTTACAAAATTAGAAGCTTGGAATGGAACTGATTGGGAGATAATTTGGATGGGGGAATCAAGTAATTGCATTACTGAAATGAATGTTAAACAAATAGATTTTAAATCAAATAAATATAGAATTACTTCCCCTATTGGAAAATTCGGCGGAATCTATGCTGTAAAAATTATAGGAAATAAAGATGAAGTATATAATTTTCCAAGTTGCAAAAGTACTGGAACAAAATGTGAGGTCGGAGAGGTGTGTACTACTTCATGGAAAAATTCAAATGATACTTCTATGTGTTGTGCAGATAGTTGTGAATATAGATTTTATATATTTACATTAGACATGTCACCTGGATTTTCTTCTCTTGATGCAGTAAGAGTTGCTAAAGAATTAAACATGAATTATTATAGATTTCTTAATCATAGGTGGTATCATTCAGAAACTAATGATGATGCATCAGAATGGCAAGAGGTTATTGATTTTTATGAGAAAACAGAAAACTCAAATATAAATCACTTTTTAGCATTTAATAGTCGGATGTCTTTTGGACCGCAATACAGGGACAGTCTTCCTTTAATAAACACTTATCAAAATATTAAAGCAACTTATGGCGATGATGCTTCGAACTATGGATACCTGGATATTTATAAAAATGTTCTTCCTATATTAAAAGAAGGTTCAGAATTGCTTATTTTTCTAGTAGGGTATAGTAGAAATTTTAATGGATGGGGTAGTGCATTTAATACTTATTTTGGAGAAAAAAATGAATTAGGAAAATATGTTGTATGGGCAGATTTTGGATATAGTATTCCTTGTGTTGTTAATAATCCAAATCTTTGGGAAATAGCAAATTATAATGCTCATAAACCTGCAAATAAAGTTATAATTGGCCTTTATACTTCTTCTTATACTCCTTATTATTGTATTAATTTAAGGAAAATGACTAGTGGTTGGGATCCTAATGATGTTTCTAAACAAAGAGTATTTTGGAGAGATGGATTAAAGGCAGGGGCAGGTGGAATTTATTTTTGGAATCCCTGGATGTTCAGCACTAATGGAAGAAATTTTGATTATTATAATTGGAAAGGACAGGTATGGCCAAAAGTATCTCCTTCTTCTTCAAGAGATTGGACACCCGAGGGTGTTGTAGTTTCAAATACAGTGGATTTAGCTAAAAAAGAAATACCGGATTTGTGCCCTTATTGTTCATTTTGTGGAGAAGATAAAATCTATATGGAAGATGGATTTCATGGTGCAAGTTGTTGTTATGAAAATGAAATTGCATTAGGAAATGATTGTTTTAAAAAAGATGTGAAATATCAATGGGCAAAAAACTCAGATAAAAATAATGTTATTGGAACCCCATCAGATAAATTTACTTGTTATGGAAATATTGATCCTCAGAGTATGTGGACCCTGTCCACAACAGCAAAGATTCCTGAATCAAGTATTGTTTTAGATTATGAAGAAAGTGTTTCTCCTAATGCACTAGTTTTATACGGAAGTTATATGGTTATAGATAAAATTGAAGCTTGGGATGGAAGTTCATGGAAAGTTTTATGGAATGGGGTAAACAAAGGATATTGTATTTCTACAATAAATTTTACAGAGCAATCATTTGAAACTAATAAAATAAGAATTCACATTCCTTCCAAGGATTTAGGAGATATTTACAAGTTCACTAGAAGCGGAATTGATGCTGTTTTGATGATTAGCGATAGTCCTAAGAAAATCTGTTCAGGAGAAGATTGGGATTATTCTCTTGGAGAATGTACTAATGGAAATCAATTAAAGACATGGGTAAAAATAAATGAATGTTATCAAGGAGTCGAACATCAAGATATTGAAATAGTTTCTTGTTCAGTTACTGCTCCTGAAGTAATATCCGAACCTGATTTAGAGAATGATTCTGATGGGGATGGGGTAGTTAATGTTCTAGACCAATGTCCAAATACACCTAGGGGAATGAATGTATCTCAAAGTGGATGTATTATTCCAAATTGGGGAGATTATAGAAAAATATATTCTCAAACAAAAATCAATGGCATTGTAGAAAATCTTCAGATATCAAATTCAAATGCTAGTGTATTATTTAAAAATATAGTTAAAGTAGAAAGGGCAGAAGGAAATTTAGATATTGAAAATAATGTTATTTTAGAAAATAAAAAAGTCACTATAAAAAGTCATGAAATACCTGAATTAAATAAAACAGCAATAATCACTTTTAAAAATATAAATTTAAATGAGCCAATAATTTTAATGGATGGAGAAAATTGTAGTGAATGTAAAATAATAAATTATAGAAATAACATATTAGAAGTAGAAGTACCCCATTTTACAACTTATGAATTAATTGAAAAAAAAGATTATGAAAATATGACTACTTCAGAACAAACTCCTGAAGCGGAAAATAATGAAAGCTCAGATACAGATAATGATGAGAAACCGGAACCTGATGTTTTACTTCCAACAAGTGATTTTATAGAGGATAATATAAAAAATAATCCATTAGAAAAAGATCAGGAGATCATGGAGTTTAAAGATGATGATAAAGATTCAGGAGATAATAAAAATAATAAATGGATTTATTATATTTTAATAATTGTTTTAATTTTAATTGTTATTGGAATTCTTATTTGGATTTTCTTAAAAAAGAAAAAAGAAAATTCTGAAAAGAATGGGCAATTAGATAACTCAACTTTTAAACCAGATAATCCTACTCAAAAACAACAAGTAATGCCTATGCAGAGGAGAGTTTTAAGACCCTTAGACAGAAGAGGATTTGAAAGCAGAAATTTTAGAAGAAACCCTAATTTCCGACCAAGACAAAATTTTAGGTTATAATTCAAAAGAATTATCTACTTTTTTAGAAACTTCTAATAATCTATTAAACATTAATTCTGAATCTTTTTTTAATTCTTCAATTGCACCTGATAATGACTTTCCCCTTAATGCAATCTTTCTTTTTTCTCTTATGATTATTCCACTTTCCATAAGCCCCCTAACATGGTGATTTATTACATAAGGTTCTAATTTTAATGATTTTGAAATAACTTCTGTTGAAACTAAATCTTGTTCTGAGACTAAGTTAAGAAGTTCATATAATACCTTAAAAGAAATGCATTCAGTGTCCCTTCCATTCATCAATCCAAGACTATTACAGATCCATCTAACATTTTCTTTAAGATTTATTTCTCTAGGTTTATCTAAATTTTTTATAGTTATTCTTTGTCTCATTTATTTGATAAGGGTATTCTATATTTAAATGTTTTGAATTAAATCGATACAGTTTACCTTTAGTATAAATCATTTCTATTTAAACAAAAGATTTAAATACTTATGTTAATTTTAAAAATTATAAAAATTTTGCTTGGGAAAAAAATATAAAATAATATAGCAAAAGAAGATTTTAAAAGAAATAAATTTTATACAGAAAATAATTTAAAAGAGTATACTTGGTTTTAACCACTCTTTAATTTCCCAATATAGTTAACTGAATAAATTAGGTTGGATTTGTAAATAGAAAAGTATTAGATTAAAGAATAATAAAAAAGCAAAATTTAAAAAATAAAAAAACAATTAAAATTAAAGGAGAATAAAAATGGGATTTTTTGATGAAGATGATACATTTGACAGCATTGTAAGAGAATTTTTTGGAGGATCTCCAGTTAGAAAATCCAGAAGAGAACAATTTATTAAAGGAGAAGATGAAGATAGGATCATTGATTTTATAGAAGATGAAAGAAAGGTTTATCTTGTATTTGAACTTTATGGATTTAATGAAAAAGATGTTTCTGTTAAGATAACTGGAATGAATCTAGAGATTTCAGCTAAAAAATCAAATAAAGAAGATATGCAAAATTATTTAAATCAAAAATTAAGGAAAGGAATTTTGATTAAAAAAAGATTACCAAATATAGTTGATATTGAAAGCATGCAACACTATTTTAATAATGGTGTTTTAGAAATAATACTTAATAAACAAGGAGAAAATAAAAATGGCTCAAGAAAAATTAAAGTTAACTGAACTTGAAGTAACTGAAAGTTTACAGGAAGATATTGATAAAGGAATTGTTAGAATTCCCTCAAATATAATGAACGAGCTTGGATTGCTTTCTGGAATGATAATTGAAATAAAAGCAAAAGAATCAACTGTTGTTAAGGCAATGAGATCTATAAAAGATGATTTTAATAAAAAAATCATTAGGCTTGATGGTACAACAAGGTCAAATATTGGGGCTTCTATTGGAGATAAAATAGAAATTTTTAAAACAAAAATACAAGAAGCTAAAAAAATAACATTGTCTCCGCTTCAAGAGATTCAATTTTCTGATGATCCTACTGAATATTTTCATTCAAAATTATTACATAAACCATTAAAACAGGGACATAAAACAATAATAGATGTTTTTGGAACAAGACTGGGGTATGTTGTTTCTAAAACTGATCCCAAAGATTATGTAATTGTAACTCCTTTAACAAAAATAATTGTTTCTTCAAATCCCTATGTGGGGGATTTAAAAGCAACTGGAATAAGTTATGAAGATATTGGTGGATTGAAAAATGAAATAGAATTAGTTAGAGAGATGGTCGAACTTCCAATGAAACATCCAGAAGTATTTCAAAAATTAGGTGTTGGTGCACCAAAAGGTGTTCTTTTAACAGGTCCTCCTGGAACTGGTAAAACTCTTTTAGCAAAGGCAGTTGCATCTGAAACAGATTCTTCATTTTTTTCAATTGCAGGTCCTGAAATTGTTTCTAAATTTTATGGAGAATCTGAAAAACATATAAGAGATATTTTCGAGCAAGCTGAAAAAAATGCTCCTGCAATTATTTTTATTGATGAAATTGATTCTATTGCACCTAAAAGAGGTGAGGGAATTGATCAAACCGAAAAAAGAATTGTTGCACAGTTGTTAACACTAATGGATGGACTTAAATCAAGAGGGCAAGTTGTTGTTATGGCTGCTACAAATAGGCCAGATGATATTGATGAAGCACTTAGAAGACCGGGAAGGTTTGATAGAGAGCTACGGATTAATTCTCCTGATGAAATCGGAAGAAAAGAGATATTACAAATTCATACAAGAGGAATGCCATTAGATAGAGATGTAAATTTTGAAGAGATTGCTTATAAAACCATTGGTTTTACAGGTGCAGATATTGAGGTTTTATGCAAAGAATCTGCACTTAAGGCAATTAAACCTTATTTTACACAATTAAAAAACATTGAAGAAAAAGTTCCTACTCAAATCTTAGATAAAATAAAAGTAAATAGACAACATTTTTTAGATTCCTTAAGATCAATAGAGCCTTCTGCGATGAGAGAGGTATTAATTAATCGACCAAATACTACTTGGGAGGATATTGGTGGATTAGAAGAAACAAAAGAAAAATTAAGAGAATTAGTTGAACTTCCCTTGATAAGGCCTGATTTATTTGAAAGGGCAGGAATAAGGCCCTCAAAAGGAATTTTATTAAGCGGACCTTCTGGAACTGGTAAAACATTATTAGCAAAGGCAGTTGCAAATGAATCAAATGCAAATTTCATATCTGTTAAAGGGCCTGAGTTAATAAGTAAATGGGTTGGTGAGAGTGAAAAACATGTTAGAGAGATTTTTAAAAAAGCAAGACAAGTTGCACCTGCAATTATTTTCTTTGATGAATTTGATTCAATATCTAAACAAAGAGGAATTTCATTATCAGATTCAACTGAAAGAGTTGTTAATCAATTATTAACAGAATTAGATGGAATAGAAGAATTAGAAAAAGTTATTGTAATTGCTGCTACAAACAGAAAAGACTTAATTGATTCTTCTCTTTTAAGGCCTGGAAGAATAGATACTATTGTAGAATTAGGTATTCCAGACGAGAAAACAAGAGAGAAAATATTTGAAGTTCATGTAAAAAAAATGCCATTAGATAAAGATGTAAACATAAAAGATTATGTTAAAAAAACAGAAAATTGGACAGGTGCAGAAATTGAGTCCATATGTAGAAATGCAGGAATTAATGCAATAAAAAGATATTATAGTAAACAAAAAAAACAAGAAACCCTTACAATATCTAAAGAAGATTTTGAAAAAGCATTAATAGAAGTTTCAAAAAATATAAATAAAGAAATAAAATCATTGGAAAAAGAAAAAACTATTTCTGATAAAAAAAGCAATCAAAAATAAACGTAATATATTTTTTACAAAAACAAAACATTTAAATAGTAAGAAATATATTACGTTTTATGATAACAAAAAATAAAACAGGGACAGTATGGAGATATGGATTTGCAGTTTTATTAATATTAGCAGGTTTGTTAACTCTTCATTATAATATTGGAAATGAATTTTTAGGATTTTCTTCAGTTGGAACCTGGCTTATTTATGTTGGTTTTATTATGCTAACAGTAACTACATTGCAATTAGTATCTAAAAAGAAAAAAATTGTTGATGAAAGAATGCAGTTTATATCTTCTAAAGCATTAGGGATAACTTATCTTTCAGTAATTTTAATAGCTTTTATTGTTATGATTATAGATGGGATTAAACCAATTACAATTCCCTATTCTTATTTTATGAGTTATTTTGCTTGCGGGATTATATTAATTTATGCTATTTCTTATAAAATCCTTTTGAGGTATTATTAAAATGGTTTTTGGAAATCCAAAATGGTTTGGAAGAAGAAAATATGGCGGATGGGGGTTAAGTATTAAATCTTGGAGGGGACTTGTACATATCTTAATATTAATAATCCCTTTGATGGTATTTCAATTTATTCCGTATTGGTCATTTCAAACAAGATTAATTACAACAGGAATATGGATGTTATTTTTATTAATAGAAATTGTTGATATTATGAGAAGAATAGATAAAGATGAAAGAGAGAAAATTCATGAAGCTATTGCAGAAAGAAATGCGTTATGGGGTGTAATGACTGTATTAGTTTTGGCTATTCTTTACCAAACAATTACAAGTGCATTAAACCAAAATTTATTTGTAAATTGGTGGATTGTTTCTGCTTTATTGGTTGGAGTAATAATTAAAGCTGCATCTAATTATTACTTAGATAGAAAAAATTAAGAGAAACTATGAAAATAAAAATAAAAGAATTTAGAAAAAAATTAAAAATGACCCAAGAAGAATTAGCAAATAATGTAGGAGTAACTAGACAAACAATAAATGCATTAGAACAGGGAAGATATAATCCTTCTCTTGAATTAGCTTATAAAATTAAGAAAGCATTAAAAGCAAAAAGTATAGAAGATTTATTTAAATTCAATTAACTTCAAATCTATTTGAAGTTATCTTATGATTTATAAAGTAATATAAATTATAATTCTTATGGCTGAAAAAAATATTTTAATATCTTTAGATGATGAAAAACAAATAAAAAGAGTTTCTGAGGCATTAAGTAATAAAACTTGTAAAAAAATTATTGATATATTATCTGAAACAGAGGGGGATAGTGGATTAAGTGCAAGTGATATTGCAAAAAAATTAAATATTGGATTAAATACAATAGATTATAATCTAAAAAAATTAATTGATACTGGATTAATTGAAAAAACAAAGGAATTTTTTTGGAGTATAAGGGGAAAAAGAATTTCGTTATACCGGGTATCTAATAAAAAAATAATTATAAGTCCTAAAAAATCAATTAGAAGTAAAATAATAAAAATTTTGCCCACTGTATTAATTTCAAGTGTTATTGGTCTTGGATTAAAAGTTTTTGACTCTATTAAAAATAAGAGCTTAATAGTACAAAAAGACTTTAATGTTTATGATACAGGTCTATTATCTGAAGGCAATAATATTGCAGTTAGGGGCTATTCAGAAGAAGGTGTATTAATGGCTAAAGATTCTGTTATGCAAGTTAGTGATAATGGGGTAGATTTAATTACAAAAATATTAAATTTAGATATAGGAATTTGGTTTATTATAGGGGCTTTTTTCGGATTATTTATTTTTTTAATATTAAATTGGAAAAAATTAAATGATTTATAGGATGAAAGGAGGTATTAAAAGATGAAACAAGGAATTCAAATAACATTAATTATTGCAGCAACTTTATTAATCATAACTTTTTCAGGAGTTTATGCTTTTTTTCAGATGGCTCCTACAAATACAGTAAGTTCAAATGGTTATGCTGAAATTAGTGTTGATCCGGATATTATAGGAATTCATTTTAATGTAGAAACAAATGGTTCTACTGCTAAAGAAGCTAAGGATGAAAATTCTGAGATAGTTGAAGAAGTTATTACAGCCTTAATTAAAAAAGGATTAGAAAGAGACGACATTGAAACACAAAACTTTAATGTTTATCAAGACTATATTTGGAATAAAGATGGAAGAGAAGATAATGGATTTAGAGCAACACATACTATTAGAATAGAAGTATCCGCAGATAAGTCTGATAAAATTGGAGAATTTATTGATGTTAGTGTTGATGAGGGTGCATTAGTTTCTTATGTAAGTTTTGAGCTTAGTCCAGAATTACAAAATGAATATAAATCAGATGCATTAAGTGAAGCTGCAAAAGATGCAAAACAAAAAGCAGAAGCTATTGCAAAAGGACTTGGAAAAAGAATTGGAAGAATTGTATCAACAAGTAGTTCTGATTTTAATTATAGCCCCTGGATGGCTTATGAAAGTAAGGATATTGCAATGGATGCAGGATCAGAAGTTCAAAGAGCAGTAACAGACATACAACCTGGAGAAAAACAAATAACAGCAAGAGTTTCTGTTACCTATAAGATTTATTAATTTTTTTTATTATTTTTTATTTTTTGAAAATTCTTCTGAAAAAACTTTTTTTTTCAGGTTTAATATCTTCTTTTTTTAATTCTAAATAATTTTCATAAGTAATATTTGGTTTTTCTTTATTTTTTTCAGTTTCAGAATTAGATTGTTTTTTTAAGATAGTTATTGCATGATTAATTGAGGTTCTACTATATCCCTGTTTCATTAGTGCATAGTATAATCCTTCTACTTTATATCCTTTTTTAATATTTTTTCTAAGATATTCTACTATTTTTTGTGTTTGTGTATCTGGTTGTTCCATTTTAGTCTAATTAAGATATCAAAAATAATTGCAGCGAGTATAAAAGTCTTTCTAAACAAAAATTGTTACTTTGGAGGGTAAAATAACTTTTAGAGAAAATTCCTAATTTAATTATTTTCTTTATTAAATTAAAAGATTATTTAAAAACCAACAACTTTTTATATTATCTGATTTTTAGATAAGTGTAGTAATTAAAAAAAGAGAATAATGATTAATCCATTTATACAATTCGGTACTATAATCTTAGTAGTATTAGGAGTTTCTGTTATAATGAGGATTCTAAAACAACCCTTGATAATTGGATATATTATATCTGGAATTCTTGTTGGTCCTTCTTTTTTTAATTTAATTGGTAGTGGAGAGATGCTTAATGTTTTTTCTGAGATGGGGATTGCATTTCTTTTATTTATTGTAGGACTTCATTTATCCCCCAGAGTAATTAAAGAGGTGGGCCCTGTTGCATTAGTTACTGGAATTGGGCAGATTGTTTTTACTGCTTCAATAGGTTATATTATTGGTTTGTTTTTTGGTTTTAATCCCCTAACTTCTCTTTATATCGCAACTGCACTGACTTTCTCTTCAACAATTATAATTTTAAAATTAATCTCTGATAAAGATGCATTAGAAAAACTTTATGGAAAAATCTCTGTTGGATTTTTACTTGTTCAAGACTTTGTTGCAATACTTATTTTAATAGTTGTGTCTTCGGTTAGTTCGGGTAGTGAGGGTAATGCAGGATTATTATTTTTAATGACCTTATTAAAAGGTAGCGTGATTATTTTTGTATTTGGTTTAATTAGTTATTATGCATTACCAAAATTAGATAGTTTTTTATCTAAATCTCAGGAATTTTTATTTTTGTTTTCTATTGCATGGGGGTTTGGATTATCAATAATTTTTCTTTATAATGGTTTTTCAATTGAAGTTGGAGCACTTATTGCAGGAATTTTACTTTCATTTGCACCTTATAGTTATGAAATAAGTTCAAAATTAAAACCATTAAGGGATTTTTTTCTTATTTCATTTTTTGTAATTCTAGGAAGTCAAATGGTTTTTTCAGATATTAGTTCTCTTAAGATTCCAATAATTGCATTTACATTACTTGTTGTTTTAGGAAACCCTTTTATTGTTATATTTTTAATGGGAAGAATGAAATATTCAAAAAAGACTTCTTTTATGGCTGGATTAGCTGTTGCCCAAATAGGAGAATTTTCATTGATCTTTGTTGCATTAGGAGTTAAAGTGGGGCATGTTTCACAAGAGATTCTTTCTTTTATAACCATAATTAGTTTAATGACAATTTTTGGATGTACTTATTTGATTATGTATTCTGAATTAATTTATAAAAAGATTTCAAGATTCCTTCAGATTTTTGAAAGAAAGAATATAAAAGAAAAAGATATTCCTGAAAAGAGCTATGAATATATTTTATTAGGATATAACAGGATAGGATTTTCAATAATAAAATCATTTTCAAAAATAACAAAAAACTTCCTTGTTATTGATTATGATCCAAAGATAGTTCAAGAATTAAAAGATCAGGGAATTGATGCTGTTTATGGGGATGCGGATGACTCTGAATTACTTGAAGACATAGGAATACATAAGGCATCTGTTATTGTTTCAACGATTCCTGAAAAAGAAACAAATGGATTAATATTAGATATATTAAAAAGAAATAAATCACAAGCACTTGCATTACTTACTTCAAGGCAAATTAAAGATGCTCTTGATCTTTATAAAAAAGGTGCTGATTATGTTATACTCCCTCATTTTTTAGGTGGAGAATATACTGCTAAATTAATTGAATCCTTTAAAAAAAATAAAATTAAATACAAAAGTGAAAAACAAAAAGAAATTAAATCACTTTATGAAAGGATTAAAAGAGGACACAAACACCCAAATGTTGAAAAAGAAAGGAAATAAAAAAAGTAGATATCTTGTAAAGGTTTACAGATCAAGAAGCTCTTATTTTTTTATTTATATGATGATTATTACTCTGCTCAGTTCTCTAGGATATAGTTATTATATTGGAAAACATCCTTCAAAAATTGCTTTTATGTTATCAGGCATATTTACTATAATTGCAATATACTCTACTGAGATCCATAGAGTAAGAGAATGGTGGGCAATAACAGAAACTTCATTAGTTCATAGTGTTAGTATATTTAATAAAAATGTAAGGGAAGTTGATTTTTCTTCAATCTCTGATCTTGATTTAGATCAACCATTTATTAAGAGAATTTTAAATCATGGAACTGTGAATGTTAGACTTTTTTTAAACGAAACTTCTATAAAGATAATTAACATTGATGAACCAGCAAAGTTTATTGAGTTTTTACAAAAAACAATGGCAAAAAGCAGGATAAAAAAGCATGGCATACGAAAAATATAATGGTGGTGATTTTTATCATCATGGAAGAAAATCTTCAAAAGTAAAATGGTTTATTTTCTTATGTTTTTTAGGAATCTTAACAGTCATACTTCTACCCTTGTTTTATGAAGATTTAAAATTAACTGGAAATTCAATAGATAAATTAGACAAAGAAAAAACAATTAAAATAAGCTCCTCTTTAACATTTCCTGAAATAATTCTTGATGGATTTTATGAAGAAATAATTTTATCAATAAAACAAGGTTCTTTTGTTAATTTCGATGGTAAAAAAATACTTCTAGATGAGACTAATAATATTATTATCTTAGAGGGATTTGAAGGTTTTATTGAGTTAAATGAAAACGAAATAAAAAGATTAGATGGGAGGGTCTCTGATGTAAAGATAAATAATATGTTTATTGATTCTGAGGATAAATCAAGATCTAAATTTTCAATTTCAAAAGATTCTGAGTATAATCTATTTAAAATTAATAAAGATGTTTATTTAAAAGATATACATTTTTTATCTTCTGGTAGTGTTTCATTTAATGGTGATAGTTTAAAAATAAATTCTGAAAAAATAAGATTTTTAAATTATCTAGGATCCTTAAGGGCTGAAAAAGGAAGATTATATTTAGAAGGAATAACAGAAGAGATTAGTATTGAAGGAGATTTGAGAAAAATAAAAATTAATTATCCAGAAGGTTAATTATAAAAAATAAAGGGATTATTTTTTTCAAAAAAGTTTAATGCTTGATTTAATTTGTTTTTTGATTCTGAATAAAATTTTATTATTGGTTCTGAAGATTCTAATTTTTGGTTTCTATGTTTAAATAAATATAATCCAGCCCCTTTATCTTCAGGAGCTCCAGCAAGACTGGCAATAAAATTTATTTTTTTATTATCTATTGATTTTATCTTACATTTCTTTTTAGAAAAAATTGTCTTTTGAAATTTTCCTAAACTAAACTCCTGAGGGATTTTTCCTTTTTGAGACTTAATTATTTTTTTAAATTGTTCAAATGCTTTTCCAGATTCTAAAATTTCTTTTGCTAGTTTAATCCCTTGATTTTTTTTACAGATTCCTGATAGTTCTAAAAGTTCCCCTGATAATAAAATTGATTTTTGTTTAAGATCTTTCGGAGGGTCTTTGTTTTCTAAAACCCTTAAAATATCTATAATCTCTAAAAGAGGTCCAACTCCATTTCCAATTGGTTCTGAACCATCTGTTAAAATACATTTAAGTTTTAGATTAAATGAATTAGATAGTTTTTCAAATTTATATTTTAAGTTAATTGCTTGAGATTTACTTACTTTTGCTGAACTTCCATAAGGTATATCAATTAAAATAAATTTACTTCCCACTGCAATTTTTTTAGATAAAACACTTGCTAAAAGTTGGGATTCTGGATCAATGTGTAAAATCCTTTCTATTTTAATTAATTTATCATCTGCAGGGGAAAGACCAAGAACCCCATTCCAAACAAGGCAGGCATTTGTTTTTTTAATAATTTTTTTTAATTGTTTTATTGAAAAATCTATTTTAGATATTGATTCAATAACATCTGCAGTTCCTGCTGCACTTGTAATTGCCCTCGAAGATGTTTTTGGAATAATCAGTCCTGTTGAAGAACAAATAGAAACAATGATTGGCGTTGTTCTGTTTCCTGCTACACCACCAATACAATGTTTATCTGCTACTTTTCCTTTAAAATTAAGTTTCTTTCCAGATGAAACCATGGATTTTATAAGATATTCTGTTTCTTTTAGATCCATTCCGCACTTGTAAACTGCAGAGATAAAATAAGCTATTTCTACATCAGTAAGTGAACCACTAACAATATCCTTTATTATTAAATCTATTTTTTTTGAGTCCAATCTTTTACAATTTAATTTTTCCTGGATATATAATTTACTTTTAGGATCTTTTGCCATTGATATCTCAACAAAAGAATTTTTTTTAAGTTTTAAAAATTTAAAGATTTTATTGGAAACAATTACTTCTGATTTTTTAACTAATTTAGAAGAAATATTAACTACAGCAATGTCTTTTCTTGAATTTTTAGAAATCAATACTCTTTCTCCCTCTCTAATGTGGAGCTCTTTAGCTGAATCTAGATTTAAAATTGCAATAGATTTTCCAATTAATAAATCTGATTTTTTTATTTTAAATTTCATATTACCTCTTTAATTAGCAGTTTAACTAAATCTTCCTTCTTTATAGAACTCTATTATTAAAAATAGATATTCTAAAGTTAATGGTCCAATAACAAGACCTACAACTCCAAAAGCATAAAGCCCTCCAACCATTCCAATTAATGCGATTGCAGTATGCATTTTAGCCATTTTAGAAACAACTAAAGGTCTTATTAAGTTATCTACAGAACTGATAACCAAAGTTCCATATATTAAAAGACCTACACCACCAAATGTTTTTCCAAGTGCTAATAAATAAAATGCAGCAGGTAACCAAACAATTACAGGGCCAATAACTGGTAAAATACCCATTAAAGTTGCTAAAATACCCAATAATAATGCTTGATTTAATCCAAATATAAAAAATCCTAATGTTGCTGTTATACCTTGGGCGATTCCAGTAATTACCTGACCATATATAACTGAATTAGTTACTTGTTTAAAATGATTATAAAACCTCTTTCCTGATTCTTGTGAAAAAGGAGAGATGTTTAAAACGTATTTTTTTAGTTTCTCTTTATCTCTTAATGCAAAATAAAAAGTAAATAATATAATGGATGTTTGTAAAAAGAAAGAAGGTAAATTTAAAAATAGTTTTTGAAATCCACTTAAAACAAATTTAGCAAGGTCTGCTGTGAATGTTGTTAAATAAGCATATACTTCGGTAGACATTTCAGGAGAATTTGAAATCATTGGAAAAAATCTGCTTATAATTGGATAAGGATCAAATCTTGTTAAAAACAAATAAAAATCAATAACCTGTCTTGAAATAAAAGGTATTAAGAAAAATAAAGGAATAATAATAACCATACAAATAACTAAAAATATTAATGAAACAGTGAGATTTGGTTTTTTAATTCTTTTATTCACTAAATCATAAACTGGAGAGAAAATATAAGCTAATAAAAGACCTGATACAATTGATAAGATAATTGATTTTAAAATTAAAAATGTTAGGCCTAATAAAATAAAAATTCCTAAAATAGAAATAATTTTTTTTGTTTCTTGTATTTCCATCTATAAAATAAAGAAAAATTCTTTATAAACTTTGTTAAAGGTTCTTAAAGGATTTGAAAACCTTAATAAAAAACCTTGAAGTTAGTTTAAGATAACATTTATAAATATATGATGTAAAAATATTTTATGGATAATTTTATTAAAAAGATATTTGATAAAAAAGAAAGTGATGAATTTATGCATCTTCAATTTCAGAGATTTAGTAAAGGAAGTTTTAAAAATAGAGCACTAATAAAAGCTTCTTGTACTGCTTCTAATAAATATAAAATTCAAACGACTTTTGAATTTGCTAATGAGATTGTTAGATTCTGTGCTGAGGATTTAGAAGATGAAAAAACAAACATAAGAGGTATTGTTGTTTCAACAAGAGATTTAACAGGAGAATTAGAATTTAAAACAAAAAAACAATATATGGGTGTTAAACAATATGGAATCGATGGTTATATGAGTGGAAAAGAGATTATTGAATTATTAAATAAATATCCTGCTGCTTTTTTTGCATTTTCATTTAAATCAAAGAATATGGAGATAAAAATAAAGGCAAAACCCCCTAAATCAAAACCAAGCACCAAGGGAGATGGGGATATAAAAGCAGATTTTTGTACAATTACAACAAATAATAAAGAGATAGCGAGAAATTTTATATTTGAATCAGATAATTTTAAAAAAGTAGAAATTATTCATACATTCATAATAGAAGATATAATTTTACCTAAAACTGAAGAAGATATTGCAAAAATAAGAGAGCTTGCAAAAAGAAAAGGAAAAATTATAAGAAACTCAAATATTGATGGAATCCAAAAAGAGAGTCAAATAGAATTCTTAGCTTAGAGGCATCGGCTTTGTTTAATAAGTCCTAATTAGTCCATACTTTTTAAACAGCCACTACTTATTAAACAAAGCCGTAATTAATCTACCAAATCTATTTAAATAATAAAAAATCAATATTTTTATGAAAATAATCCATGTATGCCCTTTTTCTTCAGGAGGGTGCGGGGTTTGGGCAAGAGCAAAACAAGAATCATTAGAATTAATAAAAAAAGGCCATGAAGTTTTTGTTTTTTCATCTAATTTAGATAAAGGGACTAATGAAATTGTCTCAGATTATGAAAATTTAAAAGGAATATTTATTTATCGATTTCCTGCAAAAAAATTAGGTGGCGAAAGCTTTATGGATTGGCTTTCAAAAACCGCAGAAGAAAAAATAATGCAAATTTCTCCAGATATAATAATTACCCATAATTATAGGCATATTCATACAACCAAGTCCTTAAAAATAAGAGATAAATTAACAAAAAAAATTAAAAAATGTAAAATATTTTTAGTAACTCATGCCCCCTTCCCAGAAAAAAATATAACTAGAAGTTTTTTGCAAAAAATAATTGTTTATTGTTATGATAAATTTATTGGTCCAAGAACGCTAAATAAATTTGATAAAATTTTAGCAATCTCTAATTGGGAAATTCCATTTTTAATAAAATGTGGAGCAAGAAAAGAAAAAATTATTTACATTCCCAATGGAATTCCTAATGAGTTTTTTAAATTAAAAAAACAAGTAAAAACAGAAAATAAGATAATATTTTTAGGAAGAGTTGCACCAAAAAAGAAAATAGAAACAATTCTTAGATCTTTTAAATATCTCCAAGATAAAGAAATATTTTTAGAAGTAATCGGGCCCGTTGAAGATAAATATTCAAATTATCTTCAGAATCTAATTAAAAAATTAAAAATAGAAAAAAGGGTGAAATTTACTGAGGCGATTTACGATTTAAAAAAGAAAATAGAAAAATTAGATTCTGGAAAAATTTATATTTTAGCATCAATGGTAGAGGGAATGCCCCAAGGATTAATTGAAGCTATGTCTCGGGAAATGATAGTTATTGGAAGTGATAGTTTAGCTATTCGGGATATAATCACAAATCATGAAAATGGTTATTTATTTCAATTTGATAACCCTCAAGATTTAGCAAAAAAAATAGATTTAGCATTAAAAGAAAATAAAATAAATAATCAGATAAAAATAAATGCAAAAAATTTTGTAGAAAAATTCAATTGGGGAAAAATAATAAACTCTATAAATAGATTATTTTAAAATGATTTCAATAATTATAACTTCGTATAAAGAACCTAATAAAATTGAACTAGATAAAACAGCAGTTGCTAAAGATTTAAGTCTTGAACCCTTAAATGGCTTTCTTGTTTGCTAAAGACAGAAATTCAGCATTAGAAAGAATAAGAAAACTCGCTAAGGAAGATAGATATTATCGTTGTAAGTCTGTTCGTCTTAATAAAAAACAAGTTCCGCACAGTTCTGGGTGGAAAACTTGGAAGATTGTAAAGCAAAAATCTTGTTAATACCATTTTCTAAAAATAATAAATGATTTTTAAGTTCGGAGCAGTTAATAATTTTTTTTTAAAAAATAATATTTTATTTAAACAAAAGAAATTTTTATCCCAAAACTTCTTTACGACTTATTAAACAGAAAGGAATTATTAAACAAAGCCAGAGGCATCAAAAGCTTTATAAATACCTTATTTCTTTGAATATTATAAGTTTCTGATAGCAGTCACTTGTGGACAGGCTCAGGAACATGTCTTAACTAGAATTGTTAAGAGTGTTTTCTATCAGAAATAATAAGATATTAAAATGACAAACAGAAATTCTCCTAGAAGAGGAAGTTTGCAGTTTTGGCCAAGAAAAAGGGCAAATAAACTTGTTCCTAGAGTGAACTGGGTTAATGTTATATCAAGATTAGATCTGCAAGAAAATAAAAGTTCTTGTAATTTTTTAGGTTTTATTGGGTATAAGGTTGGAATGAAATCAGCATATGTTAAAGATTCTACTCCTCATTCAATGACTAAAAATAAAAGAATTGTCATTCCAATTACAATCATTGAATGCCCTCCAATGAAAATTTTTTCAATAAGATTATATAAGGATAATAAAGTCCTTACAGAGATTATTAATTCTAATTTAGATAAGGAATTAAAGAGAAAATTAAAGTTACCAAAAAGTTATAATACTAAAAAGAAATTAGAAGAATTAGATTCTAAGACAGATATTTATGATGATTTAAAGGTTATTGTTTATTCAGTATCTAAAAAAACTTCTATAAAAAAAACTCCTGATTTAATTGAAATTGCATTAAATGGATCAAAACAAGAAAAATTAGAAATAATAAAACAAAACCTAACCAAGGAAATTTCTAGTTCCGATATATTACAAAAAGGATTAGTAGACATAAGGGGGATAACAAAAGGATTTGGAACTCAGGGCCCTGTTAAAAGATTTGGTGTAAAACTAAGAAACCATAAGTCAGAAAAAGGAAGAAGAGGTCCTGGGAGTATTGGTCCATGGCATCCTTCAAGAGTTAGTTTTAGAATTCCAATGGCTGGTCAAACAGGTTATTTTACTAGGGTTTGTTTTAATGGTCATATTTTAGAATCAAAGAAAATATCTGAAAAAGATATTAATCCCAAAGAAGGTTTTAAAAATTATGGAAAAATAAAAACAGAATATATTTTATTAAATGGTAGTGTTCAAGGACCTTCAAAAAGGCAATTAGTTCTTACAAAGGCATATAGGCCAACAAAAAAACAATTAAAAAAGCAATATGAGGTTATAGAGATAAGATGAAAATACAGATTTTAACAAGTGATGAAAAAAAATCAAAGGAAATTAATACAAAGATATTTGAATCAAAGATAAGAGATGATATTGTTCAAAAAGTAGTTGAATCTGAAAAATATTGGCAAGAATATGCTCCTGGTTATGATTCTGGAAATAAATATTCTGCGAGTGGAAAAATAAAACATAGAAGACATGTTTGGAAATCTCATTATGGAAGAGGAATGTCAAGAATTCCAAGAAAAAGTATGTCTGTAAGAGGAAATAGATATAATTGGGTTGGGGCCACTATTCCAAGTACAAGGGGTGGAAGAAGAGCACACCCTCCAAAAGTAGTTGAGAGAATTCTTAAAATTAATAAAAAAGAACAAAAAATAGCTTTTAAATCAGCACTTTCAATGATTGCAAAAATAGATTTAGTTAAAATGAAATATAAAAAACTGGAAAATAAAAAAATAGAGGAAAAAAATTTTCCATTTGTTTTAGATTCAAAAGTCCTTGATAAAAAGACAAAAGATTTCTTATTATTTTTAAATAATATTTTAGGAGAATTTAAGGTAGTTAGTTTTCAAGAAAAAAGTATTAGAGCTGGAAAAGGAAAATTAAGAAATAGAAGATATAAAAAGAATTCAGGTTTATTATTGGTCTTAGGAAACAATGAAAAAAAGAAAGTGAATACCATTGAAATAAAAAATGCAAAAGATTTAACTGTTAGTGATATTGCATCAAATGGTGCTAGATTAACTTTATTTACTGAAGAAGCAATAAGAGATATTGAAGAAAGACTTGAAGGGGTCAATAAAAAACAAAAGGAAAAAGAAAAATGAAACCAATTGTATCAGAAAAAGCTGTTAGATTAATAGAATCAAATAATTCATTAGTAATTGAAGTTCCAAGAAGAATGAATAAAGAAGAAATAAAAAAAGAATTTGAAGAAATTTTTAAAGGAGCTGTAGAAAAGATTAATATAAATATTAGAAAAAACAAAAAATATGCTTACATAAAATTAAAACAAAAAACTCCTGCAATTGATATTGCAACGAAGTTTGGATTAATATAAAATGGGTAAAAGAATAATACAACAAGCAAGAGGAAAAGGAAGTTTTACTTATAGAGTAAGAAGAAAGGCATTTAAATATAGATTAAAATATCCTTTAAGAGAAGAACAAGGAAATGCAATAGTTTCAAAATTAATAAACTCTCCAGCACATACTGCGCCTATTGCATTAATAAATTTAAATGGAAAAGTGTTTTATAATCCTGCAAATCAAGGATTATATGAAGGGCAAGAAATAATTATTGGTGGTGAAGAAATAAAACAGGGAAATATATTAAAATTAAAAGATATTCCTATTGGAACAAGAGTTTTTAATGTTGAGTTAAAACCAGGAGATGGAGGGAAGATAATAAGGGCAGGTGGATTAAGTGCATTAATCACTAAAAAAGCAAAAGGAGAAGTAATATTGATGTCCTCGAATAAAAGAGAAATAAAATTAAATGAGGATTGTAGAGCGACTATTGGAATTATTGCAGGACAAGGAAGAAAAATTAAACCAATAGTTAAGGCTGGCAAAAAAGGGTATATGATGAAAGCAAAGAATAGATTATGGCCCAGAACATCTGCAGTAAAGTTTAATGCAGTAGATCACCCATTTGGTGGTGGAAGAGGAAAGAGAATTAAGAGTAAAATTGCAAAAAGAAATTCTCCGCCAGGTAAGAAAGTAGGAACATTGAGTCCAAGGAGAACTGGAAGAAAGAAAAAATAAAATGGCAAAAGAATTTACATATCGTGGAAAAACATTGGAAGAATTAAAAAATATGGATACTCGTGAGTTTGCAAAACTTGTGCGTTCAAGAGAAAAAATAACTATATTGAAGAATTTTGAAGAAATAGAAGATTTTGTAAAAAAATGCAAAATAAAAACTGAGAAAAATAAATCAATAAGAACCCATAAAAGGGATTTGGTTATTGTTCCAAAAATGATTGGTTATAAAGTATCAATTTATAATGGAAAGCAGTTTGTTCCTGTAGACATAATCCCAGAAATGTTAGGACATAGATTTGGAGAATTTTCACTTTCAAGAAATAAAATAAAACATGGTTCTGCAGGATTAGGCGCTACAAAATCAGGATCATCAAAATCAGTGAAAAAATAAGATGACAGAAGAGAAAAAACAGATAAAATCAGAAGTAAATGAAAAAAAGATAGTTGAAAACTTAGAAAAAACAAATAAAGAAAATGAATCAGTAAAAGAAGATACACCTGAAAAAAAGAAAAAGAAGATTGTAGAAAAACAAAATCCAAGAGAGTTTATATTAGTAAAAGGATTAAACCTGAGAATTTCTACAAAAAATTCAATTGCAGTTTGTAATATGATTAGAAACAGAAGCATAAAAAAAGCTCTTCAAATGTTAGAAGAAGTTTTAGAATATAAAAGAGTAGTTAAAATGAATAACAGAGAAGTAGGACATAAAAGGGGTAAAGGAGTTATGGCTGGAAGATATCCTCAAAATGTTGTTAAAGAGTTCATAAGATTAGTAAAACAACTTGAAGCTAATGCAAATAACCATGGATTTGAGACCCAGAATACAATAATTTGGTGTAAGGCAGATCAAGCAAGCAGGCCTTATAGGGGAGGAGGAACTAGGTTTAAAAGAACCCATGTTACACTTAAATTAATTAAAAATATAAAGAAAAAATAAAATGGATGAAAAAAAATTTGTTGAATTTAAAAAAGAAGAATTATCTATGAAGAGATATATTCATTCTTCTTTAGGTAAGGGAAAAATAAGTTCAGTAAGGGTAGAATATACTCCAATAGGAGAAAAGATAATTATCTCTACTGATAGGCCTGGAATAATTATTGGTTCAAGAGGAGAAAGAATCAATGAACTTACAAGTGTTTTAAAAACAAGATTTAAACTTGAAAATCCTCATATTGAAATAGAAGAAATAAGAAATCCTTATTTAGATGCAAGATTAGTTGCTGATAGAATTGCTCTTGAAATAGAGAGGTTTGGTAATCTTAGATTTAAAAAAATAGCTTATAAGGAACTTACAAAAATAAGAAAAGCTGGAGCACTTGGTGCTGAAATAAGATTGGGTGGAAAATTACCTAGCGATAGAGCAAAGGTATGGAGATTTTCAGAAGGTTATTTAAAGAAAGTTGGAGAAAGTTCAAAAATTGTTGAAAAAGCAAATTCTGTTGCACTAACTAAGTTAGGAATAACAGGAATAAAAGTAAGTATATTACCTCCGGGTGCATTTTTATATGATAAAATTGAAATAACAGATGAAGTTAAACAAAGAATAAAACAAGGAATACCGGAAGAAATTGTAAAAAACAAAAAAACAAAAAAATTAGATAAGGAGAAAAAATAAAATGGCTGTATTAAAAAACAAAGATGTTAAAAAAATGAATATTCAAGATACAGATCAAAAATTAAAAGAATTAAAAATAGAATTGATTAAATCAAAAGTTAATAGTCAAAAATCTAGTAAGATAAGACCAAAAGAAATTAAAAGGGCAATTGCTAGAGTATTGACACAGAAAAATCTCCTAAATAAAGGAGATAAAACAAAAAACAAACATGGAGATAGATCCGAGATCAGGACTACCTAAAGAAATAGGAGTCTTTGAAGAAATAGAAAAAACCCAACAGCAGATAAAAATAGAAACTGTTAAGAGAAGATATGGAAAAATAACCACTCTTGTTTCAGGGTTTAGTAATATCGATATAAAAGATATTGCTAAAGAACTAAAACAAAGGCTTGCATGTGGTGGGACAGTGAAAAATAATGTGATAGAACTTCAGGGCGAACACAAGGGAAAAGTGAAAGAAGCCTTGATTAAGATGGGTTTTGACAAAGACTCAATAGAAGAATAAATAAATAGGTGCAAAGAAAAAATGAAAAAAACAGCCGAGCCTTTAGAAAATAAAGAAAAAAATAAAGATAGTTGTAAAGATAGAGATTGCCCTGTTCATGGAAATCTTAAAACTAGGGGACGATCTTTTAAAGGAAAAGTAATTAGAAAATTTCCAAGAAGGATTACAATAGAATTTGAAAGAACATTGTATATTAGAAAATATGAAAGATATGCAAAAAAAAGAACAAGGATTCATGCAAGACTACCTGATTGTTTAAAAGATGAAATTAATATTGGAGACTATATTGAAGTTACTGAATGTAGGCCCTTAAGTAAGATAATTCATTTTGTAGTTGTTAGGAGGATATCATGAAAGCAGTAAGTGCAAAAACAACAAAAGGATTGAATATAGGGACAATAGCAGAAGTTGCAGATAATAGTGGAGCCTTAAAAGCAAAAATTGTAAGTGTTAAAGGAGGAAAAGTAAGAAGAAAAACACAACAGTATGCAAAAATTGCTGATAGAGTAAAGGTATCTATAAAAAAAGGAGTTCCTGATATGAAAGGTAAAGTTTTTGATGCAGTTATTGTAAGACAAAAAAAATATTATAGAAGATTAACTGGAGAAAGAGTTGCTTTTGTAGATAATGCAGTTGCCATACTCAAGGATGAGAAGGGCAACCCAAAAGGAACTCAGATAAAGGGTCCTGTTTCAAGAGAAGTTGCTGAAAGGTGGCCTGCTGTCTCTAAGATAGCTAAATTTGTATTATAAAATGAAAAAAGAATTTTCAACCAAATGGAAGTCAAGTAAGCAGACAAGAAAACAAAGAAAATATTTAGCTAATGCTCCTCTTCATTTAAGAAAAAGAATAATCTCTTCACAATTATCAGGTGATTTAAAGAAGAAGTATAATAGGAGAAGTATTCCATTAAGGAAAGGGGATAAAGTAACAATAACCACTGGAAACTTTAAGGGAAAATCAGGTAAAATAGAGTTAATTAATCTTAAAACAGGCAAGGTCATAATAGAGGGTATACAAAGAAGTAAAAGAGATGGTTCAAAAGTAAATGTAAGAATTGAATCTTCGAACCTAAAGGTCCTTGAGTTAAATCTCGAGGATAAAAAAAGGGTAAGCAGATTAGAAAATAAAAAAACAATTAAGGAGAAAAAATAAAATGCATATTAAAAGAAAATCAGCACCAGTAATCTGGGGAGTTCCTAGGAAAGGAACAAAATACTTAGTTAGATCCTCGCATGAAGTTTACAATGGTATTCCACTGATTATTGTTTTAAGAGATTTATTAAAGCAAGTTGAAAATACTAAAGAAGCTAAAAAGGTTATTGCAGATAAAAAAATACAGATTAATAGTAAGGAAATTAGGGACTTAAAATATCCTGTGATGATATTTGATTCATTAAGTTTTCCACAATCAAATAAACATTTTAGGGCTGTAATCAAAAATAAAAGGGTATCTTTTATAGAGATAAATGAATCTCAAAGTAAGAAGAGAGTATATAGGATATTGAATAAAAAAGTGTTAAAAAATAAAAAGATACAATTAAACCTAGACAATGGAAAAAACATACTTGTAGATAAAAAATTTGATGTTGGGGATTTTGTAATATTTGACAATAAAGCAAATAAAATATTAGAAGCAATAAAAGTAAAAGTGGGTTTAGAAATGGTTGCAGTTGAAGGTAAGCACCTGGGAAAAACTGGATTTATTCAGTCAATAGAAGAATCAGGGGAGAAAAAAATATTAAATTTAAAAAATAAAAAAACTGGAGAAGAGTTCCAAGTAGATCTTGATAATGGATACTTAATTTATAGAGATGAATAAAGAAAATATTATGAGAAATATTGAAATAGAAAAAGTAGTTCTTAATTGTGGTGCTACAGACGATAAACTTGAAAGATCTGAAAAACTATTAAAATTATTAACTGGAAGAAAAATAAAGAAAAGTTCTTCTACAAAAAGAATTCCTTCTTTTGGAGTAAGGCCTGGACTTAAAACTGGTTGTATGGTAACAATTAGGGGTAATGAAAAAGAAAAGTTATTAAAAAGATTATTAGGATCAATTGGTAATCAGATTAGAAAAAAACAAATTGTGGAGAATCAGTTTTCATTTGGAATAAAAGAATATTTAGAAATTCCTGATATGGAATATCAAAGGGATATTGGAATGTTGGGATTAGATGTTTGTGTTGTTTTTAAAAGAAAGGGCAAAAGAGTTGGACTTAAAAAAATAAAGAGGGGAAAGGTTCCAAGTTCACAGAATGTTACAAAAGAAGAGATTTTTATGTATGTTCAAGATAAATTAGGAATAGAGGTAAAATAAAATGACAGCAAGTGATTGGAAAAAAGCATTAAAACAATTGAAAAGAAAACCAGCTGTAAAAGCAAAATACATTAAACATTGCAAACCAAAAGAAAGAAAATTTGGGATTGCGGTAAAAAAATGTGAAAATTGTGGAAGATTTGGAGCAATGATAAATAAATACAACCTAAACCTTTGCAGACATTGTTTTAGAGAAATGGCTGTAGATTTGGGATTTAAAAAATATAGTTAGGAGTTAAAATGAGTACAGATATAATAGCAGATACAATGAATCAAATAATGAATGCTAGAAGGGCAAATAAGAAAACAATTAGAACAACCAGATTTTCAAAATTATTGTTAAATGTTCTCGAGATAATGAAAAAGCAAGAATATATTGACTATAGGGTTGAGGGTAATCATCTTATTATTAATATAATAAGTGTTACTGAATGCAAAGCAATAAAACCTCGTTATAGTGTAAATATGAAGAACATAGACAAGTATATAAGAAGATTTTTACCTTCTAGAAATTTTGGATATGTTGTTGTTTCAACAAACAAAGGTTTAATGTTGCATCCAGAAGCATTGGAAAATAAAATAGGAGGAAGCCTTATAGCATTTTTTTATTAATGGAACAAAAAAAATCAAGTGTTAAAAGTAAGGGTATTAAAAAAACAATAAAAATACCTGAGGGAATAATTGTAACATTAGAAGAAAATAAGATTATAATGGAGAAGGATGGAAAAAAAATAGAAAGAATTGTTAATCCCTTAATTAAAGTTAAAAAAGAGAACGCAGATGTTATTATTGAAACAAAGGGTTCAAAAAGAATTGAGAGAAAAAATATTGGAACAATTCAAAGTCATATCTATAATATGATTATAGGATTAGATAAGGATTATATTTATAGATTACAATTTTGTGCTGTTCATTTTCCAATGACTGTTAGCTTTGATGGGTCTAAAAATGAATTTGTAATAAAAAACTTTTTAGGAGAGAAAAAAGAAAGAATTGTTAAAGTAGATAAAAATATATCTGTTAAAATAGAAAAAGATATTATAACCATATCTTCTTATGATATTGAAGCAGCAGGACAATCAGCAGTTAAACTTGAAAATAAAATAAAACCAACAAAGAGAGATAGAAGAATATTTCAAGATGGAATTTATATCATAGAAAAACCAAACAAAATTTATTTATAAAATGGCAAAATTTCAAAGAACCAAATTTAGAGCATATGTGAAATTAGGAAAAGGACAAAAAAGTAAACAAAGTTATAGAAAAGCTACTGGAAGACATAATAAGATAAGAGAAAAACAAAAAGGAAGACCTCCAAGAGTAGAAATTGGATATAAAAATGAAACAGGGGGTAGGGGATTGATTAATAATAAATTACCTGTATTAGTTAATTGTTTAAAAGACCTTGAAAAAGTAAAAAAAGAAAATATTATAATTATTGGTAAAATTGGAGATAAAAATAAAGAAAAAATTGCTAAGGAAATTCAAAAAAAAGGATTTGATGTGGATAATTTAAACATAAAAAAATTCCTTAAAAAAATTGAAAAAACAAGAGCTTATAAGTTAAAGAAAAAACAAGAAAAATCAAAAAATAATTCAGAAAAGAAAAAACAAGAAAAAGTTAAAGAAGAAAAAAAAATAGAAGAGAAAAATAAAGATGAAACAAAAGGAGAATCAAAATGAAAGGATTAGATAAAAGAAAAAATATAGCAGCAAAGGTACTTAATGTAGGAAAAAATAGATTATATTTTGATCCAGAATCACTATCTGAAATAAAAGAAGCTATAACAAAACAAGATATTAGAGAACTTCATTCACAGGGAATAATTAAAGTAAAAGAGAAAAAAGGTAGAAAAAAGGTAGAAAAAAGAAAAACTAAAAGAGGGCCTGGAAAGATAAAGAAAAAAGTTAATAATAGAAAACAAGAATATGTTAAAAGAGTAAGAAAACAAAGAGAATATATTAAAAACCTACTTAAGTTAAATAAAATTGAAAAAGAAACCTATAGGGACTTAAGAAAACAAATAAAGGCAAATTCATTTAAAAGCCTTAACAACTTAAGAGCATATTTAAGGGAGAATAAATAAAATGAGAACAATTAAGAAAAGAAGATTAGAAAGAAAAACAAATTATTTAAGAAGAAGAAGAATCCTTGAAACAGAAAGGCCTAGAATAGTTATTAGAAAAACAAATAGATATATCATCATCCAGTATGTCAAAAGTGAGGGGGCTAAAGATAGTATACCCTATTCATTTACTTCAAAAGAATTATTAAAAAAAGGATGGCCTAAAGAAAAAGCAGGATCATTGAAATCAATTAGTGGTGCATATTCTGCAGGATTTGTTTTTGGAAAGAAAATATTAAAAGAAAAAGAAAAAGCTACATTAGATATTGGTTTAATAAGAAGCACCAAAGGTTCAAGAGTTTATGCAGCATTAAAAGGAATTGTTGATTCAGGAGCAAATGTTTATTATAATGATGTTAATTTTCCTGATGAAAAAAAGATATTTAATGAGAAATTTAAGGATATTATCAATAAAATAAAAAAATCAGAGGAAAAATAAAATGGCAGGAGAAACAAAAAAACAGATTATGGGAAAGGAAAGAGAAGTATTAGAAAAAGAACAAAGAATAAGTGATTGGATTCCAAAAACAGAATTGGGAAAATTAGTAAAAGAAAAAAAAATAAAAAATATTGATGAGATTATTGGAAAAAAGATCCTAGAGGATCAAATAATTGATGTTCTTATGATTGAGCAAGAATCAGATTTACTTTTAATAGGCCAAGCAAAAGGTAAATTTGGTGGTGGAAAAAGAAGAGCTTGGAGACAAACACAGAAAAAAACAATGGAAGAAAATATTCCATCTTTTGCAGCAATGGTTGTAATTGGAGATAAAAATGGACATGTTGGTCTTGGGTTTGGAAAAGCAAAAGAAACACTTCCAGCAAGAGCTAAGGCAGTTAGAAAGGCAAAACTTAATATGATAAAAGTTAAAAGAGGGTGTGGAAGTTTTGATTGTGTTTGTAAAGAAAATCATAGTGTTCCGTTTATTGTTAAAGGAAAATGCGGAAGTTGTGAGATTACACTTTATCCGGCACCACAAGGAACCGGTTTGGTCATTGGAGATGAATGTAAAAAAATATTAAAACTTGCAGGAATAAAGGATGTTTATAGTAGAACCTTTGGTAAAACAAGAACAACATTTAATTTAGCAAAGGCTTGTATAAATGCGCTTGAAAAAACAAATAAGGAGAAAAAAGAAAATTAAAATGATTGCAATAATAAGGATTTCGGGATTAGTGAATGTTAGTAAAGAAGTTCAGGAAACACTCTATAGAATGAGACTTAGAAGAAAATATGCTTGTGTTTTAGCTTCAGAAACTCCTGAAGAAATTAAAAAATTAAAAAAAATAAGAAGTTTTGTTGCTTATGGAAAAATTAATGAGGAAACTATTGAAAAATTAATAAAATTTAGAGGAAAAGCAATTGATAAGAAAAAAGCAGGGGCATTATTAGATACAAAAAAAACAACTGAAAAAATCATTAAAGGAGAGTCATTTGAAAGTTTAGGAATAAAACCATTTTTTAGATTACATCCTCCAAGAAAGGGAATAAACAGCAAAATCCATTATCCAAAAGGAGTTTTGGGGGATAATAAAGAGGATATAAACAAATTAATAGAGAGGATGTTATAAAATGAATTTGAAAAAAAGGAAAAAATCAGATAGAAGACATGGAAAAACTACTTCAGGTCATGGTGCTAGAAAAAAAGCAAAAGGAAGTGGAAATAGGGGCGGATTTGGTATGGCTGGTAGTGGAAAAAGAGCAGATCATAAAAAAAGTTTAATAATCAAACTTTATGGAACTAAATATTTTGGTAAACAAGGAATTGTTGGAAAAAGTTCAGAAAGAAAAAAGAGAAAGGAAGTTAATATAAGAGATTTAGAAAACTTCAAAGTAAATGAAAAAGGAATTATAGATATTTCAAATTATAAATTAATTGGAAATGGGAATATTAATAAGAAAGTAAAAGTTATTGTTAAAGAAGCTACTAAATCAGCAATTGAAAAAGTTGAGGGTGTTGGTGGAAAAGTCATTTTAAAAAAAGAGTTAGAAGAAAAAAATGTCACTAACTAATATCATCCATAACCTTCCTGAAGTAAAGGGTCCGACTGAAAAAAGATTAAGTTTTAATGTTAAGCTTAAGTGGACCTTAATTGTTTTAATTTCATTTTTTGTTTTAGCAAATATTAGTATCTATGGCGGAACCCCTGAAGGATTAAAGAGATTTGAATATCTTGCAGTTATCCTTGGAACTGATTTTGGATCAATAATCTCTCTTGGAATTGGTCCAATTGTTATGTCTTCTATAATACTTCAGTTATTAGTTGGTGCAGGAATATTAAATATTGATACTTCAACAAAAGAAGGAAAAAGGTTTTTTCAAGCAATTCAAAAATTAGGGGTATTTTTCTTTATAATTTTTGAAGCTATTGTTTATGTTCTAATGGGAGGTATTGAAGCATTACCTGGTTTTGAATTAATTGTTATAACACAATTGATTCTTGGAGGAATCTTAATATTATTTATGGATGAGGTTTGTCAAAAGTGGGGATTTGGATCTGGAGTTAGTTTGTTTATTATGGCTGGTGTAGGGTGGAGATTATTTACTGGATTATTTGGATTTATTGGTCCCGAGGGTTCAATACAAGCAATTGGAAGTGTTCTTGTTTTAATTCAAGGTCTGGCATTAGGTGATGCAAGCGGTATGCAGACTGCACTTGGTGCTGGAATAACAATTTTATCTACTGCAATAATTTTTCTTATTGTTGTTTGGGCTCAATCCCTTAAAATAGAAATACCTCTTTCTTATGATAGGGTAAGGGGTTATGGTGTTAAATGGCCTCTTTCATTTTTTTATGCAAGTGTTATTCCAGTGATCTTAACTGGAGCATTAGTTGCAAATCTTCAGTTATTTGGTGGATTAATTCAAGATAAAGTTGGACATCCTACAATTTTGGGAAATTTTGTAAATGGTCAAGCAGTTTGTCAAAGTGATGGTTGTGGACTTGCTTTTTGGTTATCTTCAACTCAATTAGTAAATCTTATTGTAACTTCCAGTCAAATAAAAATTATTTATTTATGGCAAACAATTACACATATTCTATTTTATGTATTTTTCTCTGTTTTATTTTCATTGTTTTGGATAAAAACAAGCGGAACTGATGCTCAGGGGCAAGCAAAAAATATTATATCTTCAGGATTACAGTTACCTGGATTTAGAAAAGATCCAAGAATTTTAGAAGCTGTTTTAAATAGATATATTATACCCCTAACTGTGATGGGCGGTATGGCCATTGGATTACTTGCAGCAGTATCTAATGTTCTTGGTGCGATTACTGGGGGAACATCTATATTATTGGGAATAATGATTACATTTCAATTTTATCAAAACATATCACAACAACATGCAATGGATATGCATCCTGTATTAAAGAAGTTTATGAGTTAATGAGGTTAATAAATGAATAAAAAAGAGATTTGGATTTTAATTATTATAATGAGCATTTCTTTGTATATTGCTCAGAATTGGGATAGTTTACCTGTTATTAAAGATAATGTTGAAAAAGTATTAAATCCTAGTTTAGGATATCTTCTTGAAAAAAATATTTATATTGGATTTATAATCATAATTGGAATAATATCTTTTTTATTAACTCTTTCTCAGAAATATTTCTCAGACCAAAAAGCATTAAAAGAACTAAAAGAAGAACAAAAAATACTTCAAGAAGAAATGAAAAAATATAGGGATCATCCAGAAAAACTTATTGAACTTCAAAAAAAACAACTTGAGTTTCTTCCAAAAACAATGAATCTTACATTAAAACCAATGATGGTGACTTCAATACCTATAATACTTTTATTTAGATGGTTTTCTTCATACCTTCTTCCTGTTTTTGGAAATTGGTGGATATTTTTTTATTTAATAGGGAGTATGATTTTTTCAAGTATTTTCAGAAAATGGTTAAATGTAGTTTAAAAATAATAAGTTTTTAAATGCAAGGTTCTAATTAAAATAATGGTAAAATATAATCAAGAAGAAATGATAGAACTTCAGATGATTCAACAGGAAGCAGAGCATATTGAAGAACGAATTCAGGTAATAAATCAACAGATTCAAGAATTAATAGAAGTTAAAAGATCTTTAAATGAAATTAATTTGAAAAATACTCCTGTTAAAAATCTTTTTAATATAGGGAAGGGAATTTTTATTGAATCAGAAACAGTTTCAAAACAAGTTTTTGTTAACATTGGTGCAGGAGTTATTGTTAAAAGAGATATTATGGAAGCAATCTTAATTATAGATAATCAAATTAAAAAATTAAATCAAGGAAAAGATTATTTTTTTCAAAAAATACTTGAAATACAAGAAGAGGCTGAAAAAATATTAAAAGATAAATAGATTATTTAATAATCTTCCAATTTTTTATTTTAACTTCAATGCTTTGTGAATCTTCTCTTGTTAAGTGAACATTAAAGCAACCTGAACAATCTCCTAGTTCTATATTCACAATTGTTAATCCTTTTGAAGATCCAATATGTTCAACAGACATTTTTGCTGCAATAGACTTATTAAATGGTTTTAATTCCCAGTTTCTTACACAAGCACCAACTGACTCATTCCAAGAATATCCTGCACTACTAATACAAAGATTTTCATCTTTTCCATTAATATCTGATTCATTATCTCGATAAACAAATAAAATTATTAAAAAAAGTAGAATGGTGATAATAATTATCCAGATATAAGAAGAATTTTCTTTTTTAAGTTTTAAGTCATTAGATTCTGTTTGATTTAACAATTTTCTGTTTTTCTACTATTTTAATAAACTTATTAAATTCTAAAGTCCCTAAATCTGAAATAATTCCAGAGATATTTTTAGGTTCTATTTTTTCAAATGCAGGATTTAAAATATTATGTTTATTTTTTAATTTAATTTTCCATGCTTCAAAATAACTCCTTTTCTCAATTTCTATTTTTTTAGTAAACTTCCAAGAATCTGCTAAAATATAGACTGGAATTTTAAGATGTTTTGCCATATTTGCAAACAAATCTGACCCTACTTTGTTTACAATAAAATTAGGTGTTATTGCATCTGCTCCAAAAAGGACAATATCTACTTTTTTTGTTCCCTGTTTTTTATTTAATGCAATTCCTGCTGCAGAATCAATGAATGTTGTGACTTTTATTTTTGAGTCTCTAAGTTTTTTTGCTGTTTTTCTTCCCTGAAATAATGGCCTTGTTTCAGTATGATAAACTTCAAAATTAATCCCTTTTTGTTTACAGTATATTAAGGCATTAACAACAGATGATGAATGACAATGAGTAAAAATAACTTTTTTATTTTTAATTATCTTAAATAACTCTTTGTTTATCTTTTCTTGAGTCTTTTTTAAATGTTCTTCAAATTCATTTAATTTCAGATTATTTTTTTCAGCGAAATTAATTGCATTTTTTAAAAGTGGTTCTGTTTTTCTTAATGATAGTAATTTTTTCTTAGATTTTTTAGAAGGCAATAAAAGATATGCAGTTAAACCTTGTCTTGCAATATTAGTAGCTCCTTGTATCTTAATGGATTTGATATCTCTACAGATTTTTTTAAATTTTGATTTTTTTATTTTATCTTCTTTATTTAGCATAGTTCACCTCTTTTAAAATAAATATTAAGTTATTTATAAGTTTATAGGATTAGTGTATATATAAAAATAAATTATTGAGACATATAGGTTTAAAAATGATAAGAGCCACATAAACTTATTAAAAAAAGAGAAAGATAAAATGTTAGAGATGTTTATAAATCCAAAAAGAGCTCAAAGAAGGCCTTGGGAAATGTTTTTTATAGGGCTTATTTATGCAACATTATCAATTTTTATTGCAAACTGGATTTTTATGGGAGATCCGGTTCTTAACAAACATATGGGTATCTGGATTGTGACTTTTTGTGTAATGTTCTCTGTTCCATTTGTTTATTACACTTTAAAAATGGAAGAAGAAAAAGATATATTATATAGTGGGGGACTAAGATTATTAAGAGAACATAGTAAAGCTATTTTTGTTTTAATGTGGTTGTTTATTGGATTTATAATTGCTTTTTCATTTTGGTATATTGTTCTTCCAACAGGACCTCATAATTTCTATACCCAAATAGAGGTTTTTTGTCAGATAAATAATCCTTCAGATATTCAAGGTTGTGTGGATCAATTCTTAGAAAAACAAAGTAATGTAGTTACAGGGGCTGTAACTGCAGGAGATAGAATGGTGGCTATTTTTGTTAATAATATCTATGTTTTAGTGTTTACATTAATATTTTCTATAATATTTGGTGCTGGTGCTGTATTTGTTTTAGCATGGAATGCAAGTGTTATTTCAGCTGCAATTGGTTTATTTTCAGAATCGAGTATACATAGGCTTCCAACTGGATTTTTTAGATATATGATTCATGGTTTTCCAGAAATAAGTGCTTATTTTGTTGGTGCATTAGCAGGAGGAATTTTAAGTGTTGCTGTTATAAAACATGATATACATAATGAAAGATTTTGGGCAATTTTACAAGATTCTCTTAATTTAATATTAATTGCTATTGGAATTTTGTTTTTTTCTGCATTAATTGAGGTTTTTATAACACCTGCATTATTTTAAGAAATGAAAAACTTAAAAACCTTGTTTTAATTTAATATAAATAAAAAATGACTAAATTTATATGTACAAGTTGTAATTTTAGGTTTGAATCAGAAAAAATGATATGTTGTCCTTATTGTAATAGCAATAATATTGAAAGAGATAAAAATGCTAAAGAAATAATAGATGAAGTTACAAAAATTCTTGAGGAAAAGGATTAAATATGGATAAATGATTTAAGTTTTTAAATAATACTAAATTATAATAAATAATAATGGAAGAAGAAAAAATAATTGAACAAAGAAGAAAAAATTTTATTAGTTCATTAAAGAAAAATACTTTTTTAATAACAATTATATTTTTATTAATTGCCCTAGTTCTCGGAGTTTATATTAGGAGTCTTCCTATGAAGAGTCATGGAGATAATCCTGGTTTGTGGGATATTTCCACTGATTCGTGGACCTTGGGCCCTGATTTAGATCCTTTTTTGTTTCTAAGATATGCAGAGTTAATTGTAGAACAAGGAAAAATTCCTGAGATAGATACTCTAAGATATGTTCCATTGGGATTTGAAACTTCAAGAGAAACACAGTTATTACCTTATCTTATTGCATACACTTATAAGTTTTTAAATTTGTTTATGAATCCAACTATTGCTTTTGCAGGAGTTATTCTTCCTGTAATTATGTTTGGATTAACTGTGATTGCTTTCTTTTTATTTGTAAGAGAGTTATTTATTGATTTTGAGTTTTTTGAAAAATCAAGGAGGAAAATAATTGCAAATTCTATTTCACTAATATCTACTTTCTTAATGATTGTTGCACCATCATTTTTATCAAGAACAATTGCTGGAATTCCTGAAAAAGAATCTGTTAGTTTCTTTTTTATGTTTCTCTGTTTTTATTTATTTTTAAAAGCATGGAAATCTGAAAATAAGAAAAGATTAGTTATTTTTAGTGTTCTTGCTGGTTTATCAACTGCTGCAATGGGTCTTGTATGGGGTGGTGTTATTTATGTTTTTGTTACAATTTCAGTTTCTTTTTTAATAGGTTTTATATTAAATAAAACAAAAGAAAAAGAAATATTAGTATATGGAATTTGGTTTTTGGTTTCATTAGCAGGAATATTCTTTTTTACAGATAAATTTTCTTTAAAAGAATTTATTTCATCACTTGATACTGGTTTAGCTTTTGTAGTATTTTTTATTTCAATAGTTCATATTATAGTATTAAAAACAAGATTATTAGAAAAAGAAAGTGTTAAGAAAAAATTAAAACATCACATGCCTGAAAATTTTGTTTCTTTGGGTATTGCAATATTAATAGGTATTTTAGGTGTTTTGATTTTTTTTGGTCCTGGATTTTTTATTGAAAAAATAAGTGATTTAAATAGAATTTTATTTAAACCTGTTGAAGGAAGGTGGAATATTACTGTTGCGGAAAACAGACAACCTTATTTTACAGAATGGGTAGCAAATTTTGGCCCTAATATTAGAAACATTCCATTAATGTTCTGGTTGTTTTTTATTGGATCTGTAGTACTGTTTAATGATACTATTAAAAAATTAGATAAGAAAGATAAGGCTATATTGATAATACTCTATATATTATTCTTTTTTGGTTTAGTTTTTTCAAGATATTCTGAAGCAAGTTTATTAAATGGGGAAAATCTCATTAGTAAATTGTTTTATTATGGGACCTCTATATTATTTGGGGTATACTTAGCTTATTCTTATTTTAAATATTCAAAAAAGCAAGAAAATCCATTTGAAAAAATAAATTATGAAATAATCTTTTTATTTGTTTTATTTGTTTTAACTCTTTTTACAGCAAGGAGTGCTATAAGGCTTATTATGGTTCTTGGGCCAATATCTCCTATATTTCCAAGTTATTTAATAGTTTCAAGCATATTTAAACTAAAAAACATTAAAGATGAAACAACAAGAGCTGTTGGATTATTTATTGTTGTTGTGTTATTATTTTTAATAGCATATATGTTTTTTGTTAATTTTCAAATTATTAAAGCTCAAGCCTCTGTATTTATTCCATCCTCTTATACAAATCAATGGCAATTAGCAATGGAATGGGTTAGAGAAAATACTCAAGAAGATGATGTTTTTGCACATTGGTGGGATTATGGATACTGGATTCAATCAATGGCAAAAAGACCAACAGTCACGGATGGGGGCAATGCAATAAGCTATTGGAATTATTTAGTTGGAAGATATGTTTTAACCGGAGATAATCAAAAACAAGCACTTGAATTTTTGCATACCCATAATGCAGATTATATTTTAATAGATTCTAGTGATATTGGAAAATATACTGCTTTTTCAAGTATTGGAAGCAATAAAGACTATGATAGATTTTCTTGGGTTCCTATAATGGTATCTTCAAAACAAAAAAATATAGAGACCAGAAATGGAACTACAAGAATATATGAGGGCGGTTCTATTATTGATGAAGATATTTTATATGGTGAAAATGAAACTAAGATATTTTTACCGCAAGAAAGTTCTGCTATTATTGGGGTCATTATAGAGGTAGAAGAAAATAATGAAAGTATCAAACTTAAACAACCAAATGGAGTTTATTATTCTAATGGTAAGCAAGAAATTATCCCTTTAAGATATATTTACTATAATAATCAAATTTTTGATTTTAAAAAAGGATTAAATGCAACTGCATTTGTTATCCAATTAGCTCAAAGTAATGGAAATCAATTGTTTTTAGATAATCAGGGTGCATTAATGTATTTATCTCCTAGGATGATGAAAGGATTATTTGCTCAGTTATATTTACTAAATGATCCTTTTGATAACTTTGATGCATTTAAGTTAGTACATTCAGAAGATAGTATTTTAATTAATTCAGTAAATAAGCAAGGTGCTGATTTAAATGAATTTGTTTATTATGGTGGTGGTATTCAGGGGCCAATAAAAATATGGGAAGTTAATTATAAAGGTGATGAAGTAGTAAATCCTGATTGGCTTTTAACAACACAACCTAATTATATTGATTGGAAATTTTAAATGTAAAATTTAAAAGTATTGAATTCTAAATAAATTAATGGATTATAATTTGATAATTTCATTAATCATAAGTCTTTGTTTGGTTTTAATTGTAATGCCTAGATGGATTAGAAAAACAAAAGAAATAAATTTTATCTGGAAAGATATGAATAAACCACATAATAATGATTTAGAAACAAAATGGGTTTCAGGTTCAGGGGGTATTGTGGTTTGTTTTTCTTTTATTATTGGGGTCTTATCTTATATTGCAATTAGAACTTTTTTAATTCAAACTCAGGAAAATACAATTGAAATTTTTGCATTACTAACTACTATATTAATTACCTTATTAGTTGGTTTTATTGATGATGTTTTTGGATGGGAAAGAAAAGGATTGGCTATGAGAGTTAGAATTCTTTTAGTAATGGTTGCAGCAATCCCCTTAATGGTTATAAATGCGGGAGTTTCTTTTATTAATATTCCATTAATAGGTTTAATTGATGTTGGAATCCTTTATGCTATTTTTTTAATACCCTTAGGTGTTGTTGGTGCAGCTACCACTTATAATTTTTTAGCTGGTTTTAATGGACTTGAAGCTGGACAAGGAATTATTATTTTAAGTTTTTTATCAATGGTAGCATATTTAACAGATTCAAGTTGGTTAGCGGTTATTGGTCTTTGTATGGTTTCGAGTTTAATTGGTTTTTATTATTTTAATAAAGTTCCAGCAAAAGTATTTCCAGGAGATGTATTAACATACTCTATTGGTGCATTAATTGCAGGAATGGCAATATTAGGAAATTTTGAAAAAATAGCTGTGTTTGTATTTATTCCTTATATTTTTGAAGTAATATTTAAGGTTAGGGGTAAATTAAAAAAACATTCTTTTGGAAAAGTTTTAGAAGATGGAAGTTTAGAAATGCCTTATGATAAAATCTATGGTTTAGAACATTTTTCAATTTATTTTTTAAAGAATTTTATAAAAAAGAAGAAAGTATATGAAAAAGATGTTGTTTATTTTATTTTTTCAATACAAATATTAATTTGTATATTTGCTGTTTTTATTTTTAAAGGGGCATTAGTTTAAAATGAATTATATTCAAAGATTTTTAAAAAGTGATGTTGGAAAAGGGAGCCTTATTCTTTTTATTTTAATTAATATTTATAATGTTATTAATTATTTATTTCATTTTTCAATGGCAAGGTTACTTAGTCCAGGCAATTATGCTATAATTGCTTCTATGTCTTCTCTTATCTACATTTACACAGCTCCTGTTGAAGCTATACAAGGAATACTTTCAAATTATTCCACTCAGTTTAGTTCTGAGCTTGGAAAAATAAAAAATCTTTGGAAAAAAAGCACAAAAAAAGGACTAATATATTCTATTAGTATCTTTATATTACTTTTTCCATTTTGTTTTTTTTTATCTAATTACCTCAATATTCCTTTTTGGGCATTAGTTTTAACAAATTTTACATTTGTTTTAATTGTTTTAGTTTCAATTAATAGGGGAATCTTACAAGGGAAAAAGCGATTTTATGGTTTGGGTATTAGTCTTATAACAGAATCTTTAATTAAACTTGTTTTTGCTTGTGCTCTTGTTTTAATTGGTTTTAGTTATTTTGGAGCCTTAACTGGAATTTTAATTGGATTACTTCTTGGATTTGTTTTTTCATTTTATTTTTTAAAAGATATTCTAATCTCAAAAGAAGAAGAATCAAAAACACCTAATATCAAAGAGTATAGTTTTTCATTTACCGGAGCAATGATTGTAGTTGTTTTAATGTATAGTTTAGATATTTTATTAGCAAAAAGATTTTTTTCACCTGAAATTGCTGGAAAATTTGCTGTTTTATCAATGCTTGGGAAAATGATTTTTTTTGGAACAATTCCAATTAGTAAAGCCATGTTTCCGATTTGTTCTGAAAGATATTATAAAAAACAAAAAACAAAAACAGTATTTATTAAATCATTTTTAGGAATAGCAACATTATGTATTTTAGCAAGTACTTGTTTTTTAATTATACCTTCTCTTATAATTAAAATATTATTTGGTAATCAGTATTTAGATGTAGCAGATTCTCTTTTTTATGTTGGTATGGCTTATTCATTTCTTGCATTATCTAATAATGTTTTGTTTTATGGGCTTTCGATTAATAAATTTAAAAAACCTTATTATTTATCAATTTTTTTAATAATGCAAATTGTTTTGTTATATTTATTTAACTCAACCATAATGCAGTTTTCATTAGCATTAATGAGCTCAAATGCAATAATGTTTTTATGTTTACTCTTATTAATATTATTTAAAAGAAAATGAAAAAAATAGCTATAATTATTCCTGCTTATAATGAAGAAAAAAGAATTAGAAAAACACTTAATGAATATTGTAGATATTTTGAAAAAAGTAAATTTTCTAAAACAGATGTTAAGATAATTGTTGTTGCAAATAATTGTAATGATAAAACAGTTAAAATACTTGAAGAATTAAAAAAGAAATTTGAGAACTTAGAATATCTTGATTTAGAAAAGGGTGGAAAAGGTTTTGCAATTACAGAGGGATATGTTTATGCACTAAAAAAAGATTATGATTTTATTGGTTTTGTTGATGCTGATTTAGCTACTTCTCCAAAAGAATTTAATAAATTGATAAACAGCTTAGTTCAATCTAGTTTTGATGGGGTTATAGCAGACAGATATATTAAAGGATCTAAAGTCTATCCTTCTTTTGGTTTTAGGAGAATTGTTGTTAGTAGAATTTTTAATTTTATCGTAAGAGCCTTGTTTTTATTTTCTTATAGAGATACACAATGTGGTGCAAAACTATTTAAAAAAGATGTTATTAAAAAGGTCATTAAAGAAATAACAATTAGTCAATGGGCTTATGATATTGGATTCTTATATGCTTGTAAAAAAAATGGTTTTAAAATAAGGTCTATTCCAACTGTTTGGTATGAAATGCCTGATAGTAAATTGAATATCAGTAAAGCTTCTGTTGAAATGTTCTTTGCAGTAATTCAATTAAAAATTCTTGTATCAAGATTTAAAAGGCTATTGACCCCAATAAAACCATTGATTTCAATAATTTATAAATATCTTAAAAACAGAAATAATTAAAGATATAATGGAAAATAAAAAAACATTTTTAATTTTAGGGAGTTTGCAGGCCCCTTTAACAGGTTCTAAGATTAGAAGTAGGTCAATTGCAAAATATTTAGCAAAAAGAGGCCATAAGGTAATTTATTTAGAACCTACTGATCCTAATTCAAAGGAAAATCTTAAAATTAAAGGGGTAAAAATAATAAAAACCAAATTTCCAAATTTGATTTTTAGTTTAGGAATGATTATTGCAAGTATTGATAATCTTTTAAAAGTAAAAAAAGTAAAAAAAGTAGATTATGTTATTGCAACAAAACCCCTTCCTAGTTCTTGTTTAGCTGCATTAAAATTAAGAAATAAAGATACTAAAATAATTTTAGATATTGATGATTTAGAATATGCTTATTGGTTAAACAACAAACCCATTGCTTATCTTTTAAAAATATTTGAAAAATGGGTTATAAAAAGATTTGATTATATCACAGTCCATAATAATTCATTAAGAAGATATGTTGAAAAAAGCCTTAAAATCCCATCTGAAAAAATATTATTCTTATCTCAGGGATTGGATCTAGACCATTACACTGTTAGGACTAAGAATAATTTTAAGAATAAAAACCAGATATTAATTGTTTATACTGCTTTTTTAGGTATTGCCTCAGATTTAATTCCTATATTAGAGGTATATAAAAACGCAAAAAAACAATTTAATAATATTAAACTAATTGTGGTTGGGGGCGGCCCTAAATTAAAAGAGTATAAGAGGTATTGTAAAAGAAACCACGTCCCTGTTTTATTTTTAGGTTATAAAGACCATAATGAGACTTTAAAAATTTTAAAATTTGCGGATATTACATTAAATTATAATAAAAAAAATTTTGCAAATAAATTCAGATCCCCTATAAAATTAAGGGAATACATTCTCTTAGGTAAAGAGGTTGTAACAACAGATATAGGAGATACTGCATTATTTAAAAGATATATTTATATATCCAAGAATAATTTAAATGATTATCTTCTATGTCTTAAAAAGGCAATTAAAGTTAAAAAAAATATCAATGGGCCAGACTATATAAAAAAAGAGTGTGATTGGGATAAAATAATTAATAAATTTTTAAAAGATTTAAATGAAAAATAAAAAAATTTTGGTTATAAATCCTCCAAGGGTGGATCAAAGACCGGTAGTAAGAGAAGAAAGATTTGAACATAAGGATTTTGAAGTTATTTATCCCCCTTTAACTCTACTTTATTGTGCTGGACAAATAAAGAAGAACGTAAGTAATGTAGAAGTATCTTTTATTGATGCAATGGGATATAATCTTAATTTAGATCAAATAAAAGAAAAGTTTAAGATTATAAATCCTGATATTGTTATAAGCAGGTTTGCTTTTGATACTTTTCATGAAGATCTTAGTTTTTTAGAAGAAATTAAAAAATGGAAAAAAGATATTATAGTTCTAACTAGGAATAAAATTGTAGGAGATGTTAATGATTTAATTGAAAAATATCTCAAAAAATATCCTAAAATTGATTATTTTATCACTTCTGAACAAGATATTGTGATCCATAAAATAATAAAAGATATTTTAAATAAAAAAATTCCTGGCTCTTGCGCGTATATTAAAAAAAATAAATTATTCTTTTCAGAAAAGTATAAAGAAGATGAAAGTTTAGATGAAATGGCTTTTCCAGCATATGAATTATTACCTAAATCTCCTTGGCCTTATAAAAGTTCATTATTTCCAAAGGACTTTACATTAGTTATGAGTAGTAGAGGGTGTCCAAATCAATGTACTTTTTGTGCATATAGAAATCAAAAATGGAGGCCTAGAAGTCCTGAAAATGTAGTTGAAGAATTAAAGATGTTAAGAAAAAAATATAATATTAAAAATTTTGTTTATTTTGATGACACTATTTCTATAAATAAAGAAAGGTGTTTAAAAATTTGCGAATTAATGAAAGAAAATGGATTAACCGATATGAAATATGCTATTTGTACAAGAGTGAATGCAATTGATGTAGAGTTATTAAAAGCCTGGAAAGAAACAGGCTTAGAAGAGATCTCATTTGGAGTAGAATCTGGATCTGAAAAAATATTAAAAATGACTCGCAAGGGTATAACTAAAAAACAAATCCTAAATGCTTTTGATTTGTGTAAGAAAATGAAAATAAAGGCCATTACATTAGTTATTTTAGGACTTCCTGGGGAAACCTTGAACACTATAAATGAAACAAAAGGGCTAATTAAAAAAATAAATCCTTTTTATTTACAATACTCTTTGTGTATTCCTTTTCCAAATACTCCTGCATATGATTATTATAAACAGAATAATCTTTTAATTCATGAGGATTATTCAAAATATAATCCCTTAACCCTGGATCCTGTTATGAGGACAAAAGATTTAAGTGCAGAACAATTAATAAAAGAAAAAGAAAAAGCATATAAGGAATTCATATTAAACCCTAGATTTTTTTTAAATAAGATCTCCTTAACTGATTGGGCCTGGAATATTAGGGGATTAAAAATGTTCTTAGATAGGGTTAAAGGAATAATAAAAGAAAAGTATGTTAGATAAAATGACAGATCAAACAAAAATTAAATATAGCATTATTATTCCAGTTTATAATTCTCAGGGAACAATTTTAGAATTATTAAATGCATTAGAAAATCAAACAAAAAAAGATTTTGAGGTAATTATTGTTGATGATGGTTCTAAAGATAATTCACTTGAGTTAATCAGGGCGCATAAAAAAAATAAAAAAATTAATTATCCTATTAAATTAATCAAACAAGAAAATGCAGGACCTGCTAAAGCAAGAAATGTTGGAGCAAAACATGCTGCAGGAGATATTATTATTTTTATTGATTCTGATTGTGTTCCTACTAATGATTTTATCGAGAAAATAACCCTTCCAATTGAGTTACATAAAAATATATCTGGAGTTCAAGGGGAGTATTTAACAAAAAATAAAGAATATTTAATTGCAAGATATGTTGGCTATGAAATTTATTATAGGCATGAGAGAATGAAGGGAAAAAATATTGATCATATTGCAACTTATGCTTGCTTGTATAAAAAAGAAGATTTTGGAGAAGGATTTTTAGAAAAATTTTCTAGTGCAGATATGGAAGACACTGAATTCTCTTATAGAATCTCAAAAAGTGGAAAGAGATTAATTTTTGAGCCAAATGCAGTGGTTTTCCATCCCCATCCCCATAATTTAAAGAAATTTATTAAACAACAATTTAAAAGAGGTTATTGGAGAGCTTTTGGATATGGAGGTCATCAAGAAAAAATCTTTAAGGATTCTTATATGGGAAGCTCTGTTGTTATTCAGGGAAGTTTAAGTCTTTTATTTTTTATTAGTTTATTTATTTCTGTATTAGAACTATTTTTAAAGATTAATAACTTTTTTTTATTCATTCCTCTGATTTTATTAGCTATGATTTATATCACAAATCTAGGTTTTGGATTTTACTGTTATAGGTATGAAAAAAATATGATTTTTATTGCACCTTTAATTGCATCAATAAGATCTTTAGCTGGAACCGCTGGTTTTATTAAGGGTGTTTGCTCTAAAATTTTAAGGAAATATAAAATTAGGTGAAGTTAAAATGAAAGTTTTTTATTTGATTCCACAATATGTAAAAGGGTTTAGTAAATCATCTAGATGGCAAACTATCAGTAGAGGATATACATTAAGACATCCTGATTTTCAACTACAATCTGTTGCTGTTTTAGAAGAATCTGGTCATAAGGTTAAATTTTGTGATGCAACTGCTGAAAAAATTGAAAAAAAATTGGTTTTTGAAAAAATAAAAAAATTTAATCCAGATATGTTAGTAGTGTATTGTACAACCCCTAGTATTTATGATGATCTATCTTATATTCAGGAGTTTAAAAAAAAATATCCTAATGCAATTAGTGTAGTTATTGGAGCTCATGTTTCAGTTGAGTGGGAGGATACATTAAAAATTGCTGGACCTAGTTTAGATGTAGTAGTTATAGGAGAATATGATTATAGTTTAAGAGATCTTGCTAATAAAGTTTCATTAGAAAAATGTAAGGGTATTGTTTATCAAAAAAATAAAAAAATAAAAATAAATGCTCCAAGACCTCCAGTACCTATTAATGAACTTCCTTTTCCTGCATGGTATCATATTAAACCAGAAGATTATCCAGATCCTGGTAAATTAAATCCTTTTATTACTATTATTGGTAGTAGGGGGTGTGTTGGAAGATGTGCTTTTTGTTTAATGACTAATACGCTTTATAAAACATTAAGATTAAAAGATCCAAAAAAGATTTGTGATGAAATTGAATATGATCTTAAATTATTCCCTTATTTAAAAGAAATTATGTTTGAAGACGATACCTTAGGTGCAATATCTAAACATACTAATGAAGTTTGTGATGAAATAATTAAAAGAAAATTAAATAAAAAAGTTTCATTTGCATGTAATCTAAGAGTAGACACAAAAAAAGAATTAATCAAAAAATTAAAACAAGCAGGATTTAGATGGGCTTGTGTTGGATTTGAGTTTGGAACTAATAAATCTCTAAAGGCTGTTAGAAAAACAACAACAATTGAACAAGCTAAAGAATTTGCAAAAGAAACTGCAAAACAAGGTCTAAAGATTCATGGATGTTTTATGTTTGGGGCTCCGGGTGAAACAAAAGAAGATTGTAGAAAGACTATTGATTTTGCTAAATCATTGCCATTAGATACTGTTCAGTTTTCAGGTATTGCTGTTTATCCTGGAACTCCTTTATATGACTGGGCTAAACAAAATAATTATCTTGTTCCAAAAAACTGGAGGAACTGGGTTACTGAAGATTATAAACAAGCAGGTTTACTAGATTACCCTCAACTTTCAACAGAAGATATAAATAAATTTATTGATATTGGATTAAAAGAATGGTATGGTAGGCCTAAACAAATTTTGAGATTAGGATTTAAGGTTTTGAAGAATAAAGGAGAACGAAAAAGAATAATACATGGATTTAAAAGTTGGATAAAACTTTATTCTCCAAGCCCGAAAATTTACAAAGTTGGAGGCTACAATGAATAAGAGATCAGACAAAATCATTGATAGTTTTATGGATTTATTTTATTCAAAAAACAAAACAAAACTTTGTGTTTTAATGTTAGCATTAATTGGATTTATACTAAGGATTATCTCTGCTAGAAATATAGGAATAAGTGCAGATGATGCAGTACATGCTATTAGGCCAATTGGAATAATTGAAAGTGGTAAAATGGTAGAATTAGGACAATCTTCGGCAATGTGGTATTATATTCAAGAAATTTTTTATAAGATATTTGGAGCTACTCAAATTGGTTCTAGATTTGCATCCGCATTGTTTGGTGCGGCGTTAATTATTTTAATTTACTTGTTTGTTAAACAAATATTTAAATCAGAAAAAATAGGTTTAATTGCATCTGCTTTGATTACATTTTCACCTTTTTTAATTAAAATGACCTTACCTGAGATGGATATTGTTGTGATGTTCTTTGTTATATTTTCAGGATTGTTTATCTTTAGATTTAATGAGTCTTACAAAAATAAAGATTTGTTTTTTGCAGGTTTTTTAATGGGAATTGCTGTTTTAATTAAGGTCTACTCATTATTTTTTGTAGGAACATACTGTATCTTTTTAATTTATAAGGGGGTTAAGAAAAAAAAGATTAATAAAAGGTTCATTAAAGGCATTTTGATTTTTGGGTTTACAATCTTTATTTTTACAGTTCCTACCTTAACTCATAATTATTTATTATACAAAGATAAAGGTTTTATGGATTTAATTTTTACAAATGTGTTTAAATTAGGTCTTGAAAAAGCAGAAGAACTTTATTCTTGGGGTGCAGGATGGATGCCTCATACAGATTATAAAGGATTTTTTTTAGGAAATCAAGTTAATTTTCAGGAAAATCCAGAAACCATATACAGACTTCCTGGATTTATTGTTCTTCTTTATTTAAGTTTTATGGAAGACCCAATTTTAATATTATTTGGATTATTAGGATTTATTTATTTGATATTAAAAAAACATGAAAATTATCTTAGTTTTTTTATAATTACTTTTTTTGTACCTTTTATTTATCTTGGATCTCATATTCCAATGTTAAAACATTTTACATTTATCTTTGTTTTACTAGTTCCAATATCTTCTTATTTTATTTATAATCTAGGAACTGATATTATTAAAAAAAATAAAAAAATAAAATGGAAATATCTTCTTATTTTATTAATTTTAATTAATTTATTATGGCTTGGAAAAGGAGTTGATGGATTAAATAGTCATTTTTATAGTGAAAGTGGTGAAGGTCAATTAATTAATTATAAAAATCAAGTGATCACAGAAGATTCTTTAGTAGTAGTAGACAGTAGAATTTTCAGAGGTTTTATTGGTTGGTTATTTAATGATAGATTTTACTTAGAATCAAATTATTTTGGTGCTGCTTTAGAACAAAGTGCTCAATATGGAGATCCTGTTCCACTTGAAGTTTACTATGTTGAATGTGCAAAAGATGATTGTGGATGGGGAACAATAAAAAATCAACCAGAGTTTAATAAAACAATGGAAGAATTAACTACTTGGTTTAGTAATAATTCAGAGTTAATAAAAGAAATAAAAGCAGTTAATAGATATGAATATTATTTTCCTTTTATTACTTCAAATAAAGAAGAACCTATTTATAGGGTATATAGGTCTACATTAATGGTAAATCCATCTATTCTTTTAATTGCAAAATCAACTCATAATGTTTTAATGTATCCAATTGGATATGATGAGACCATAGGCCCTGTTTTTGATGAGTATCAGGTTTATTCTGCTTTTGATGGTTTATTAGATAAAACAGCACACATTATTTTAAAAACAGGCTGGATCTTTTCTTTTATAAGTTTAGGGTTTTTGATTTATTTGTTTATTAAAGAAGATGATGAAGACATTAAAGAAATTAAAGAATCAAAAAATGAAGTTAACCATAGTAATTCCAGTTTATAATGAAGAAAAAACAATTCTAGAAGTTATTCAAAGAGTTAAAGATTTAAAATTAGGAATAGAAAAAGAGATAATTGTGGTTGATGATGGTTCTAAAGATAATAGTTATAAGCTTGCTAAAACTATGAATGGCATAATTTTGTTAAAACATAAAAAAAATCTTGGAAAGGGCGCAGGTTTTAAAACTGCATTAAAACAATCAACGGGAGAGATTATTATAATCCAAGATGCAGATATGGAACTAGATCCTATAGAAATATCTAAGGTTATAAAACCAATATTAGATGGAAAAAGTGAAGTAGTTTATGGATCAAGAAATCTGCATAATCCTGGAAAAGATAGAAGTCCTTTATTTTATTTTGGAGGTTATTTTCTAACAAAAATAGTTAACTTTCTTTATGGGACTAAATTAACTGATGAACCTTGTGGGTATAAGGCATTTAAAACTAAAACAATAAAACAAATTAAAATTAAAGCAAATCGTTTTGAATGGGAACCTGAAGTAACAGCAAAATTATCTAAAAAAAATATTAAGATCATTGAAGTTCCAGTTTCTTCAGTTTCAAGATCTATAAAAGAGGGTAAAAAATTAAGAAGAAGAGATGGAGTAATTGCCCTTTTAACTTTAATGAGATATAGATTTAAAGATTGATTTCTAGAATAATAATATTTAATAGTCTAAGATGGGAGATATTACTATGAATATTTTAATTATTAATTGGAGAGATATTAAAAATAATGTTTTAGGAGGTTCTGAAATTTATTTTTATGAAATTGCTAAAAGATTTGCTGAAAATGGCCATAAAGTAACTTGGTTAACTTCTAGAAATAAAAATAAGAAAATTGAGTATTATGAAGGTTTAAAAATTATAAGAATTGGCAATAAATGGACTACTTATTTTTTAATTCCATTAAAATATTTATTTTCATTAAAACATAATTTTGATGTTATTGTTGATGTAGAAAATGGAATTCCTTTTTTTTCACCTTTTTATAAAAAAAATAAAAATACAAAAGTTATTTTACATATTCACCATATTCATAAAGAAGTTTGGTTTAGAGAGCTTCCATTAATACTTGCAAAAATTGGTTGGTTTTTAGAAGGAAGGATTATGTCAAAAGTTTATAAAAATTCAGGTATAATTACTTTATCAGAAAGTTCTAAAAAAGAGATTTTAAAAAATAAAATAAAAATAAAATCAGAAGAAGTATTTGTTGTAAATCCTGGTATTAAAAAATATAAATTAAAAAATATAAAAAAAACAAAAGAACCTAGTATTTTATTTTTAAATAGAATTAAAAAATATAAAGGGGTAAAAACTTTTTTAAGAGCAGTAAAATCATTACAGGACCAGGATATTAAATTTAATACTTTAGTAGCAGGCACTGGAGATGATTTAAATGAAATGAAAGATTATGCAAAAAAACTTAAAATAAAAAATATTAAATTTTTAGGAAGAGTAAGTGAACAAGAAAAAATAAAGATTATGCAAGAATCCTGGGTTTTTATTAATCCTAGTATGAAAGAAGGATGGGGGATTGTAAATATAGAAGCAAATTATTGTGGAACTCCAGTTATAGGTTCAAATGTAGCAGGAATTAAAGATTCTGTTTTAGAAAATAAATCTGGTTTGCTTTTTGAATATAATAATGTAGGTGATCTTGCTAATAAAATCAAAGAGATTATTAAGAATAAAAAGCTTAGGGATAATTTAAGTAAGGAATCAAAAAAATGGGCTAATAAATTTTCATGGGAAAAATCTTTTAAAGATTATGAATCAGCTATAAATAAAATATTAAAAATAAATTAATGAGGCTTAAGAATTCTTTGCGTAGATAACTAAAGTAGGTGCATTATTTATATTAATAGCTTTTACAGGGGTATAATTAAATTCTGAAAGCCCTTGTTGAGAATAAGCCCATTCAGGATGTTTTTCAAATATAGAGATTATAATATATTTAGGATTTAGTTCTGATATATTCTTAATTAAATCTTCTTTAGTATCTGAAAAAGCATAACTATGTCTTTCTGAATAATAAGTGTTTTGAGTTCTACTCTGTGTTAAAATAATATCTCCTGGTTTTGAATTTTGTTTAATCCATAATGCAGCATCTTTTACAGGGCCATAAGAAGAAATACTTCTTTTTATAATATTATCTGAAGAAACTAATAGTTGATAACTTCCAGTAATTAAAATAAATATAATAAATATCATTGGAAGTTTTTTATGAATTTTTTTAAGATATTCAGAAATTTTTATAATTGAATAACTGATTATATAAAACATTGCAGGGAAAATCATAAAAATATATCTATCTTCATAGTGGCTTACTCCAAAACCAAAGTAAAGGAGAGGAATCATAATCCAAATTAAAATTAAAAATTTTGAATTTAAAAATTTGTTTTTATTTTTAAAAACAAGGTCTAATCCTAAAAATACATCTAAGAAAAATAAAATTCCTATGAAGAGAATTATTAAAAGTAAATTGTTTAAATAATATGGAAAGGAGTTTATATATTGCATAAATATACTCAATCCTGATGAAAATGTAATTCCTTCAAGAGCACCTGAACCTGCATGAATAATAGGATAAAGGGGGTGGCCTAATTTTAATTGATTCCAAATTAAATATGGGCTTACAATAATTAATGAGATTATTCCAGATATCCAATAATCTTTATTTTTTAGAGCATTTAATCTTTCAGTAGATAATATATAAAGAATTAATATAACAAAAAATAAAAAAGTCGGAAATCTAATTAAGGTCCCTATTGCAATTAGTGGAAAAACAAGCCATGTTGCTTTTTGTTTTTTTAATAAAAACAAATAATAAGCTGATAATCCAAGAGTTATGTGCAAAACATCGACCATAATTCTCATTGAGTAAAAAAGATTAACATAAACAATGGAGTAAAAAAAAGAAGATAAAAGAGCAATATTTTTATTAAATAATTTTTCGCCAACTAAATAAACTAAAAATACTGTAAAAACAGAGATTAAAATTAAAAAAAATCTAATAGATAGTTCTCCCATACCAATAAAATAAAAGAAAGATAATAAAATGGAAAATAAAATTGGTCTTCCTTCCCAAAAACCTGTTTCAGGTGTGTTTAATGCAATATTTTTTGCTTTTAATAAATACTCTGCCTCATCCCACCAAACAGCCTGATCTTTTGTTAAAGAAAAATAATAAACACGAACAAGGAAAGAAAATAGCAAAATTAGTATCAAGAATACCAATGGTTTATTTTTAAAAAAATTAATTATATTTTTTTTAGTTTCTTTTTTCTTTTTTTCAAGTTCTTTTGAATCTTCTAAAGCATTTTCTTTTAGATCTTCACCCATAAATTAATTATATAATTAAGGTTTTTAATGTTTTGTGCTTGATAGATTATAAAGAAAAGGATTAAAAAGAAAGTTTATTAATAAAGAAGATGAAAAAGCATCTTTATAACTCAAAATTATCAAAGTTTAAATGGTTTGTTAAAAGGTTTGGTTTAAAAGAGGTTTTTAAAAAACCGATAAGAGTATTGTTTTCAAAACAGATTATAAAAAGGAAGAAAGATTCTTATTTTTTCTTAAATAATAAAAAATATGCTCTTTTTTATAATGAATATAATACAACATGGGATAATGAACGATGTGTTGAAGTTCCAGTTATTAATAATATAATAAATGAATTTTTAAAAAATAAAAATAAAAAGATTCTTGAAATAGGTAATGTGTTATCTAATTACTTTAAAAAACAATGGGATATATTAGACAAATATGAAAAAGGATTTGGGGTAATTAACAAAGATATTCTTAATTTTAATCCTAATGTTAAATATGATTTAATTGTTTCTATTTCAACATTAGAGCATATTGGATTTGATGATTTTCCATTTGATTCGGGAGAAAAGATTTTAAAATCTATTGAGTATATAAGAAAATCCCTATTAAATAGGGGGGGTTGTTTGTGTTTACGATTCCAATTAACTATAACCCCTACTTAGATAAATTAATATCTAATAAGAAAATAAAGATGACGAAAACCTATTTTTTAAAAAGAATTAAAAAAGACATTTGGAAGCAGGTTGATTTAAATGAAGAATTAAAAAGTAAATATGGAAAGCCATTTGCTTATGATAATTGTGTGATGATAGGAGAAATTGAAAATTAATCTAATGTTTTGTGCTTTTTACCCTTAACCAAGTTTTATTAAAACTTCTTTTCCAAAGTCTTTTATCAAAAATAACTCTAAACCAAATGTAAAATCTCAGGATAATTAAAAGAAAAAACCAAAAAATTCTTTTAAAGGATTTTAAATTTAAAAGAGATTTAATGCCCACTGATATTTCCTCAAATAATGAACTAGTTTTAGAAAATTTAAAATAATTATTTAATTGATAATATCTAGCAGCTGTTCTTTTTTTTTGTTTAATCCAATCCACAAGATTATCTGGATATAATACAAAAACTTTTGCACGAGGTTCATAAATTGTCTTGTGAGACTTTTTGTTTAGCATTAAAGATATAAATGCATCATCTGCTAATGCGTCCTCTGGAATTTTTTTAATAATATTTGATTTTATTGCATAAAGATAACCTGAACAGATAATATTTTTATTTAATCTTGTTTGTTTTAATCTTAGTTTATGAAATCCATTTGTTAATAAAAATGCCCAAAAACCAAACATTTTTTTTAAGTCATTAGTTGAAACAACTCTTGCGCTAACACCTCCTAAATCTATTTTATTTTCTTTAAAGTGTTTTATTAAATATTTTAGAGAAATATTAGAAACATAAACATCTCCGTCTGTTAAGATTAATAAATCTCCTTTTGCTTTTGAGAATCCTATATTTAATGCAGTTGGCTTACCTTTTCCAGGATCTTTAATAGATCTTATTCTTGGATTTTTCCTTGAAAAATCTTTTACAACTTCAAGTGTTTCTTTATCTGGTGCAAGAACAATTATTTCATAATCTATTTTATTTTTTTTATAATTTTTTAATAAATCTTGTTTTAAAAAAGAATTTATAGATCTTGAAATTAAATGAGATTCTTTAAAAGAAGTTATTATTATTGAGATCTTCATGGGGTTATTTGTTTTAATTTTTAATTGAAAAATCTAATTATTTCTTCTAAAACTTCATTAGAAGATATGCTTTTAACAAGATTTTCATTGTACTGGTCCATTTTTTCAGGAAAAAATTCATTAAGTTTTGGAGAAATTTTTTTAGATAATAAGTTGTAACCCTCAATTTCATGAGGACTTGTACAAAAAAATAATCCAACAACTCTTTTTTTTAATGCTAAAGCAACATGTAAACAAAAACTATCTCCGCAAACAACTCCATCACAAATATTAACTAAAGAAATAAATTCTCTTATTGTATTATTTGGGTTGTTTTGAATAACATTGATCCCTATATCTTTAAGTTCTTTTGTTATTAAATCTTGTTCTTTAACTTCATTAGTTCCACCAAATAAGATAATAGAATAACCTAATTCTTGTGATTTTTTAATAAAATCTTTAACATTATCTTTATGCCATTTTTTAGAAGGCCATCTTGAACTTGCACCTATATGGATTCCTATAATTTTCTTGTTTTTAAGATTATTTTTTTCTAAAAAATCCTGTGCATATTCTTGTTCTTCTTTACTTAGTACTAAAGGATATATCTTGTTAAGATGTCGATCTAATTCTGCTACATCAAACATCATTTCTTGATAGGTTTTTTTATTGTTTTTCTTTAATTCATCATCAAAAATAGTATTAAGATAATATTCTGCACCAAGATTGTAAGTAGAACAGTATTCCTCTCCTTGATTTGCCTTGAATCCGTATTTTTGTTTTGAGTTTATTTGCCTAGCAAGATTTGTTGCTTTTGATTCTATATCAAAATTAAATAAAACATCAAATTTTTTATTTTTGATAGCTGATTTTAAATCTGTATTGGTTTCTAAATCTTCTATAGAACATAAATTATCAACATCATTAATTCCTTTAAATAACGGAATTGCATTTTTTTTTGTAATCCAAGTTAATTTAGATTCAGGATATTTTTTTTTAATTGCATTTAATAAAGGTAATGTTCTAACAACATCCCCTAATGCACCTAATTTTATAATTACTATTTCTGTAGACATAATAGATTAATGAAAGCATATTTTTTAAAGCTTAATGCAGTTAGGTATATAATTAAAAAATGGGAAATAAAAAATTAAAGGCATATATTGCAGGACCTCTTGCATTAAAACAAGATAGAGAATTTTTGAAAAAAATTGATGCTTTATGTAATTCCCTAGATATTAATACTTTTTTACCTCATCGAGATGTGGGTTTATGGAAGAATATTGAAGATACAAAGAGAATTGCTCAAGCAGATTTAAGGGGATTTAATAACTGTAATTTATTGATTGCAAATATGAATGGTTTTGGGATAAGCTCTGGAACTGCATGGGAAATGGGTTATGCTTATGCAAAGAATATTCCTGTAATTGGAATTAAAACAGATAAAAAAGTTAGTGAAAGTATTGAAGATTTAAGTGCGATAATTATAGGTTTAACTAAAATCACCACAAATTTTGAAGAACTTAAAAAAGAGATTCAAAAATGTAAAATAAAATACAATAAATATTTTGAAAAAGGATTAAAAGATTAATCAAGGGGCTTAGTTGAATTAATCTCAATCTCGCGCCAGCCATCTCTATAATTTTTTTTAGATTTAATATCCTTAAAAGATTTATAATACATATAAAGTCTTGTGAAATAAAGTTCAATGGTCCACCAAAACTCTTTTAAATTTCTTGGTTGAGTCAGAGCAAATAAAGCACCTTCTTTAATTTCATTAAAAAGGGATTTTGTTCTCGGCATGTCTGGAACAATTTTATTTAAATTTTCATGTGCTTTAACATTTCTCGTTTTTTGCTCTAGATAGTCCTTCCAATTATCTGGATTTTTAACATAAACCTCTACTTTTTCAAGATATTTTATTTTATAACCTTTTTTCCAAAATAAATAGGGGATAATACTATCTTCTGAGGTATTCATTGGGAAGTCTAAAATAACTCCTTTACGAATTGCAAATAAATATCCGGAACATTCAAAAAATTGTTTATTTTTTGAAAGTCTTTTTCTTACTTTATGAATTCCTGCAAATAAAACATGAAACCAATAACCGTACTTATTATTTCTTAAATTTATTGAGACTGGTCTGGCAGTTACACATCCTATTTCTGATTTTTTAAATGAATTTAATATTTCAAGGACTGCATTATTTGAAGTATAAACATCTCCATCAGTTAAAATAAAAATATCTTCTTTATTTTTTGAAGAATATTCTTGAAATAATAAGTTTAATGCATAAGCTTTTCCTTCTCCAGAATCAGGATAAAAAATAAAATGCTTTTTTTGGTATTTATCTAAATTTTTTAATAAAAAATCTTCTATTTCATAAAAAGGGTCTACTACAATAATCCTATATTGAAAGTCTTTATTTTTTTTAGATAATTTTGTGCATTGATTAAAAAAAATCTTAACAGTTCTTAAAGTAGACTTCGGCTCATTATAAGAAGTAATTATAATATCTATCATTTTTATTTTAAATTTAATGGATAATCTGAAGGCCTAATAATAATAACTTTTTCTTTATTTTCCTTAAGCGCCTCAATCCTACATTTTTGTTTTCCTTGTTTTCCACTATCAGAGATTTCAATAATTTCTATAGTTAAAACTTCCCCTCCCACTTCGATTTTATCTCCTTTTTTTAAGTCCTTAGCTTGTTTTTTAATCATAAGATATATTGTAAGATTAGACTTATAAACTTTATTGGATTAAGAGATAATATGATTGATTATAATAAGAGTCTTAGAATAAATTGTAAAAAAAAATCTATTATTTTATGTTCTGGAGGAATTGATAGTGTTGTTACAGCAAATTATGTTAAAAAGAAACTTGGGATTCGGGAAGGGGTTGTTTTATTTTTTAATTATAATCAGCCTACATTAAAAAATGAGAGGAGATTTAGTAAAAAATGTGCCTTAGATTTAAAATATTTATTTAGAGAAATTAAAATTAGCTTAGATTTTTTAAAATACAGAGATAAATCTGAAAAAGAAGTTAAAATAATAGATTTAAAATTAAAAAATGTGAAGAACATTAGTTCTAAATTTTACATTCCTAGTAGAAATCTTTTATTCTTAAGTCATGCCATAAGTTTTGGAGAATCATTTAAACCTAATCAGAGTATTGAAATTTTCGTGGGTTTTAAAAATGAAGGTAAAGATAGTTATCTAGATACAACAATTGATTTTGTTAATTTATTAAACAAGGTTATTAAATCCAGTTGCTATAATCAAATACAAATTAAAGCACCTTTAATAAAAAAAGATAAAGAAGATATAATCTCTTTAGGAAATAAATTAGATATAAATTTTAAAAACACATTTAGTTGTTATAATTCTAATAAAATAAATAAACATTGTGGTGTTTGTTTAGCTTGTAGACTCCGTCAAGAGGGATTTTATTGGGCAAATATAAAAGATCCAACAGAATATTTAAAAAAATCAAAAGATTTTCGGTTAGCAGAACAATTTAAAACAAAAACTCTAAATCCTTAATTAAAACAGACCATTTATATTTCTGAGAATCAAAAAATGCTTGATTTTTGATTTTTGATTTTTGATTTTTGAGAGGGGTTTAAAGAAGCTACTTCTTTTAGTGTTTTAATTAGGTCCTGAGAAGAATTTAATTTAAATAAAAACCCATTATAGTTATCTTTTATAATTTCTTTTCCTCCTTGAGTTTCTGAACTTAAAATTAATCTAGATCTAGCCATTGCTTCAATCAAAGATTGGGGCATAGATTCTCTTTTAGAAGGTAGAATAAAAATATTATGTTTATCAATATGTTTTATTTTAGATTTTAAATTATAAATAGGTTTATTGAAAATTATATTCTTTATTTTGTTTTCATTGATTAAAACCTCTAATTTTTGTTTATATTTTTCCTCTGAAGGCCCAGTTATATTAAATCTTATTTTTGGAAAGTTTTTAGCAACTTCAA
>CAYQOK010000002.1:0-7604 GCA_964419155.1 Candidatus Woesearchaeota archaeon
ATAGTGCAAATGAACCAGCTTGTGAGATAATATTTAGCTTACTAAAATTTGCACTCTCTTGTGCATAGTCCACATCTCTTATAATACTTTCTGCATTTTTAAGATTTACATAACTTGTTAGATTGTTTCTAGCACTTGATTCTAACTGATTTGTTCCTGCTCCAACATTTGCTCTTTGAGAGTTTAATTGAGATAAAGAAGCATCTACAACACTCATCATAAGAACCAAAGGCATAGACAATGAAAAAAAAGTAACACAAAAGATTATGAATATAGGAATAAAAGAACCTGTATTTACTTGGATAGACAAATCAGATGCACTGCTTAAACAAGCAATGCAGAGCATAAGTATGATAGATATTGTTTCAAAAATTGTTAATCTAATTGTAGGTGCTTCTTTAATTTTAATAATCATTTATATTAATGTGTTAAACAGAAAAAAAGAAATTGGAATACTCAAGGCAGTTGGAATTTCACCAAAATCAATTGTATTATCTTATGCATTCATTAGTATATTTTATGTTTCAGCAGGGATAATAGCAGGACTTTTAATTTATTTTATTCTTATGCTTTACTTTACATTAAACCCTGTAACATTTTATGAATCTATGACTATAATCCCAAAAATACAAGTTAAATTAATTTTTGAGAGCATATTTACTATGATGATAATGTCAGTTATAGCAGGAATATTCCCTGCATGGAGAGTCTCAAAAGAAAGTATATTAAAATCAATTTGGGGTAGATAAATGAACAAAGAAACAATAATTAAAATAGAGAAATTAGAAAGATATTATAAATCAGGTGAAATAATAGTAAAAGCAATTGACAAAATTAATCTAGATATAAAAAGAGGAGAATTTGTAGCTGTAATGGGTGCAAGTGGAAGTGGAAAAACTACCTTATTAAGAATACTCGGATTAATGGATTTTCAAACAAATGGAGATTATAGTGTTTTAGGATTAAATGTAAAAAATATTCCTGAAGAAGAAAGAATCTATTATAGATTAACTCAGCTAGGATATGTATTTCAAGATTATGCACTAATTAATGAATTAACTGCACTTGAAAATGTATATATCCTTTCATTGATGGAGGGTAAATCAAAAAAACAATCAATAGAAATAGCAAAAGAAGCACTAATAAAAGTAGGATTAAAAAACAAAGAAAACAGAATACCTGATGAACTTTCAGGGGGAGAAAAGCAAAGAGTTGCAATTGCAAGAGCAATTGCAAAAAAACCAGGAATATTATTTGCAGACGAACCTTGCGCAAATTTGGATACCATTAATTCAGAACAAGTTTTACAAGTATTCAAACAATTAAATAAAAACTATAATCAAACAATTGTTATGGTGACTCATGAAGATTGGCATACAAAATTTGTATCTAGAATAATTAGATTAAAAGATGGAAAAATAATACAAGATAAAAAAACTAACCAGCATAACTAACAACAGGTTTTTCTAAAGCTGCTTTAGCACTTCTTAGATATTCAGATTCGATTTTCTTATATCTTTCAATATCTCTTTTACTTACACTTGGTTGAACTTTTCTTAGAGCTTCCAAAAAAAACTCTTTTTTAACTTCTTGTGCATTTAAATCTTTTCTTAATGCAAAAATAGCAGCTTCTCTAACTACACTCTCAATATCTGCACCAACATATCCTTCTGTTTTTTCAGCTAATTCTTTTAATTTAACATCTTTTGCAAGAGGCATATTTTTTGTATGTATCTTAAAAATTTGAATTCTCCCTTCTAAAGTAGGTGCTTCAGATAATAATATCCTATCAAATCTTCCTGGCCGAAGTATTGCACTATCTAACATATCAGGTCTATTTGTTGCTCCGATTACCAAAATATCTGAAGTTTCTTCAATACCGTCCATCTCAGCAAGTAATTGATTTAAAACTCTTTCACTAACTTTATTACCAGACTCTGATCCCCTTCTTGCAGCAAGAGAATCAATTTCATCAAAAAATATTACACAAGGAGCTACTTGTCTTGCTCTTTCAAATATTTTTCTCACACCTTTTTCACTTTCTCCAACCCACATAGATAAAAGAGATGGCCCTTTTACTTGAATAAAATTTGCTTCAGATTCATTTGCAACAGCTTTCGCTAAAAGAGTTTTACCAGTTCCAGGAGGACCATATAATAAAACGCCTTTTGGTGGCCTTATACCCAATCTCTTAAAAGAATCACTATATTTTAAAGGCCACTCAACAGATTCAATTAATTCTTGTTTTAGATTATCTAAACCCCCGACTTCTTCCCAATTTACATTAGGGGTTTCAACTAAAACCTCTCTCATTCCACTGGGCCTTACAACTTTTAAAGATTCTTCAAAATCTTCATGAGAGATTTTTAAATCTTTCAAAACAGATTCAGGAATAATCTCATCTTCTTTTAATTCTAATTTTGGTAGAATTCTTCTTAAAACATTCATAGCAGATTCTTTTGCTAATGATGCCAAATCTGCACCAACAAAACCATGAGTAACAGAAGCTAATTTCTCTAAATCCACATCTTTTGCGAGGGGCATATTTCTTGTATGTATCTTCAATATACTTAATCTCCCTTCTTTCCCAGGAACATTTATATTTACCTCTCTATCAAATCTTCCGGGTCTTCTTAATGCAGGATCAATAGAATTAGGTCGGTTTGTTGCCCCAATTACAATTACTTTTCCTCTTGATTTAAGACCATCCATCATTGTTAATAACTGACTAACAACTCTTCTTTCAACTTCTCCTTGAACTTCTTCTCTTTTTGGAGCAATAGCATCTATTTCATCAATAAAAATAATACTTGGTGCATTTTTTTCAGCATCTGTAAAAATATCCCTTACATGTTTTTCAGATTCTCCATAGAACTTACTCATAATTTCAGGTCCATTTAGTAATATAAAATTTGCTTCAGATTCATTTGCAACAGCTTTCGCTAAAAGAGTTTTACCGGTTCCAGGAGGACCATGCATTAACACCCCTCTTGGAGGTTCAATTCCTAATCTTTCAAAAATTTCAGGATGCTTTAATGGAACTTCAACCATTTCTCTTATTTTTTTAATCTCTTCTTGAAGCCCCCCAATATCTTCATAAGTAACCTCTAAAACTTTATCTTCTGAAACATCAATAGCTTTATTAGAAAGTTGAAGTTCTGTATTCTCAGTTATTATAACTGGTTGATTTGGAGAAGTATTAGCAACAATAAACTTTAATCTCTGAATACCTCCAAAAGCCATATTTCCAAAAGCACCACCAACATTAGAACCAAACATTTTTTCAAGATCCCCAAAAATATCTTCCATTCCAAATCCATCTCCCATAAGATCTTTTCTTCTCTGAACACCACCCATAACAATAATATCTCCTTTAACAACTGCTCTTCCTAAAAGTCCCGCTTTTAAACTATTAGGGTCTGCTTGAACAATAACTCCTTGTTGAGCAGGTGCGATTAACACTTTTTTTGCTGTAATTATCTTTGCTTTTTTAATTTCAACAATTTCTCCTATTCCTGTTTTAGAATTTCTTCTTAAGATACCATCAACTCTAATAATACCTTCACCAACATCTGCAGGATAAGATTTATCTGCAATTGCAACTGTCTCTCTTGCACCCTTAATAGAAATAATATCTCCCCTCTTAACACCTAATTTTTTCATTACATCAACATCTAATCTTGCAATACCTTTATGAACATCATCTTGTAAAGATTCTACAACCCTTAATTTTTGTGTTATTTCTTTTTCAGCCATTTTTTTAATCTCTTATATTATTAATCTTTTTATTAGGATTTAAATGTTTTTCCTTATCATCCTTTTCTTTTATATTCTTATTTAATGAATCATTAAAAAATAAACTAATCTTATTTGCTTCTTCAAAACACAACTTAACCATATGATTCATTATTCTTTCTTGTTCATTCATAAACTGAACTATCTCTTTTGGAATACTAACTGCATAACTATTTCCAACAAGCCTCATTTTAACTGAAAATTCTTTCTTTCTAAGATTAATGAAGTTATCATATTCTGACTTATCCACAGGATGTAAAACAATAGAGCCACATTTAGGACATTGAACTGCCCTCATACTAAAACCATTTTTAATTACTTTTACTAATTTCATTACTGAATTGCATTCTTTACAAAGTATTGGATTATCGAATATATCGCTCATGGTAATATCATGTACACATACCCCAGGGTCATGCCTTAGAATTTCTAAGGCATGTTGAAAAGAGGTTGGTTTAAATAAACAACATGTATACACATTCGTATACACTAAAAATAGATACTATTTAAATCTTTTGTTTTCAAAAAACTAGAAAATAAAAAAAACCTAAAAAAAGGAAATCTTAGTCATTACATTTATCTTGTAAAAATAATCTTATTTGATTAATTTCATCTTTTAATAATTTTAATTCAAAACATATTTCTTTTAAAACATCAATCAGCTCTTTTTCAGTATATACATCCATGATTAAATAAAAAAAAGAGCATTTAAAAACATAACTTTCATAAAAAACATATGAAAAAGAGTTATTCTAAAAATATTTTTGAAGAAATAAAAACATTTTGGAATTGGATGTGGAAATCAGATTCAATATTTAGCTATCTTATATTATTCATATTTTTATATCTGACTATAAAATTTATTTTTTTTCCAACACTTTCATTAATATTAAACACAGAACTTCCTGCTGCAATAGTTGAATCCTCAAGCATGGATCATCAAATAACCCTAAATGAACAAGAACTAATGACTTTATGTGGAAAAATATATACAAAAAAAGAAAAAATGAATTTTGATGGTTTTTGGGAGAATTGCGGGGAATGGTATTTAGAAAAAACGAATATAACAAAAGAACAATTTTCTAAGTTCTCATTTCAAAATGGGTTTAAAAAAGGTGACCTAATAATAATTTATGGGAAAAAACAAAACAAAATAGGTGATGTTGTTGTTTTTAAACCAAACAAAGAGTCCTCTGCACCAAATCCGATAATCCATAGAATAATTTCACTTGAACCAATTCAAACAAAAGGAGACCATAACCCAGGACAATTAAGTTTAGACAATAATCTTTACAAAACAGATGAAACATCTATTGAAAAGCAACAAATTATTGGAACAGCTGTTTTTAAAATTCCTTATGTAGGATGGTTAAAATTAGGAATAATAGAATTCTTCAATAAAATAATGAGATGAAAAGTCATTTTATAGTTAAAATAAAAAAACCAAAGTTTTTTAAATAAACAATAATAGAAAGATAAATGGAATTTTGTCCAAAATGTGGTTGTGTATTAGTAGAGAAAAAAAAAGGTTATGGCTGCCCTAGATGCAGTTATATCTCAAAAGGAAAAATAAAATTAGAAAGCTCTGAAAAATTAAGTGAAAAAAAGAAAATTGCTGTAATAAAGGAATCAGATACAGATGTAATGCCTACAACTATCGCAACATGCCCTAAATGCGGTCATAAAAAAGCATACTTCTGGACTTCTCAAACTCGTTCAGCTGATGAAGCAGAAACAAGATTTTTCAAGTGTGTAAAATGCAAACACACTTGGCGTGAATATCACTAAGATTAAAGATTATAACTAACAGCATAAAAGATTCAGATTAATTTTTGTTAAACACAATAAAATTTTAATTAAAGAACAAACCAAGAACTATTATCTTAGATTCTTATAAAAACAACTAGTAGATAATATCATAATTATGGGTTGTTACATTTGGATTATTAAATTCAAAAAATACCTTATAACTACTAGTAGGGTATATTTCACATCTACCAGTACAGTTCTCACAAATTATAAAACTCACCCCTCCCAGTTCTTCAATAAGTTTTATACCTTTCTCATAATCAATAATGCATAATCCTTCACATTCTTCTGAATTATTACAAATTTTATCTCCATCAGAATAAGGATAATAACAAAAGTATTTATCAGTTTCAAAACAAATTCCTGCACAACTAAAAGCTCTAAACCACGACCCCTGAGATTCATTACATTTTAAATGAAAAAATAATAATTCTGAATTTTGTTTTTCATCTAATACACAAACAAAACCATTATTTGTTAAATTACAATATTTATCAAAATAAATATCTTTATTCATTATTTGATTTACACAACCTACTAAGAAAACCAAAAAAATAATAATCCAAAATATCAACCCCTTCTTCATCTTAATATAATCCAAATTATACAACTATAAAAGATTATCGTTATATAAAAATATTATAAACCATAAACAAAATAAAAAAATAATTCCTAAAATTATCTTGTTATGTTTATACCTAGTAACAAAAATAAAATAATTATTTAAAAATATTTATTTTCAAAAAATTAAGAATATCAATAACTTCATTAAATCATTTTTCTATATATTTTAATGGTCCTGTAGCTCAGTCTGGTTAGAGCATCAGACTCTTAATCTGGGTGTCAGGGGTTCAAATCCTCTCAGGACCATAAATCTGATTAATTTCAAAAACTTAAAAATCTACTTATAGCTAAGGCTTCTCTACTCAGATCATTTACTTATTATAAAAAGATTTTTATAACGAATAGATTTTAAAATATAATGAAAAAAAGAGTTATTTTAATATTAATAATTATTTTTAATATTAGTTTTATAACTTCTTCAGAACCCATAATTAACCTGCCCCCTAAAATAATTAATTATACCTCTTTCTATGATGAAACTATTATTCAGGGCGATAATTTAACTTTTAATATATTTGCAACAGATAATGAAGATTTAGTTAATGATACATTAACTTATAAATGGTATTTAAATAATCTAGTAAAATCTATTAATTTTTCTTTTAAAAGTAAACCAATAATATCCTAATCTCAAAAAAAAGTAAACGAAGCAGAAATAACTTAAGTGGCAAGTAGGTCGTACAACACAATAAAGGAAATTAATAATTCAATTAATGAATCTACCTCAATTAAATTTAAATCTTTTTTGTTGATAATTCCATTTATATGCCTCTAGATAACAACCCTAAAAGCAAATCTTTTTATACTAGTTTAAACTAAATAAAATAATATGGAAGAAGGTTATGATTATTCACTAAACACAAATCTAGACGACCCTAATTCTCTGATTCCGAAAAAGAGATCAAATAATAAAATTTGGTTATTTATCATTATTCCATTTCTAATTATTATAATAGGAATTATAATATTCCTATTTTTCATTTTATCCACTAAGCCACTTTCAGAAGATAAAATTAATATAGGAACTACAATCCGACTAAAAGAGCCTAAGCTGACAAAGTTTGTTTTAGATGATGAGATACATACTATAAAAATAAATTCAGTTAAAGAAGATTCTATAAGTTTGACTCTTGAAAGTAAGCCCATTAGATTTAATATTAAATTAGGGGAAACTAAAAAATTGGATATAAATCAGGATGATTATTATGATATTGAATTTAAATTAAATAAAATAGAAAAGGGCGTTCCAGAAATTTATATTAAAAAAATTCGAGAATCGATAAATCCAGAAACTAATTCAGAACAAATTAGTACAAATGCAAATCAAGATTGTATTGAAAATTGGAATTGTACTAACTGGAGCTCTTGTATCAATG
>CAYQOK010000002.1:7704-59919 GCA_964419155.1 Candidatus Woesearchaeota archaeon
AGATTAGAAACTGTATAGATTTAAATGAATGTGGAACCATTACAGAAAAACCATTGCTTTCTAAAAGTTGCACCCCTAATCAAGATTGTATTGAAAATTGGAATTGTACTAACTGGAGCTCTTGTATCAATGGAGAACAGATTAGAAACTGTATAGATTTAAATGAATGTGGAACCATTACAGAAAAACCATTCTTTAAAAGAAAATGTACTAATCAACAAGAAAACTTTGAGGGATGTGAAGAATTTGGGATAAAGATTAATTGTTCACAAAAAAGTATAGAATCTGTATGGGACATTATTTTTAAGGAAAGTTCTAAAGAAATAATTATAGTCCCTAATGATTCCAACCAATTAGGATTAGAATATTGTGCTTCATACAAATCTATAGGAGATGAACTGCTTATATTAGAAATTACATTATCAAACACTATCTACTCTTCAGAAATACGGGCCACCCAAGGAAAGGTTTCAGAAGATTCTATTAATGCAATTAAAGAAGTTAATGGAACAAATGAATTCTATAAAATACTTCGGCTAATTAATGCAAAAGAAAAAGAAATCTCTTCTATAGATTCAGCAAAGATTGAATTTGATAACACATTCAAAATTTCTTCTGAAGATTGGAAAGAATTTAAAAATCAATATAATACAACTTTTTATTACTTCGGTATTGAACCTATGACTTCTTTTTATATCCCCGACTATTCTACAGTTAACCCCCCTCCTAAAAGAGTAGAAACTGGAAAAGTGTATCAACTAATGGATTTAAAAGAATATAAATTAAACCTATTCTGTTTTGAATAAAGATAAGTATAGGGTTCTCTTAAAAGTTAAAGTAAATTTATTTAATTAATTCAGGTTATCAGAATATCAATAACTTTATTAAATCATTTTTCTGTATATCTTAATGGTCCTGTAGCTCAGCCTGGTTAGAGCACCAGACTCTTAATCTGGGTGTCAGGGGTTCAAATCCCCTCAGGACCATAAATCTGATTAATTTCAAAAACCTAAAAATCCACTTATAGCTAAGGCTTCTCTACTCAGATCATTTACTTATTATAAAAAGATTTTTATAACGAATAGATTTTAAAATATAATGAAAAAAAGAGTTATTTTAATATTAATAATTATTTTTAATATTAGTTTTATAACTTCTTCAGAACCCATAATTAACCTGCCCCCTAAAATAATTAATTATACCTCTTTCTATGATGAAACTATTATTCAGGGCGATAATTTAACTTTTAATATATTTGCAACAGATAATGAAGATTTAGTTAATGATACATTAACTTATAAATGGTATTTAAATAATCTAGTAAAATCTTATGAAAATGTTTTTGAAATAAAAAATATTAGTTCAGGATTTCAAGAAATAAAGGTGGAAATTAGTGACGGAAATTTATCAATAAACCACAAATGGCAAATAAATGTAGCTACAAAAACCAAATATGAAATAAATAAAAAAGAGCCTTATTTCTTAATTCCCCCTTGGATGGGAATAGCAATAATAATTCTTTTAATACTAATAATTTTGTTTTATTATATTTTAAAAGAAATGAAAAAAGTTTAAACTATTATGAATAATTCTAATATAACCACCATAATTGAATCATTAAAAGAAAGTGTAAAAAACATAGAAGAAACAACATTAAACAAGAATTCAAAGAAATTTAATGAATTTCAAATGCTAATTGCATGTATCATCTCATTACAAGCAAAAGATGAAAGTACAAAAGAAGCAGTAAAAAATTTATTTAAGTTAGGAAAATCACCTAAAGAAATTTTAAAAGTTCCAGACAAAAAAATTGAAAAAATATTATATAAAACAAGATTTAGGAAAAAGAAAACAAAAACAATTAAAAATATTTCAAAAATAATCTTAAAGAAATATAATAATAAAGTACCTGATAATATTGATGAATTAATGTCTATAAAGGGTGTTGGCAAAAAAACAGCTAATATTGTTCTTTGTCTTTCATTTAATAAACCATTTATTCCAGTTGATTCAAATATGCATAGAGTAATAAATAGAATAGGACTCTTTAAAAAAACAAAAAATCCAGAACAAACAGAAAAATTATTAATAAAAAATGTTCCTAAAACCTATTGGAAGGAATTAAACAGTATTTTTATGAGATTTGGAAAAAATTATTGCACTCCTATTTCTCCTTATTGTAGTAAATGTCCAATTAAGAAGAAATGTAAAAAAGTAAATGTAATCAAAAGCAGATAATTAATTAATAATTCTTCTGATACTATCTATATGTTCTGCAATATCTTGACCTTTCTTTGTTAGTTTAATTAGTTTTATTCTTCCTTGTTTTTCAAAAACAACTAAATCTAACTTTTCCAATGTTTGCAAAATCTTAACTGCATGTGAATAAGTACAATCCACTTCTTTTGCAAGAACAGAACCATATCTTGCTTTTGAAACCTTTTTAAGAGCAACCAACATTAATGATGGCTTTCTTCTAAAAAATATATCAAAGTTGTCTTTCATTTGGTGATTTTATTGTGATTTATTTAAACTATATCCTTAAATCTATATATTAGATGATATAAAAGCAGCTTATAAAGTTTTCCCTCGTAAAATTCAACTAATCAGTAGTTAAAAGAACCAATCAAATTAATTAACCAATAAATTTTTCACCAGTAAGCTCCTCATACATTGAAACATATCCCTTAGCTATTAGATCTGTTAATGAACCTTTCATCTCAATAACTGTCAGACCATTAGAAATAGATTCTTTCATATACTCCCCGAGATCATCTGAAACCATTGCTAAAATAACCTCTTTTTTAGAAGTAATTACAGAAATATCAACAGAATCACTAAAGGATTTTTCAGTAAATATGTTTTTATTCACTATAGTAGAAGTATAATAATCTTCTCCTACCTTAAATAATATCTTTGGATTTTTTCTAGATAAGGGATTATCATGGAGACATCCTGCACCAATAGCATATAACATATAATTAATATAAGTTTGGTTAAACTCTTTTTCTGCCTTACTTAAAATTGATTCTAATGATAAATTATTATTTGTCAAATTGTCTTGATTAAGTTCTTTTAAAACACCATCCAGAGGATTATTTAAAATAATAGTATTATTAGTTTTTTCAAAAGAAGAAAAAATAATATGTCCTAAATAAAATAAAATAAATAAAAGAAAAAATATTAAAAAAGACTTGAAAAATAGTTTAAAATAATTTTTTCTTCTTTTTATAATCACCCCTGAATTAACCATAACAACATGAGGGCATTGGTATTTTAAAAACATTTCTAAGAAAAGTTCAGATAAAAAGTTTTAAAAGATAAAAATACTTAAATAATTTATGATAGATATAAAATTAATAAGAGAAAACCCTGATTTAGTTAAGGAAAACATAAAAAAGAAGTTTCAAGATGAAAAAATCCCTTTAATAGATAAAATAAAAAAACTTGACGAAGATTGGAGAAAATTAAAATATCAAGCAGATAATTTAAGATCTGAAAGAAACAAAATTTCAATAGCTATAAGCGAAGCTAAAAAATCAGAAAATAGTTCTAAAGCTAATGAACTATTAGAACATGCAAAACAAATACCTAATGAACTTGAGAAAATTCAACAAAAAGAACAAAAATTAGAAAAACAAATTAATGAATTAATGTTTCAAATTCCAAACATAATACATAAATCAGTTCCAATTGGAAAAGATGATTCAGAAAATGTTGAACTTAAAAAAATAGGAACTCCCAAAGTTCCAGATTATCCCATAAACCACCATTCAAGAACAATTGAATCACTTGGTGGTGTTGATTTTGATTCTGCAAGGGAGACTTCTGGAAATGGATTTTATTTTATAACTGGAAAAATAGCAATATTACACTCTGCACTACTAGCATTAGCAAGAGATTTAATGATACAACAAGATTTCGAATATGTTATTCCTCCATTTATGATAAGAAAAAAAGTTGTAGAGGGGGTCATGTCTTTTACTGATATGAACAATATGATGTATAAAATAGAAGGAGAAGACCTTTATCTAATAGGAACCTCAGAACATTCGATGATAGGACGATTTATAGATAAAACATTAAACAAAAAAGAAATTCCAATAAAACTAACAAGTTATTCTCCTTGTTTTAGAAAAGAAGTAGGTTCACATGGGCTAGAAGAAAAAGGATTTTATAGATTACACCAATTTGAAAAACAAGAAATGATTATAATTTGCGAACCTGAAGAATCTTATGAATGGTATAATAAAATGCTCCAGTATAGTATTGATTTATTTAAATCTCTTGAAATTCCAGTAAGAGTGTTAGAGTGTTGTTCAGGAGATTTAGCAGATTTAAAAGCAAAATCTTGCGATTTAGAAGCTTGGTCTCCGAGACAAAAAAAATATTTTGAAGTTGGTTCACTTACAAATATGGAAGAAGCACAAGCAAGAAGATTAAATATAAAAATTAATTCTCCAAAAGGAAATTATTATGCCCATACTTTAAACAATACTGTTTTAGCATCTCCAAGAGTAATAATTGCATTTATAGAAAACCATCAACAAAAAGATGGTTCAATAAAAATTCCAAAAGTACTCTGGAAGTACACTGGATTTAAAGAAATTAAACCGAAAAGATAAATAAAAAATAATTTAAACCTTCTTTTTCTTTAAGATTAATAAATCCTTGTAACTATTAAAAAAAGATATTTTAAAAACAATATAAACTAATTAGAACATAATTAAACATGGAAAATAAAGAATCTAAAAAAACAATAGAAAAAATAAAAATATTAGCAGCAGGAGACATACACGGAGATTCAAAAAGTTGTCAAAGATTAGCAAGAAAAGCAGAAAAAGAAAATGTGGACTTAGTAATTTTAACAGGTGATTTAATAGGGCTTTTTGAAACAAAAGAAATAATAAAACCGTTTTTAAGTAAAAATAAAAAAGTTATTTTTGTTCCGGGAAATTGGGAATCCAGAGAAGATGCTGAAGAAATAAGTAAAAAGTATAATATAAAAAACATTGAAGACCATTATTTAATTTATAAAAATACAGGGATTTTTGGAATTGGATTAGCAGATTGGAAGATAGGAAACCAAAAAGAAGGTGTTTTTGAAAAACTGAAAAGAGAAAATGAAAAATTAAAAAATCTTGAAAAAAGAATTTTAGTTAGCCACCACCATGCAGCAGGAACCAAATCAGAATTATCTGGATTTAAAGGAGATTTAGAATTAAGGAAGGCAATAGATAAATTACAACCAGATTTATTTATTTCAGGACACATTCATGAATTAGAGGGTGTTGAAGAAAAGATAGGAAAAACAAGAGTTATAAATGTAGGAAGAAAGGGAAAAATAATTGAATTATAAAATGCAGAAAAAAACAATTAATCAAAAACAGGATTTTATGAGTATAACAAAAGCAAAAGTTACCTATGAAGTTGAATCTCCAAAAAAACCCGCCTTAGAACAAATACAAAAAATAGAAAAAAAAGGAATTAAAAAAAACACAAGAAAAGCAAAAACAACTAAAGAACCTAAAATAAAAAAAGAATATACTCTTATTGTTACTGAAAAACCTCAGGCAGCTACAAAAATTGCAAATGCACTCTCAAACGGAGACTACAGGGAATTAATTGATTCTGGAATAAGAAGTTATTTATTTGAGAAAAATAATAAAAAAATAATTGTTGCGTGTGCAGTAGGTCATTTATTTGGATTATCTCAAGATGAAAAGGGTGCCCATTATCCTATTTTCAATATTTCATGGAAACCTAACTTTAAGATAAGAAAAAAAGATTTTACAAAAAGATATTATGATGTTTTAAGTAGATTAGTAAAAAAATCAAATGAAATAATTATAGCAACAGATTATGATACTGAGGGAGAAGTCATTGGATATAATATTGTTAGATTCATTGCCCATGAACCTGATGCAAAAAGAATGAAGTTTTCTTCACTAACAAAAGAAGAATTAGAGCAAGCATATCAAAATGTCCATCCAAAAATAGATTGGGGTCAAGCAATAGCAGGAGAAACAAGACATTACATTGATTGGTATTATGGAATAAATCTGTCAAGAGCATTAATGAACTCTGTAAAGTCAACAGGAAAATTTAAAATAATGAGTATTGGAAGAATACAGGGCCCAACACTAAAACTTATTGTAGATAAAGAAAAAGAAATAAAAAAATTTGAGCCACAGGCATTTTGGAGAGTCTACATCAATATAGTAGAAAAAAAAGACAAGAAAAATAAATTAAAATTAAAATATATAAAAGATATTACAAAAAAAGATGATTTAAGAATGTTCGAAGAATTAAAAGGAGAAACAGCAGAAGTATCAACAAAGAAAACTCAACAAACAATTATTCCCCCTCCACCTTTCGACCTAACTTCACTACAAACAGAAGCATATAAATTTTTTTCAATTAACCCTGCAAGAACATTAGAAATTGCTCAAAGACTTTATTTAACAGGACTTATATCTTATCCAAGAACAAATAGCCAAAAAATACCAGATTCAGTTAATCCACAGCAAATTCTTAAAAAATTAATGAAATATTATCCGCAAATTCAAAAAATAACAAAAACTAAACCCATTGAAGGAAAAAAATCAGATCCTGCACACCCTAGTATAATGCCCACAGGAGAACTTCAAAACCTCCAAGGAGAAGAAGAAAAAATATATGATTTAATTGCAAGAAGATTTATCTCTTGTTTCTCAGATAATGCAAAAGTAGAAAACAAAACAATTACAGCTGTAACAAAATCAAAAAATCAACCAGAAAAAGAATTAACTTTCAAAGCAAGAGGATTAGAAATTAAAGAAAAAGGATGGATGGATATCTATAAAACTAAATTAAATGAAAAAGAGATTAAAGATATGGATGGTATTGCAGATATTAAAAAAGTAATTATAGAAGAAGATGAAACAAAACCCCCTAGAAGATATTCTCCTGCATCAATAATCTCAGAATTAGAAAAAAGAGACCTTGGAACCAAGGCAACAAGAGCTGGAATATTAGAAACTCTTTATAAAAGAGATTATGTGAGGGGACAAAAATCAATTGAAGCTACACCAATTGGATTAAGATTAATTGAAAGTTTAGAAAAATATTCTCCAATTATCGTAGATGAAGAACTAACAAAAACAATGGAAAAAGATACTGAAAAAATAAGGGAATCTACAAAAGAATTAGAAAAAAAACAAGAATTAATTTTGATAAAAGCAAGAAAAGCAGTTGAGATGATTTCACAAGACTTTCATAAAAATGAGGAAAAAATAGGAAAAGACATAATTAATGCAAATGAAGAACTATGGAAACAACAAGAAATTGAAAATGAGTTATTTGAATGTCCTGTATGTAAAAAAGGAAAATTAACAATAAAATACTCTCCAAAAGTAAAAAAATACTTTGTAGCCTGTAATGCATATCCAAATTGCAAAACAACATTTTCACTTCCTCCAAACGGAAATTTTAAAAAAACAGATAAGATATGTGAAAAGTGTGGTTTCCGGATGTTAATGTCCTTAAAAAAAGGGAAAAAACCATGGATATTTTGTTTTAATCCAAAATGTTGGGAAAAAGAAAAAACAGAAGAAAGCTCTGGAGAAGAATAAGATTATAACCAACCTTTTTTTCTAATACCCTGATTAACAATTTCAAAATTCATTTCTTTTTGAGGCAAACTCCTATGTTTTTTTAAAATAATCTTTCTTTTCCCACTATTATTTTGTAATTCAATAATACATTTGCTCCAATACTTTAGTATATCCCCTCCAACCATTTTTACTTCTTTTTCAATATGAATATTACTTAAATCAGAATTTCTAAAATCAATAAAATCTGAATAAACCTGATTAGTAATAATTACGGGTATATTTTGTTTTCTTGAAATCTCTGATAAAATCCTTAATTGATGAGCAAGTTTTGAATTAACTGATTTAATTTTTTCAATATCTTTTTTTGCCTCAGCAAGCTCTAATCTGTAAAGCATAGTAATTCCATCAACAATAATCAACCCTATATTTGATTTAGTTTTCAGCTCTTTTAATAACTGAATAAAAGATTTATCTTGTTCACTAAAATTAGTTGGCTTAAGAATAAGGACATTCTCCAAAAAATTCTTCCATCCTTCTCCTGTTATTTGTTTAAACCTCTCTGTAGAAAAACCGCCTTCAGTATCAATAAAAATAATCTTATTTCCTTTTTTTGCCTGACTAACACAAGCAAGCATACACAAATTTGTTTTTCCAGAACCGGCAGGACCATAAGTAGTAGTTATGATATCTGAATCATAACCCCCAAAAAGCCATTTATTTAAATCATAACTTCCACTAGATATTTTATTTGTCATAAGATTTAAAGTAATTAATCAGTTATAAGAATTATGGTAAAATTAAGCTTTTAGTTCTTTTTTAAAATCATCAGATAATTTCAAAAGTTCTTTTTCAATTAAACTAATAGTAGAATCAATTATCTTTTTAGGATCTTTTCCACTTGTTTTAATTTCAAAGATAACAGGATTATCTGGATGTTGTCTTTTCCACGCAGCAAATTCAACATCAGAATCTCTATTTAAATAAACTCTTAAAAGTTCAGCAATTGTTTGATTATCTAATTCTACAACTAAATTATTCTTTTCATCTTTAATAACTTTAATTTCCATAAATTAAAGCATAATAAAGAGTTTATAAAACTTATGTTTAAACATTAATTTAAAAAATTCATAATTTTGGAAATTCAAAAATGACTAATCTTCAACTAATTCGATATCTTTTCCAAGCAAATCTTCTGATTCTTTTTTTTCTTTTTCTTTTTTCTTTTTTAATAAATCATAAATACTAGGAACTTCTTTATCAGGAAACGGTTTAGAGATATTATCACTTTTAAAATTAGTGAGATTTTCTCCTTTATTCTTCTCAGTTCCAAAATCTTCTACTTGTTCTCTCCCGACCTCTTCTGAAGTTTTTTTATTAAAACTTTCATCAATTCTTTTTTGCATATCTCTTAAATCTGCTATTGTTATCTTCTCCGTATCTTTTTTCTTAAAACTAAGATTTTTTAAAAGACTTTTTGGTTTTTGAGAATCACTATCTTTTGTTGAATTTAATAAATATTTTTCAGATTCAGGAAGTTTACTAACTAAAAGTTTAATTTGAAAAAATTGTTCTAATTTTTTAAGTAAAAAGATATAACCCTCAGGGAACATATTTCTTTCAATAAATTTAATTGCAGTTTCGCTTTCTCCAATGTTCATTGCTAACTGAGCCTGAGAAAGTCCTTTTTTTCTTCTTTGATTTTGCACAATCCAATAACAATTTTTAACAGGAGTAAAAAAATTAGTCTGATTATTTTGAGATATAATTTTAGAAGAATATTCCTTATCTAAACTATTTTCTTTTTTTAAAAAATCATTTGAAGAAATTGCTTTTAATCTTTGATAAACTCTCGTGTTTTTTTCAGAATCTTTTAACTGATCTATTGAAGGAATTTTAATTAAAAGAATATTATCTTTTTCTGCACAAGCTTCACAAACTAAAACAGGTTCATTTATATAAATTCCATCAAAAAGAATAACCTCTTCTTCAGATTTTAAACATTTAAAACAATATCTCATATAAAACCAAATCAATATTTGTTTTTAGATATTTCTATGATTAAAAACAATATTAATTCAAAAGATTTTCTATATTTTCTAAATCAGAAATATCAAAAATAGTTTGATTTTCATTAACCAAAATAGCAGGAGAACTTTTAATATCATACTCGTTCATTAAAAAGGATATTGAATTAATGTCTAAATTACTTGCAATTGGAATTAATATAAGAGAATTTCCTTTTTTTTGTTTTAGTTCAAATAGATATTTTGAAAAAACAGCTTGTTTTGCTTTTATTTCTGAAGATTCAGTTTGATATTCATAAAAATAAACAATTGCATTAAAATCAGCATCACATTTTTGTTTAATGCTCAATAAATTTAACCAAAGAATAGTCCTTAAAAGATCATATTTTTTATGTTGAAAAACTAACTCTTTTGTTAGTTTAGAAGAAGATTCATAAAGCTCTAATTGTTTTGCCTCTTCATAAACTCTATCTGCAAAATTAATAGATTCAGATTTAGCATAATCACAATTAAAATCATCTAAAGAAAAAATTTCTTGCTGAATCTTAATATCTAAAAGATCTAATTCAGATTCTTGGTAATTTTCAAAAACTTTTTCAGTCCTATTAGACTCTAATAAATATCCTAGAAAGATACCTGATAGAAAAATAAAAATAGAGATTAAAAACGCTTCCCAAAACACATTTTTTTGAACCATTAAATAATCATAAAATTAATTTATATAAACCTTACTACTAACGCCAAATGTTTTTACCCCTGACATAATGCCACATTGAAGTTATTGCGACAAAAGGATATATCATTAAATAAATTGTTAGATAATACAAAAATAAAAGCATATTTTGTTTTTCAAACAAATTATCTTTCATAACTGATAATACAAATAAAGTGAAAAAAAAGAACAAAAGAAAAAGAATTATACCAAAATAATTTAAAATACTTGGGGTAATATACATTTCATTTAGAGTTAACACTGGCACCCCTGCTTGAATACTATATCCGGTAATAAGATATCTGACCATTAAGTTTTTTATAAAAACATAAAGAAATATTGACATTCCAACTAATCCCAAAATAAGACCTAATCCAAAAAAAGGAATAATAAAATAACCTAACATAGCTTTATTCTTCATAAATGAAGATTTATATTTACTCAAACATTGTAACCCTCCAACACCCCATCTCCTTCTTTGTCGATACCAAGGTTTTAATTTATTCGGAACTGTTGTAGTTACTTTTGAACTAAAAGACATTTTTATTTTCCAGCCATTATGTATTAGATGCCAAGTAGCTTCAATATCTTCTGTTAAATTAGAGGGGTCAAATCCATTAATATCTAAAAGTGCTTTTTTTCTATAAATTGTAAGAGTTCCAGTAGCAACATAGATTGAATCAATATATTCTAAAAGTTTTCTTGTAAAAGCAATCACCTTATATTCTATAACTTGCAATTTTTCTAAAAATGTTTTATTATTTCTAGGAACACAAGTAGAAGTTACCGCCCCTACTTTTTCATCTTCAAAATAACCAATCATTTTTTTTAATGAGTCTCTTGAAGGATAACTATCTGCATCAACAACAGCAATCAATTCTCCTTTTACAAATTTTAAAGCCTTATTCATACTATCTGCTTTGCCTGAATTTTTTTTATTAAGAATCTTAAGTTTATTTTTATATTTAGGAATCAATTTTCTTAGTACTTCTAAAGTCCTATCAGTAGAACCATCATTAATAACTAACACTTCTAAAAGATTCGGATAATCTAAATCAAATACATGTTTAATTGTATCTTCAATTGTTTGTTCTTCATTATATGCCGGAATTAAAATAGAAACCGAATATTCTTTTTTCATTTCAGGATAAGAAAAAACATTGTTTTTATTTTTAAAAAATAATAATAAACTGAGAATTAAAAAATAAAATGAAATAAACATATAAAAAAAATAAACACCTGTTAAAAACTCCATTTTTAAGACTCTCCACTAATATCCTTTTTTTCAACATTAAAATAATCATAAAAATCTTGGGAGATACTTAATTCATTTGTATGTCCTGCTTTTTTAGATTTAATTAAATCTAAATCCCTAAACTTTTTAATATGGTCATAAGCTTTATTACCCCTTATTTTTATAATTACACTTTGTTTTACTGGCTGTTTGTATGCAATTAATGCAAGAGTTTCTTGCTCTGCCTTTGTAAATTCTGTGCTTCCAGTTGCAAGCTTATTTATTAGTTCTGAATACTCTTCTTTAACATCCATCTTCCATAAACCATTTTTTTCAAGAATCTCAATAGCAGATTCTCTTTCATTATAAATTTCTCTTAATTTTTCAAGAAGCTCTTTTAAAAATAATGGATTTATATCTGTATAAGCCACTAATTCCTGAATACTTAAAAATCTTGCAGAAATAAACAAAGTTGCCTCAATTCTTTTCAAACCCTTAACTTCTTCTAGATTATCTAATTCTTCTTGACTTTTTGAAACTAAACTCATTTTATCTCCTAAGATAAATTTAACTCATATCTTAATATTGCTCCGACACCTGAAAGATTCCAAAATTGTTGACCTTCTACAGTATCTACTGATATAATTTCAATATTAGATGAAATCCCCTCTGCTTTTAATTTTAATTCATGAGATTCTGATTTTTTAAGATTCCTACTTAAAAATAAAGTATCAACAGCAGCCAGATTTAATGCTTTTTTAACAGGTTCAAGCCCATATGCTGTTTTTTTAGGAAACTTTCCAAGCATATTAAAAAAATTCTCCAAAATCTTTTTTTCATGTATAATTTCTTGTTCTGCTAAAATGTCCTGACTTTCACCAACTAAAAGTTCAAGACCATGCTCATCTGTATAACCAATATCTTTCATCCCAATTATTTTATCTCTTAATGCAGTAACTAAACCTCCGTCTTTAACAAAATCATCTTTTGTTGGAATCGGACCTCCAATAATTATCCCCTTTAATTTAGCTAAATCAAAAAAATGAGTTTTTAATGCTAATGCACATTTTTTATAAAAATCCCTTGCCTTTCCTTCAATAACTCTTGAATAACGGGCAGCACTCTGCCCACCTGCTGCAACTTTTCCAGGTACTCCAGACTCTAATTTTTCAAGAACAATAATTCTCTTTCCTTCAAGAAGACCAATAGTTGCTTCTCTCCTATCAATAACAAAAAGCCCATATATTTCTTTAATCTCCAATAACTCCTTTAGAGGATCTAAAACAAATACCTGATCACATCTATAAAGTCTAGCTCCCAAAGGTTCTGGGGGTTCAATAACCCAAATCTCATGATCTTCCTGACCTTCTACCTGAGAAACATTTCCTGAGAATAACACCAATCCATTAGAAGGCGTTTGTTGAATTTGTTTTAACTGCCTTCCAATTCGTTCTAATGCTTCAACAACATTTTTCTGAGTTGTTTTACTTTTAATATTTTTTGCAGTAGACTTTTCAGATTCTATTTGATCTGCAACTGTATTAATATTATGTCCTGCAGGAATATACACTGAAACTAATTCAGTATGCCTTCCTCTAATCTTATCTAATTTTTCAATTAATTCACCAAGTTCCTCTTTATCTATCTTATATATTGAATCCTTTGTTATAGCCATATTATAAAAATAATGTTTAGGTTTATAAAACTAGTTAAAAAAATTAAATCAAATTTTATGAGAAGCCCTAAGATCTTTTTCAAAAATTTCTAAAGATTTGGGTATTTCAATTCCCTTAACCTCATTTTTTAAAGATAATCCACTTTCTTTTTTAATTTTCCAAACAGAACTATTAAAATCAGTTAGATCTTTAATTAATTTTAAATCCATTTTTATTTTATTAGGTTCTGGAAATAAGCTAGTTAAAATATCTATATTTCTATCTCTTGCAATTAAAAAAGAAATTCTAGGAACAATTGGATAGATCAAATACAAAAACCTTTCTAAAATATAGTTCATAGCATATTTTGCAGAATCTGATTCCTCCTTACTAAACAAATTTTCTTGATTATAGGCCCTACTTTTAACTAATTCAATATAATGTGAAGAAAATAAGTCCCAAATAAACTTTCTAAGTTCTAAGGAGGGGTTATAAAAGTCATAAACATCATAAAGATCCCTAGTTCTTTTTGTTAAATCTTCAATATAATCAATAAATAATTGATCAAGTTCAACTATTTTTTTAGGTTTATTTGGTTTTTCAAATTGATCAACAAACTTTACAATATTAATTAATTTTGTTAAAGTTTTTAATTCTGATTTTATTTTTTCTTCAGAACATTTTAAATCCTGTTTAGAAAGATCTCCTTCTATTGCACCCCACATTCGAATTGCATCAGCACCATAATCATCTAAAAGTTTTAATGGATCAATGACATTTCCCTTACTCTTACTCATTTTATAACCTTTTTCATCTACAATATGTTGATGTATCCAAACATCATTAAAACAAGGTTCTTTTGTCTCAAAGTAACCTCTTAATAAAGTATAATATAACCAAGTCCTAACAATCTCTTTTCCCTGCGGCCTTAAACTAGCAGGATATGCTTTTTTAAATAATTCTAAATTTTTATTATATCCAAGAATAAACAATTCAGTAATAGATGAATCCATCCAGGTATCTAAAACCCTTGATTCCCCAGTCCATTTGAGATCTTTAAAATCTGAAACAACTCCAATTTTCTTATTATTAAGATAAACTTCAAAATCAGAATCAACTTCTTGTTTCCAAGGTTCAAAATAACCTTTTTTATTTGGAATTGCAATTAATTTCTGGTTATCTTTATAAGCAAACCATATTGGAATCGGGGTAGCATAAAATCTTCTTCTTGAAATAGGCCAATCAATTGAAATAGAATCAATCCAGGTATCTAAAATTCTTTTACTTGAAATAGGATAAAAATTTATTTTCTCAGATAGTTTCCTTATTTCTTCTCTAAAATCAAGTTGTTTAACATAATATTCATCCATTTCAATAAATTCGATCTCAGTTCCACTTCTTTCAGAAACAGGAGTTCTATGAACAATTTTTTCTTGTTTTTCTAAAAGTCCTTTTGATTTAAGATCAGAGATTATTTTTTCTCTTGCCTCCTTTATAGTTAATCCGCAATATTGTGATGAGTTTTCATTCATTGTTCCATCTTGATTAATTGATATAATTGGTTCTAAATTTTGTTCTCTAAAAAATTGAATATCTGAAAGATCCCCTGCAGAACACATCATAACAATCCCAGTTCCTTTTTCAGGATCTGCAGCTGGATGTGATTTAATAAGAATCTCTTTATTAAAAATAGGGCTAAGAACAATTTTACCCTCTAAATGTTTGTATCTTAAATCTCCTGGATTAAAAATAACCATCCCACAAGAACAGATTAATTCAGGCCTGGTAGTTCCAATTAAAATTTCTTCACTAGAATCTTTTATCTTCCATTTAATATAGTTAAATGTTGAAGGTAGATTTTCATAGTCTATTTCTGAATCCGCAATTGTTGTTTTTAATTTTGTGTCCCAATTATTTATTCTTTTATCTTCATAAATTAAACCCTTTTTATACAAATCAATAAAAGTGGATTGAGTTAAACTTCTAAAAGCAGGAGAATCTGTTTGATAAACAGAACCAATATGATCTCCTTCTTCATAAGAAGTAAATGAAATGCCTAATCTAGAAAATGTATCTTTTGTTGCAGTTCCTGCTTCCTTTAAAAGTTTTTTACAATAATCTAAGAATTTATCTCGTCCTACTTCAAATGCAGAAATATTAAATTTCTTTTCTGCACCCATTTCAATAGGAAGACCATTATTATCTAATCCCAATGGAAAAATAACCTGATAACCCCTCATTCTTTTATATCTTGCAAAAAAATCCATATAACAACAGGTTAATGCCTGACCAATATGAATTGGTGCATTAACATAAGGAGGCGGGGTATCAATAGAATAAATTTTTTTATTAGAATTAATATCAAAAGAATACAAATCTAATTCATTCCATTCAGAATTTATTTGGTTTTCAATCTCAGTAGACCAAGATTTAACATCTTTTAGACTTAACATAAGATTTTTAAACAATGGCCTATTATAAATTTTATGGTAGAGAGCAGTAATATACTTATGCCTTCAGGATCTGGAGGTTTAATGAGATATAATGAAGAATATAGAAGTAAATTAACAATAACTCCTAATCAAGTAGTTATTCTAATAATAGCGGTGGCTGTTTCAGTTATTCTATTAAAGATTTTTGGATAAAATGATTCCTGGAATAAACCCAAAAAAAATGCAAGCAATGATGAAACAAATGGGTATTTCTCAAGATGAAATAGATTCAAAAAGAGTTATAATTGAAAAACAAGATAACACTAAAATAATAATTGAAAATCCTTCTGTGATTAAAATAAATATGCAAGGACAAACTAATTTCCAAATCTCAGGAGATATTAAAGAAGATGAAAAAGTAGAAGATGAAGAAATTTCAGAAGAAGATAAATTAAAACAAGATATTCAAACAATAATTGATCAAACAGGTTGTAGTCCTGATGTTGCAGCAATTGAACTTGAAAAAAATAAGGGCGACATTGTTGAAACAATTCTTAGTTTAAAAAAAGATTAAAATCTAATTTTAAGATTCTAAAAAGCATAATAATTTAAATCAAAAAGCAGTTTGATAAATATGGGGATATTTAATTTTTTTAAAAAAAAGCAAAAAACTAGAGCGTTATTACAAGAAGTTCATTTTAATGAAGTAAATAATGTACTAAAAAACAATAAAGAAATTATAAATGCAAAAGAAGTTTCAATATTCTTAAAAATAAATAGTTCAATTAAGGAATTAATAAAAAAATTAGAAATTTTATTAGAATCACTTGAAAAAGTAAATTATAAAAAAATAAATGCAGAAGAAAAATTAAAATTAATATCAAAAAAAGGTCTTGAAAATTTTATTATTCATTTAAATGCCCTCATTCAAGACTTAAATTCTTTATGCGAACATGAAAATAATCTTGAGAACTTAATAAATAGAATAAATCAAATATTTCAAAATTTTGAAGAAAGATCAAAAATGAGCTATGAAAAAGCCACCATATTTATTGGAGATGAAATAAGAAAAGTTAAAATAACTATATCAGAATTTTTTAAAGAAAATCATAAAATAATTCAAGAAAATAATGAGACTTTTAATAAAAAGACTTTATTAAAAGAAGTAGAAGAGTTATTAAAAAAAGTAGAAAACCTAAATAAAATAATAAAAAAATTGTCTCAAGAAAAAGAAAAAGCAAATGAAACAATTAATGAATTTATGCAACAAATAGAACACAACTTAAAAATGATTAATGAAATCAAAAACACAGAGGAATATAAAAATAAAATAAATGAAATTGAAAAAAATCAAGAAAAATTAATTAATCTTAAAAAAGAGGTATTCAAAATTAAGGAATCTATTAATTTTAAGGCACTAACAAAAAGATATCATAAAGAGCATAAAAAAATGAGTATAATTAAAGATTTTAATGAAAATTTTTATCAAAAATTTGATGAAGATAATTTTAAAGAGTTCTTTGAAACAATTAATGAAACAGATTTAGACAAACAAAAATTAGAAAAAAGAATAAAAGAACTTGAGAAAGAAAAAAAGATAATTGAAAAATCAAACAAACAAATAGATGAAATAGATGAACTTGAGAAAGATATTAGTTATTTAGAATTAGAAATTGAAAAACAAAATTCATTAGTTTTAGAAGTTCAAGACAAACAAGAGAAAATAAATAAAACCAAAAAAGAAAAATTCATAGAGATTAAAGAAAAGATAAAAAAATTAGGATATGATCTATTAGAATAAACTATAGTACATATTTTTATTAATTATAATGATTTAGATTAATAATGAATAACCCTTATGAAAAAGACCTTGAAAAATCTATAAATGAACTAAAAAATGCAGAACATATATCTTTTGTAACTTACCCCCTCCTAAGGGATAAGAAGATATTATTAACGGGATTTGAAAAAATTTATAATTCTCTAATAGCGCTAATAAATTCAATGATAAAATATGAGTATATGTTTAAAAGAGTTGGAATCTATCAAGACCCAAAAGAAAATTTGAGAACGTTTTCAGAGGAAATAGCTCCAAGATATGGCGTATCTGAAAAAGATTTGAATAACCTAAAGGAAATAATCTATCTATTTAAAGAACATAAGAAAAGTAGTATTGAATTTTTAAGAAAGGAAAAAATAATAATTATGTCTCAAAATTTAAACACAAACTATATTAATTTAGAAAAAATTAAAGATCAGATAAGATTAATTAAAGAGTTACATAAAAAATTTTATTTGCAGATAAATAGAAATTAAATCAAAAGATATAAATACCTCCACCCCTTTTTAACACTACTAAATCCATATTTAAGACCCTAAAAACCTAAAATTTAAAAATGTTAGAACAAATAATCAAAGAAAAAACAAGTGCAGATCATTTACTTTATGTTAGTATGAAATACACAAAAACTTGTGAAGTTATTTTAAATTTAATTTCAAGATGGACTGTTATGATTGATTTATCTATTGAAGGTTTATTAGAACAAGCAAAGAAAAAGAAAAAAATAAAAATAATCCCTATTGCACCCAAACAAAAATTAAATCTTGCAAAATCAACATTTAAAGAAATTAAAGAAGTAACTGAAGCATTAGAATTATATGAATTTTTTAAAATGATTCCAAAACTCCAAACATCAAGAGAACATGAATTTAGAAAAGATGTTTGTTTAAGAGTTATTGAAAATCAAAAAGAAACAGAAATAAATTTAGAAATGTTAAAGGAATATTCTATAAAACTAGAAAATTTTATAGGATATGTGAAACAATTTCTTTTATCATAAATTTTAAAACATGGGTAAAATTTTTGCTGTAGTTTCTGGAAAAGGAGGGGTTGGAAAAACCACAAGTGCAATAAACATAGGTTTTTCATTAAACTCTATTGGACATGAAGTAATAATTGTAGATACTAATTTCACAACACCAAATATTGGACTTCACCTAGGATCTCCCGTAGTTCCTGTAAATTTAAATCATATAATGTTTAATAAAGCAGATTTAGAAGAAGCAATATATGAACATGAATCTGGAACAAAGGTTTTACCCTCTTCACTATCTCTATCTGATATTAGAAACATCGAACCTTCAAAATTAATTCCTATTGTAAACAAACTTAAGAAAATATCTGATTTTGTTATATTAGATTGCCCTGCAGGATTAGGAGAAGACACCAGATCTGCAATAAAAGCAAGTGACGAAATTATAATAATCACAAATCCCGAAATGTCTTCTATTACAGATGCATTAAGAACAATAAAACTAGCAGAACAAATGAAAAAAAACATTAGGGGTTGCATAGTTACAAGACATCAAACAAAAAAGTGGGAAATGCAACTTCCTTCAATACAAGATATGCTAGAAGTTCCAATAATAGGAGTAATTCCAGAAGATGAATCTGTTAAAAAATCTCAACAAATGAAAAATGCAGTAATTCATACACATCCAAAAAGCAAAGCATCAAAAGCATATAAAAATGTTGTTAGAGTAATATTAGGAGAAGAAATAGAAGATGTTTATAAAATTAAAAAAACAAGATTAATTAAAAGAATATTCTGGAAAATAAAAAGACAATAAAGCAAAAACATTTTTATATACATTAATATATCTAAAATAATGAATAAATTATCAGATAAGGTAGAACCAGGAGATTTAGTTAATATAAAGACGAAGAATTCTGAAGAAATAGGAATTTTATTAGAGTCCTATGAACCAGGGGTTATATTATTAAAATTAGAATCTGGATATAACATTGGAATAAAAAGAGAAGATATAAAAAAAGTAGTTTTAATAAAAAAGCAAAAAAAAAGAGAAGATATAAAAAAAATAAAAAACTCCAATAAACCTAAAATAGATTTGATTTTATGTGGCGGAACAATTGCAAGTTCATTAGACACCAAAACCGGCGGCGTTAAATGGATTACCACCCCTGAAAACTTTTTTAGATTTTATCCAGAAATATTTGATATAGCAGATATTAACATAATCAATCCTTTTATGAAATCAAGTGAAAATATGAATTTAGATGATTGGTTAAAAATAGCGAAACAAGTTAAAAAATCGCTTGACAACCCCGAAGTTAAAGGAGTTATTATAACCCATGGAACAGATTTACTACATTATACAGGGGCTGCATTAAGCTTTGCACTAAGAGATATTAACAAACCAGTTATATTAACCTATTCCCAAAGATCTATTGACAGAGCAAGTAGTGATGCTTCTCTAAATCTTTATTGTTCTGCAAAAATTGCACTATCAGACATTGCTGAGATAATGTTAGTAGGGCATGCAAATTCAAGTGATAATTTTTGCTATGCTCTAAAAGCAAGCAAAGTAAGAAAAATGCATAGTTCTAAAAGAAGTGCATTTAAACCAATAAACGCAAAACCAATTGCAAAAGTATATAAAAATAAAATAAAGGTTTTAGGAAAATATAATAAAAAAGATAATAAAAAAATCCCTATATTAGATATAAGATTTGAAGAAAAAATTGCATTAATTAAATTTTATCCAGGTCAAGATCCCAGTATCTTAGATTATTATGCTAATCAGGGATATAAGGGAATTATAATTGAAGTAACAGGATTAGGACATTTACTTACAGAAGGAAAAAATAACTGGATTCCCATAATAAAAAAAACAATTGAAAGAGGAATCTATATTTGCGCTGCACCCCAAACAATATATGGTTCCCTTAATCCTTTTGTTTATTCTCCTGGAAGAGAATTAAAAAAAGCTGGAGTTATTTTTTTAAAAGATATGCTTTCAGAAACTGCTTTTGTAAAATTATCTTATGTTCTGGGCCATAAAGAATGGTCTGGAAATAATCAAGAAGTTGAAGAAAAAATGCTTGAAAATATTTCTGGGGAAATTAATGAAAGATTAGGAAAAAATTAATAAAATTATTTTAATTTTTTTTCTATTTTCTCTAATTGTTTTTTCATTTCTTGAATCTCTTTCCAAGATCTTCTATTAACTTGATAATCATATTCTGCCATAACCCTATCTCTTTGAGCTTGCCTATTCTGACTCATTAAAATTATTGGTGCTTGAACTGCAGCTAAACAAGATAAAAAAAGATTTAATAAAATATAGGGGTAGGGGTCAAAAGGTGTTCCTAACTGATATTTTACAAAAAAATAACTATTTAAAATCATCCAAAATGTGAGAAAACTGAAAAAAAGAATAATAAAAATCCAACTACCTGCAAATTTAGTTAACATATCTGCAGACCTCTGACCAAAGGTCCTATATTTTTGATTTTCAAAAATAGGATGCATTCCTAATTCTAATATATTTTTACTAAAAAATGGGCGAAAACTAAAAGATCGTGAAATAAAAGAATTCTTAAAATTACTTTTTTTATTTTTATTAACCATCATTAATCTAATTAAAAAACATTTAAGAGGTTTATGTAATCACCGTAAAGAGGTTACAATAAAGAAAGATTTATAAATAAGTTCTACTAAAAAGTACTATGAACAAACAATACAACAAAGAAGAATTTGAAAAATTTGCAATAGGACTAAAAAAAATATCTGATATTCTTAGATCAGAAAAACCTGATTTTGTTTTTGCACCTGTTGTTGGAAGTGTTCCACTTATTGATTTAATTTCAATTTCAGATCGTCATTTTAACTTAGATAGTGTCGAATATCCACCAAATTCAAGTAGGTTCTTAAAAAGAGAAGATATTATGTCAAAATGGTATTCAAAATTTCTTAAAGAAAACTATTATGGAGAACCTATTAAAATAATCTGTATTGATGAAATAATCTCAGGTTCCTCGGCAATAAAAGGATACAAAGAATTTCAAAAAGCAATTATAAAATTTAAACAAGAAGAAAATGAAAATCTTGAAAGAAAAGTAAAATATAATATATTAGGCCCTGCTGAATTACCTAAAAACAAAAAAAGAAATCACGGAATAACAAGATTAGTTAATAAAAAAATAGCTAAAATTATTGAAGTTGGAAAAATAATTACATCTGATAACCCAGATTTAAATTATATAAGATTAAAAAGTGGTGGGTTTAATGCTCAAGGAAGAGAGATATATTTACCTGAAATTGAGTTTTTTAAGGTTTCTCCAGAATATATAACCCTTTTACAGAATTTTGCATCTTATATGGGTGCAGATCCAAAAAATGTAAGTGTAAACAATCTAAGTAGAATTAAAGAAAGTTTAGAAAATTATCTTTTAGATTAAAAAAATAAATAAAAGTAACCTTTAATAATCCTTTTTCTTTTCAATAATTATGAAAAATCAAGATAAATTTAAATTAAAGGCAGGATTAGAAATTCACCAACAATTAAACACTGGAAAATTATTTTGTAGGTGCCCTTCGATATTAAGAAATGATGAACCTGACTGGGTTGTCAAAAGAAAACTCCACGCAGTTGCAGGAGAAACAGGAGAAATTGATAATGCAGTAAAACATGAAAAAGAATTAGACAGAACATTTACTTATCAGGGATATTCAGATACAAATTGTTTAGTTGAGTTTGATGAAGCACCACCATTAGAAATTGATAAAGAAGCATTAAAAATAGTTGTCCAGATAGCGATTATTCTTAATTGTAAAATACTTTCAGTCAGCCAAATTATGAGAAAAACAGTAATTGATGGTTCAAATACTAGTGGTTTTCAAAGAACTGTTTTAATTGCAAGAGATGGTTATATAGAAACATCGTTAGGAAAAGTTAAAATAGAAAGCATTAATCTAGAAGAAGATTCTGCAAGAATAATCTCAAAAACAAAAGAAAGAGCAGTATATAGACTAGATAGATTAGGGGTTCCTTTGATTGAAATAAGCACTGCTGCAGATTTGAAAACACCAGAACATATAAAAGAAACTGCACTAAAAATAGGGGAAATATTAAGAGCATTTAAAATAAAAAGAGGTATCGGAACAATAAGACAGGATGTTAATATCTCTACTCCAGGACATCCAAGAATAGAAATAAAAGGATTTCAAGAACCAAAAATGTTTATTAGTGTAATAAACAATGAAATTAAAAGACAACAAACAGAAGTCCTATCTAACAAACCATTAGAAAAACAAGTTCGTCAAGCAAATATTGATGGGTCTACAATTTTTTTAAGACCTATGCCAGGAGCTGCAAGAATGTATCCTGAAACAGATTTATTATTATTAAAAATAAGTAAACAATTTATAGATCAGGCAAAAAAAGAAATACCAAAAACAATTGAAGATCAAAAAAGAGAATTAAAACAAAAAGGATTAAATGAAGAACAAGCAGTACAATTAATTAAATCTGGAAAATTTAAGGAATTTGAAAATTTAGTTAAAATATACAGTAACCCAGAATTTATTTTTAAAGCAATATTAATATTCCCAAAAGAAATAGCTAGTCATAATAATCTGGAAAATTATGAAGACATTTTTAATGAAGATGTAATAGAATCAATAATTCAAGAGATATCTAAAAAAACAATTGAAGAACAAGACATTAAACAAGTTTTAGAAAATATTGCAAATAAAATTCCTCTTGAAAATGCACTAAAAATTGAAAAAATAGACTCTGGTGAACTTGAATCAGAAATCGCAAAAATAATTAGACAAAAACCAAATCTTTCTTCAAACGCATATATGGGTCTTGTTATGAAAGATTTAAAAGGAAAAATATCTGGAAAAGAAGCAAAAGAAATAATCAATAAAATATTAAAATAAAAAAACTTAAAAAGAGTAAATCATAAAGTAAAACATGTCTCAAAAAATAAATAACTCTAAAATAGATCTTAAAAAATTAAATAAAATAAGGACCTATATTTCAGATATTACTCCAAAAGAAGATAATAAAGAAGTTACTGTAGTAGGGTGGATTTATGATTCTAGAAATCTTGGAAATATAAAATTTGCATTACTTAGAGATATAACCGGAGAAATTCAAATTACAGGATTTAAAGGAGGAGTTATTGAAAGTATTCTTAATCAATTAACAAAAACAAACAGAGAGAGCGTAGTACTCATAAGAGGAATTGTTAAAAAAAATACAAGAGCGCCTGAAGGAAGAGAAATAATTCCAAAAGAATTTGAAGTATTATCAGAAGCTCAAGATCCATTACCAATTGATGTCTCAGATTTTTCAAAAACAGAACTTCCAAAAAGATTAGATTATAGGTATGTTGATTTGCATAGAAAAAAAATACAAGCAATTTTTAAAATACAATCAACATTATTAAATTCATTTAGGGAATATATGTGTGAAAATAAAGGAATTGAATGCATATTTCCGAGTATTATCTCATCAAGTTCAGAAGGGGGAACTGAACTATACCCATTAAAATATTTTGAAAAAAATGCCTATTTAAGTCAAAGTTGTCAGTTATATAAGCAAATGCTTGCATGCTCAATGGAAAAAGTATTTGCAGTTTTTCCTGTATGGAGAGCTGAAAAGCATAATACAGTCAGACATTTAAATGAATCCCGACAATTTGATTTTGAAATGGCTTTTGCAGATGATTTTATAGCAATGAACGAATTAGAAAATGTAATAAAGTTTATGGTAAAAAAGGTTTTAGAAAAAAATGAAAAAGAATTAAAAGAACTTAAAATAGAAAATCTAAAAATTCCAGAATCAAAATATATTACTTTTAAGGAAGCTAATGAATTACTTAAAAAAAATAAAATAAAAACAGAGGAAAAAGATTTAACAGGAGAGGGAGAAAGAAAATTATGTGAAATCTACTCAGGTAAAATAATTTTTGTTCATGATTGGCCATTAGAAGGAAAACCATTTTATATAATGCCTAAAGAAAATGGATTAAGTAGGGGTTTTGATGCATTATATAATGGAATGGAAATATCTTCCGGAGGACAAAGAATTCATATCCCAGAACTTTTAAAAGAAAGAATCAAAGCAAAAGGATTAAAACAAGAAGATTTTGAATCTTATATTAACTCTTTTAAATATGGTGCACCACCTCATGCAGGATGGGGACTCGGAGTAGAAAGATTAACAATGGTTATTTTAGGGTTACCAAATATTCGTGAAGCAGTTCTTTTTCCGAGAGATAGAGATAGATTATCACCATAAAAAAACTCCAAATATTTATAAATAATCAATTTCTTTTTGTTTTATGGATAATAATGACCTTAAAGTACAGGATATAAAAAATAAAGCAAAACAAATAATAGATAATTTCTCAAAAGCACTTGAAAAAGAAAAAATTAAAAGTTTAAATGAAAATATAACTACCATAAATGATAGAAGAAAAGAAAAAATTAATAATACAAAAAAAGTAGATTTTAAATTTAGAGAGATATTATTTCAAAATGCACCTCAAAAAAATAATGAATTTATAATTGCAGAAAAAAAACACTGGTAAAATGCTATACAAACTTGACTCTAATTTGCAAGAGAAACTAAATAAATTAAGACCTGATATAAAAGAATATTTATTTAAGATAATGCCAATAAAAATGAATGAAAAAAGACCTGCAGAAATTTATGAGCATCACAAAAAAAACATTAGTCATTTATGCGGATGGGATTCTGAAAAAGATAAATATAACCAAAATCAATATGATGATGCAATTAGTTTAATGATAAAAATTTTAGGTTCAGATAGGTTATTTTGAATAATGATAAAAGAAAAATTAAATCAGATAATATCTGGAAAATTAACAGCACAAGAAAATTTAAAAGAGTTCTTAGAAAAAATAGAAGAAGATAATAAAAACAATAAGATAAATGCTTTCACTCATCTAAATAAGAATTCATATTTGGATGCAAAAGAGGTTGATAAAAAAATACAGCAACAAAACAATGAGGCTGGTAAATTAGCTGGCCTTGTTGTTGCTGTTAAATCTAATATCTGTGTGAAGAATTTAATTACAAATTGTGCTTCAAAAACACTTGAAAATTATACTGCACCTTATAATGCCACAGTTATTGAAAAACTAAAAAAAGAAGGTATAATAATAATTGGAATGACTAATTGTGATGAATTTGCTTCAGGATCTTCAGGAGAAACTTCTGCATTTGGACCTACAAAAAATCCAACTGCATTAGATAGAATTCCTGGAGGAAGTTCAAGTGGTTCTGCTGCTGCAGTTTCAGCAGATTTTTGTGATTTTGCATTAGGAAGTGATACAGGAGGAAGCATTAGAAATCCTGCTTCCCATTGTGGAATTGTTGGATTTAAACCAAGTTATGGTGCTGTTTCCAGATATGGATTAATTGATTTATCAATGAGTTTAGATACCATAGGAATATTAGCTAAAAGTATAGAGGATGTAAAGATAGTATTTGAAATAATACAGGGGATAGATGAAAAAGAAGCAACAACTCAGGATATTAAAAAATTAGATTTAAAAAAAATAAAAAATATTAAAATAGGAACAATAGACCTTAAAACTAATGAAAAAATAGAAGAACTAATAAAAAAAAGAATTTCTAAAGTTTCTAATGAAAATAAATACACTTACAAAAAAATAAATTTAAATTATCTTAATCTTGGAATCCAAACTTATTATCCAATAAATTATGTTGAATTTTTTTCAGGAACAAGAAAATTTGATGGAAGACGGTTTGGTAAAAAAATTGAAGAGAGTTGTGGAGAAGAAGTATTAAGAAGAATTGAGGGTGGAAGAGAGATAAGTAAATCAGAATATAAGGGAAGATATTATAAAAAAGCATTAGAAGTAAAGGAACTAATAAAAAAAGAATTTGAAAATGCATTTAAGGAAATTGATTGTATTATAATTCCAACAGTACCAAAACTACCTCACAAACTAAATGAAAAAATAACTATTGAAGACATGTATAACTATGATGCACTAACTGTTTTAGCAAATCTTGCTGAGATTCCTGCAATTAGCATACCTGCAGGAAAAATAAATAATATCCCCGTAGGAATGCAAATTCTTTGTGCAAAAGGAGAAGACCGACTTTTATTAGAAATTGCACAAAAATTTGAATTAAAAGATTAAAATGAATCTTAAGGACATTAAAATTAAATGGTTAGGACATGATTCTTTTTTAATTAAAATTACTAAAGAAAAAAGATATATTTATATTGATCCCTTTAAAATCCCTAAAAATAGTAAAAAAGCAGACATAATATTAATAACCCATATCCATTATGATCATTTTTCAATTAAAGATATAAAAAATATCTTAAAAAAAGATACAATAATTTTATGCACAAAAGATGTAGGAGAAAAGTTAGTTAATATTAAAGAATCAATTAATCTAAAAATAATATTTCCAAATCAAGAAATTAAATTAAACGACCTAGTTATAAAAACAATACCTGCATACAACCTAAATAAAATATTTCACTTAAAAAAGGAAAACTGGGTTGGATATATTATTGAATTGAAAAACAAAAAAATATATCATGCAGGAGATACTGATTTAATTCCTGAAATGAGGGAGTTATCTAATGAAAATATTGATATAGCACTTCTTCCAATAAGCGGAACCTATGTAATGGATATTCAAGAAGCTTTAGAAGCAGCAAAAGTTATTAAGCCAAAATTAGTTATCCCAATGCACTATGGAGAAATAATCGGAGATAAAACTACAGCTAAAAAATTTGAGGAATTATGCAGTAATAAAAACATAAATATTAAAATACTAGAAAAACAAGAATAAAAAATGAATAAATTTGAAAAACAAAAAAAAGATATCTTAGAAAAGTCAGATAAAAGCAGTATTGGGAAATGGGATAAGAAAATAGTTTTGTTGTGTAATCTAATAAATAAAAGCCTGAACTACTATACAACTTCTTCTTGTTCTGGAAGAATTGTTCTTTTAAAAGATAAATCAAAAAAAGGCCCTGGAATGTTTTTTTTCAGAACCCATAATAAAACAAGTTTTAATGAGATAACTAAAGAATTAAAAAACTCCTTAAAAAATTTAAAAGAAAGAGAACAAGTTATTTATAAACAAGAATCATTTATATTACATATAGCATGTAATAATCTAGAAAACGCAAACATTCTAATATCTTTAGCTCAAAAAGCAGGTTTAAAGCAATCTTATATCTTACCTATTTCAAAAAAGCAAGAAAGAATAAATTGTGAATTGAAAAGTTCTGAGATAATTCAATTTCCAATTGTATATAATAAAGAGATAGTTAGAGATGAAGATTTTATTAAAAATATTATAAAAAGATCTAATAAAAACCTTGAAAAAACATGGAATAAGATAAAAAGTTTTGAAAAAATATTAAAAGAAGATTTATAATATCCTATAGAAATTTATTCTCGACAATAATAAACTATTTAAATAAGAAAACTCCCTTCTATATACTAAAAATAAAACATTCGATATTTTGCTCTTTTCTAGTATTTAGAGGGAGTTAAAATAAACAAAGTGTAGAGATATTTAAACATTTCGAGTATCTCTATACAAAATGATGAAAGGAGGAAAAGAAAAAAAATAATGGTATTAGATTTTGCAAAAGAGGCAATAGAGAACTTAGAGCAGAACAGTATAAACTTTGATGATCTTAGAGCAGGTAAAGCAAATATAAAGGTTTTTGGAATTGGTGGTGCTGGTTGCAATGCAGTGACCTGGTTGTTTAACAAGGGCATTAACGGCGCAACAGTATATGGTGCAAATACAGATGCACTTCACCTGAGTATAACCAAAGCAGATGATAAAATTCTTATTGGAAAAGAATTAACAAAAGGACTTGGTGCAGGAGGACATCCAAATGTGGGAAGAGAAGCTGCAAAAGAATCTCTATCAGAAATAAAAAAAGCAGTAGCAGGCTCTGATATGGTATTTATTCTAGGTGGAGAAGGGGGAGGAACTGGAACTGGTGCAATGCCAGTATTTGCACAAATGTCAAAAGAATCTGGAGCAGTAGTAATCGGTGTAATTACAATGCCCTTTGAATGTGAAAAAGCGAGAATTGACAAAGCAGAATTTGGACTTCAAGAACTAAGAGACAATGTTGACACAGTTATTGTAATTGATAATAACAGACTAGTTGATATTGCTGGACAACTTCCAATTCAACAAGCATTTGCAGTAGCAAATGAATTAATAAGCACAATGATAAAAGGAATTGTTGAAACAATTACACTACCTAGTCTTATTAATTTAGATTATGCAGATGTCTCATCAATAATGAAAAAAGGAGAAGTTGCGGTTATAGGAATTGGAGAATCAGATTCAAGTGATAGAGTTAATGAGGCAGTAAGACAGGCACTAGCACATCCACTACTAGATGTAGATTATACTGGTGCAAATGGAGCTTTAATCCACATAACCTGTGGACCAGATATGAAATTAGAAGAATTTAGTCAAATAGGAGAATTAATAACAGAAAATCTTTCTCCAGAAGCTCAAGTTATTATTGGAGCAAGAATTAATAAAGATTTTCAAGGAAAAGTAAGAGTTATAACAATCATGACTGGAGTAAAAAGTCCATATGTGTTAGGAAAAGCTGATGAACCAGAATACTCTAAAATCTCTTCAAGTATGTCAGAATTAGGCATAGAAATTTTAAGAGATTAATTTTAAGCCCTTTTGGGCATTTTTTATTTTTATTTTTATTTTTTAATCCCTCGGATCTGAAAGAGGAATCATATACTTATTTTTATATTTATCAAAATAAACATAATTAGAAAAATCAATTCTATTTTTTCTTTCTTTTTTTAAAAGTTCAAATCCGACTGGAAGAATTGCTTCAACAATTATATTATCTGGAATATTAAGAATTTTTTTAACAGAAAAATCACAAAAAGCGCCAATCCAACAACTAGATAATTTTAAATCAGTTATTTTTAATAAAAAATTTTCAATTGAAGCTCCTGCTTGTTGCCTACTATACATTTCTGCCCGATCATAATAACTTTTTTCTAAAAGAGTTTTATCAGAACAAACAACAACAGCATAAAAAACATCTTTAAAAAAAGGTTGTTCAGAAGCATCAGATAATGCTTTAATCTTATCTTTATCTGAAACTAAAATATATCTTAAAGAAGGAATATTTCCTGCGCAAGGCGCCTTAAATGCAGATTCAACTGCAAAAAGAATCTTTCTATAATCAGGCTTTTTAGATTTTTTAAAACTTCTAACTGATTTCCTCTTTTCTATAACTTTATCTAAGTCCATAAAAATAATATGAATAGTAATTATTTAAATATTATGTAAAAACTAATTTAAGAAATCTAATAAGATTTACTTTTTTCTTTTAATAACTCTAAATTTTAAATCTTTTCTCTCAACCCCTAACCAAAAAGAAAGCTCCTTAAGATTAGAATAACCATATTGCCTTTCGCCTAAACAAATAGGATAACTATCTAAACAAATATTATCAAATTTAATTTTTTTAATTTTAGAAAGAGTAAAATTAACCAATTCTTCTTGAACTCCTGATTGAATAGAAAAATTATTTGATAATTTTTCATTATCTAAAATGTAGGTAACATAAATCTCCCCTAAATCAAAAGAATATCTTAGGTTAATATAATTCATTTTCAGATACTTTGTAAAATTTATTTTAAAATATAAGCGTCTCGGAGAGGACTCGAACCTCTGACCCCATGATTAACAGTCATGTGCTCTACCAACTGAGCTACCGAGACATATTATAAATTATTTAGAATAAAAGTCTTTAAAAGTCTTATTGTTCTTAAAATGACTAATAAAATAAGTCTCCTTTAGACTTCTCTCTTTCTAAAAAAGAATAAACCTTTGAATGATTACTACCATTTATTAATTTTATTAGTGCTCTTTCTGCAATAGACACATCTTCAAAAAGCCCAATTATGCCAATAATATTATCATGGAGAACAATAGAACAGTTACTTAAATCCTCAATATTTCTTAATGCTCTTCCATTAGTTCCAATAACCCTACTTCTTACATCTCGAATATTTGTTCTTTTTTTAATATCTTTTAAATTAATTTTTTTAAAGATAACTCCTTCTTCTTCTAAAGTTATTGCTTTTGGAACTGTAAACCCCAGATTAACTGCTTCTATAAATCCTAACACAAAAAAAGTATTTTCAGATTCTCCTTCAATAAATAACAACTTTCCCTTATGAGAAAGTTTAATATTAAATGTTTTTTCAATAATTTTTTTATTTTTTGTTATTTTTTGAATATTTTCACAATAAATTTGTTCCATATTAAAAATCGCTTCCAATGTCTTTTAAAAATCCTTTTTTCTGAAGCCATACACTATCTCCAGGTTTATAGGTAAATATAAGATCTCCTTTTTCATCTCCTTGGAATTCCCAGGGTCTAACTAATACAATATTTCCAGGCCTAGCCCAAATTTTTCTTTTTAAACCACCAGGGATTCTACAATTTCTTGTCTTTCCATCAAAACAAACCACTACCACCCTATTTGCCCCTACTCTTTGTTCAATTTTTCCTAAAACTTCTCCATTTCTTGGAGTTCTAACTCTTACTGAAAAACCAGTATTAGTTTCACTAACACCATTATTTTTTAATAAAGTATTAATTGGTTTTTTAATCTCTTTTGAAGATTCTTCAAAGTCACCAAAATCTTCAAACTCATCTTTAAAACTGTCTCCCATAATAAATCAAATAACAGACTATTTTTAAACCTTGGGATAAAAACTTATATACATGAATCCTGTAATTATTTAATAAAAAGAAAAAATGAGATACCTAGAGCTTTGTGAAGTATATGAAAATCTTGAAAAAAATCCTTCAAGATTAAAAAAAACAAAAATAATTTCAGAATTCTTAAATAAACTAAAATTAAACTTTAATCAAGAAACAAAGCCAATAATCTACTTATTAAGAGGAAATGTATTTCCAGAATATGAAGAAAAAGAATTTGGAATATCCATACAAGTAACAATAAAAGCAATTTCAAAGGCAACAGGAGAATCTGAAAAAAATGTAATTGAAAGATATAAAAAAATAGGCGATTTAGGAGATGTTGTTTTTGAAATAATTAAAAACAAGTTACAATCAACATTATTTGTAAATCAAATTAATATTTCTAATGTGATTAAAAATCTAAAAATGCTTCCTGAAATAGATGGAAAAGGAGCAATTGATAAAAAGATTGCATTAATATCTGAAATTCTTACAAGTGCAGAACCTATTGAAGGTAAATACCTAATAAGAACATTAATAAAAGACCTTAGAATAGGAGTTGGAGAAGGAACAATAAGAGATGCAATTGTTAAATCCTTCTTTAAAGAAGAGGAGTATAAAGAAGCAACAGTAAAAATACAAACTGCATTTGATCAATCCATAGATTTTGCATTAGTTTTTGAAAAAGCTATCAAGAATCAACTATCAGATATTTCTCTCTCACCTGGAAAACCAACAAAAGTAATGTTATTTTTAAAAACAAATAATATAAAAGAAGCATTTGAAAAAGTAGGAAAACCTGCTGCATTAGAATACAAATATGATGGTTTTAGAATGATGATAAATAAGTTTAATAATGAAAAAAATAAAGAAGAAATAAAAATTTTTACAAGAAAATTAGATAATGTTACAAAACAATTTCCTGATGTTGTAAACTCTATAAAGAATATAGATGCAGAATCATTTATAATTGATTGTGAAGCAGTTGGTTATGATCCAACCACAAAAAAATATATGCCATTTCAAGAAATATCCCAAAGAATAAAAAGAAAGTACAATATAGAGATTATTGAAAAAAAACTTCCAGTTGAATTAAATGTATTTGATATCCTTTATTATAATGGAAAATCATTAATTAATGAACCTTTTGAAAAAAGAAGAGAGATATTAGAAAAAATAATCACACCTATTTTTAGAAAAATAGTTTTAGCAAAACAAATTAAAACAAGCAATGAACTACAAGCACAAGAATTTTTTGAAAAAGCAATAAAAGATAATGTAGAAGGGTTAATGATAAAATCACTATCTGCCCCATATAAACCAGGAGCAAGAGTTGGATATGGAGTAAAATTAAAAGAAGAAGCAAAAGAATTAGATTTAGTAATTACAGGTGCAGAGTATGGGACTGGAAAAAGAGCTGGATGGCTAACCAGTTATACCCTGTCTTGTAAAAAAGAAAATAAGTTTGTTGAAATTGGAAAAGCTTCTACAGGATTAAAAGAAAAAAAAGAATTAGGATTATCATTCATAGAATTAACAAAATTAATTAAAGATAAAATAATAAAATCAAAAGGAAGAGAAGTTATTGTGGAACCAAGTATTGTTGTTGAAGTAGGATATCAAAACATTCAAAAATCACCAACCTATAATTCTGGATATGCATTGAGATTTCCAAGAATAAAAAGATTAAGACCTGATAAAAACATACATCAAATTAGCACAATTGAAGATATAAGAAAAGAAACAAGAAACTGAAATTCATTTAAAAGCAAAAAAATACTCCTCGACAAAAATACAAGCATTTAAAAACCCTAATTACTTAAATGTATAATGACAAAGACACCAGGTTCATTAAAGATACAAAATATTGTAGCTACAACTTCTCTAGAAAAAGAAATTCCATTAACAAAACTTGCAAGAACACTTACTAATACAGAATATAATCCTGAGCAGTTTCCTGGATTAGTATTAAGAATAAAACAACCAAAATCAGCTGTTTTAGTATTTTCATCTGGAAATTTAGTATGCACTGGAACAAAATCAGTTCAACAAGTAAAACAAGTAGTAGAAGAAGTTATAAAACAACTAAAAAAAATAAATATTACTATAAAAATAAAACCTAAAATAACTGTTCAGAATATAGTTGCATCAGGAAGCATTGATATGAATCTTAATCTCAATTTTCTTGCATTAGAACTTGAAAATACAGAATATGAACCTGAGCAGTTTCCTGGATTAGTTTATAAGTTAGAAAAACCAAATGCAACATTTTTATTATTTTCCAATGGAAAACTAGTTTGTACTGGAACAAAAAACAGAGCTCAATTAGAAGATTCAATGGAACAACTAATAAAAAAGACAAAAGAAATCACAAAAGACTCTAAATAATAGAGAGTTTTAATAATTAAGCTTATTCTTTAAAACAGAAAACAATATAAAGAAAATCTATTTTCTAATACTATGGCAGAAAAAAGGGAAACTGAAGAATTATTAATTGAATCAAGAGGATTTTTTGAAACTTATAAAAAAGAGATAGGAAAGAGTATAAGACAGGATAAAAAAGTAATAGAAGTTAATTTTGAAGATATTTCTACATTTTCTCCTACTCTAGCAGAAGATATCTTATCAAGACCAGAAGAACTAATACAAATATTGGAAATTGCATTAGAAGATACGGGACTAATAAAAAATGCAAGAGTAAGATTCATAAATGTGCCTAAAACACAGGAGCTAAGGATAGCCCACATAAGAGCAAAACACCTAAATAAACTTATTTCTATGGAAGGAATTGTAAGGCAAGCCTCAGATGTAAGACCACAAGTAGTTAATGCCAAATTTGAATGTCCTAGTTGTGGAACAATTATTTCTGTATTGCAAATTGAGAAGAAATTTAGAGAACCTTCTAGATGTAGTTGTGGAAGAAGAGGTCAATTTAATTTAATCAGTAAAGAAATGGTAGATGCACAAAGACTAATAATAGAAGAAAGTCCTGAATCTTTAATTGGTGGAGAACAACCAAGAAGAATGTCTGTCTTTCTAAAAGAAGACCTTGTTGAACCAAGAATGGAAAAAAGAACAACTCCGGGAAGTAGGGTAAGAGTTTTAGGAATTTTAAAAGAAGTCCCAATTCCACTTCAAACAGGATCTATATCAACAAGATTTGAATTAGCTGTAGAAGCAAATAATGTTATTCCCCTGGAAGAAACATTTGAAGAATTAAAAATAAGCGACGAGGATGAAAGAGAAATTGAAGAATTATCTATTGATCCAAAACTATTTGATAAATTATCTGAAAGTATTGCTCCAAGTATCTGGGGTTATGAAGAAATAAAAAAAGCATTAGTATTACAAATGTTTGGGGGTGTAAGAAAAGTAAATTCAGATGGAAGTATTAAAAGAGGGGATGTGCACATATTTTTAATTGGAGATCCAGGAGTTGCAAAAAGTATAACTTTAAAATTTATTGCAGATATGGCTCCAAAAGGAAGATATATTGTAGGTAAAGCAGCTTCTGGAGCAGGTATAACTGCCACAGTTGTTAGAGATGAATATCTAAAAGGATGGAGTCTTGAAGCCGGAGCAATTGTCCTTGCCAATAAAGGAATTGTTTGTATTGATGAATTAGAAAAAATGGATCCTAATGATAGAAGTGCAATGCATGAAGCAATGGAACAACAAACAGTAACAATTAGTAAAGCAAATGTTCAAGCCACACTTCAAGCACAAACATCTGTATTAGCTGCTGGAAATCCAAAATTAGGAAGATTCGAACCTTTTCAACCAATAGCACAACAAATAGATCTTCCCCCTGCACTAATTAATAGATTTGATATCATTTTTACATTAAGAGACCTTCCAGACAAATATAGAGATGAGTCTATAGCAGCACATGTATTATCTGAACATCAAAGAAAAATAAAAGAAGTCTTTGTGAGTAGAGATTTATTTAGAAAATATGTAGCATTTGCAAAACAAAAATTTGAACCCCTACTAACTGATGAAGCTGTTGAAGAGATAAAAAAATTCTATGTTGGACTAAGAAATATGCCTGTGATGTCAGATTCAATGTTAAGACCAATACCCATATCTGCTAGACAATTACAGTCAATTGTAAGATTAACAGAAGCTCATGCTAGAATGAGATTAAGTAAAAAAGCTACAAAAGATGATGCAAAAGTAGCAATAGATTTGATAAAGTATTATTTAATGCAAGTAGGTTATGACAGCGAAACAAAAACATTTGATATTGATAAAATTTCAACAGGTGTATCAACCAGCCAAAGAAGTAAGGTCATATTATTAAGAGAACTACTATCAAAATTAGAAGAAAGATTAGGCAAGTTTATTCCAATAGAAGAAGTTGAAAAAGAATTAGAAGGAAAAATGAGTATAGATGAAATAAGTGATTCAATACAAAAGTTAGTTGCTTCAGGAGATGTATTTAGACCTAGAAAAGGATTTATCCAAAGAATATAAAAACCCTGATTTTTTTAAAATAAAATGGCAGAAATAAGAAAAAGAGAAGTAGCATATAAAATGAAAATAGGAAGCATAATAGGGGGAGAACCTATTATTGAAAACATAGAAGGAAAAGAAAAATTAAATTTTATATTATTAGGAAATAAACAAATACAAAGAGTTAATGTTGTTGCAAATGTAATTGATAAGTTCATATCAGAATCTTCCCCAGAATCTAAGGGATTTGGATCCCTAACAATTGATGATGCCTCAGGACAAATTCAATTAAAAGTATTTGGTGAAGATATTTCTAAAATAGAAAATTTAGATCAAGGCGATACAGTAATTGTTATTGGATTATTAAGATCCTTTAATAAACAATTATATATTATTCCTGAAATAATAAAAAAAGTAGATATCAAATATTTATTAGTAAGAAAACTAGAATTAGAACTTCAAAATGGTTCTGAAAAATCTCAAGAAGAACCTGTTCAAGATGATAAAAAAATTCAGATAAGAGAACAGATAATCAACTTAATAAGAGAATCTGAAGAACAAGGGGGAATAACTACAGAAGACCTTATATTAAAAGTAAATTCAGAACCTGAAATAATAAACTCTGAAATAACTAGATTATTAGAAGAAGGAATTGTTTATCAGCCCAGACCTGGAAGAATAAGATATCTTGGATAGTTATTTTCAACACTTTTAAAAACCCCTTTTGTGTATTAAATCTATGGAAGATTATAACACCCTATTAGACAAGGCATATAAAGAAATAAAGCCAGTCGAAAGCAAGATAAGCAGATTTGAAGTTCCTAAAGTAGAGGGAAGAATTGAAGGACAAAAAACAATAATAACTAATTTTAAACATATATGTAGTTATCTGAGAAGAGACCCAAATCAGGTGTTAAAGTTTTTACTAAGAGCAACTGCTGCACCAGGCTCAATTAAAGGTGAAAATTTAGTATTAATAAGAAAAATTTCAAGCAAAATAATTAATGAAAAAATACAACTATATGTTGAACAATATGTCTTATGTAAAGAATGCAAAAAACCAGATACTGAATTAATTAAAAAAGACAAAATAACTTATATCCACTGTTTAGCTTGTGGAGCAAATAAACCAATTAAATAATTAATTTTTATAATTTATATTCTTTAAAAAACATAATTGCTCTAAAAATCTCAGCAACAAAAAGTATGAAAAATCCAATAAAAATGATTATTGAAAAAGCACCAACAATATAAAAAATACCAATTAACTTAGAGTATTTAGGTTCTTTTTTAAATTTTAAAAAACCAATTCCTAACAAAATATAAGAAATAAAAATAAAACCAAGAGATAATAAAGCTAAAATCAAAAAAGGTTTAATTAAAAAAATAAATTCAGAATAATCTTCAGGATTTTCTAGATCAAATTGACCATTCTCTATCTTTTCATTAAAAGAATTTAATTCAGAAAAAAAAGAATTATAATCAATTGAATTAAGTATATAAGTAACAGATATAAAATATATGATTATTAAGCAAAAATTAACAATTATAAAAATCTTAAGAAATTTATTATTATATTTCTTTGATAAAAAATAAACTGAAATCAAACAAATTAAATTTGAAAAAAGCATTAAAATAAAAAAAATGGAATTTAAAAATAAAAGTCCAATAACAGAAACAAGAAATACAATAGAAGAAATAAATGCAACTAAAAAAAGTTTTGGATTATTCTCTAATCTTAATTTTTTATGAGGATTTTCTTTTAATTCTCTTTTAATCACTTCTTTTTTAATCACTTCTTTTTTATTGACTTTCTTAACCATACAATCTATTAGAATAGTAATGTTTAAAAAGTTTACTAAAATATCTAAAAAACATTAAAATGAATTTTGAAAAAGTTTAAAAACAACTTTAACTATAGAAGATTAACTAAACTGGAGAAAGGAGGATATGGCAAAAGAAAAACTAAGTTTTTATGACGTAAAAACAAAAGCAAAATTTGAAACAGATGAATTCAAAGTTGTTGAGAAAAGTGGAAGATGGTTTGCAGTTGCAAAATCAAAAGCAGGAACCCATGACTGTTGGAGAGTCTTATCAAAAGATCAAGCTCAAAAGTTAAAATAGATTTACAATTTTATATTTATATTTATTAATATGTTAGTAAAAATTCATTCTTCTTATAGAACTGTCGTTGCTATCTGTGATGAGGATTTAATTGGAAAAAAATTTGAAGAAGAAAATAAACAAATAGAATTAACAGAACATTTTTTTAAAGGAGAAGAAAAAACACCTGAAGAAGTTCTTGAAATAATAGAAAAACAATCGAGAGAAGATGCTACATTTAATATTGTAGGACAAAAATCAGTAAACATTGCATTAGAATCTGGAATAATAAAAGAAGAAGGTATAATAAAAATCAAAGAAATTCCTATTGCATTAGTTTTAATTTAAAAATTAAATTTATTAAAAATTACTTTCCTTTTCTATCCCAAGATCTTAAACTTGGTCTAACTTTCATATTCCTACTTTTGGTTCTTAGACCTCTGCTTTTTTTAGCTGATGAAGTTAATCCCCGATAAACTCGTTTAGTATGTTTTGGTTTAGTTATCCATTTTAAAGTTCTATCTGACTTTATCTCTGGTTTAGTTGGATCAACCATAATTATTTCATAAAAATAATGTTTTCCATCTTTTCCAATATTGTAACTATTTAATACTTCTAGATTATTATATTTTTTCTGAGCTCTTTGTTCAGCAATCCACTTATAATTAACCTTTAAAACCAATTTAGGAGTTTGTTTTTTAGTCATTCTTTTTTTATTTGGCCTACTCCTTCTATGACCTCCTCTCCTAACCCTGACCCTTACAATAACAATTCCTTTTTTTGCTTTATATCCTAATGATCTTGCCCTATCAATTCTTAATGGTTTTTCTACTTTTACAACAGATTCAGATTTTCTCCACTCAATCATCCTAGTCTTTAAAGTAGAATTATCTGGCTTTTTCCAAGCTTCTCTTAAATAAGAATATAATCCTTTTACCATTATAAGTTTAAAATCAGGGTGTTTTTAAATGTTATTATCTAAAAAAATGAGCCTGCTCGGATTTGAACCGAGGACCCCCACCTTATCAGAGTGATGCGCTACCGGGCTGCGCCACAGGCTCATAATATTTAATCCAATAAATCAGCATTTATAAAATTTCTTATAGCAGAAAAATCTAAAAAATTAGTTTTTACCTTGAAATTCTAGGAATAATTTATTATTTTTGAGATAATAAGAAACTAATGGGAGTGAAACTGGTAGATTTTTAAACAAAACCATATCTTTATCAAAAGCCTTAATTTCAATTGAATCCTCTAATTTATTGATTAAGAGATTATCAAAAGAATCAACTTGTCCAATATCCACTTCATAAATTATTTTATTTCCAATTCTTTTTAATTTTGATTCTGTTTCTTTTCTAGGTAGTTTTAAAGATTTTTTAATTATTTTATCTGAAGGAGAAGGAAATCGAATCTTTTTTTGCTGTTTATTTAAACCAGGATTATTACCAATATTAACTCTTTGGCCATTAATAAAAAGCTCAAAGTTACCTAATGAATTTTCAGAATTTTTTTTATCTTGTGTTTCATAATCTTTTATCGCTTTTTCCATTTCTTTTTCAATCATTGAAAAAACCTTATTAAACATCCTACCAACAAAGGGACCTCCAAAAAGGTTTTCAGAAGAGTCTTGTTTAAAATCTTCCATATTATCGTTTTTACCAAGTAATCCATAATCAGAAGCATCGCTATCAGAATTAACTGAAAAACCACAATAAGGACAAAAAGAATGGCTTTTTTTTATTCTCTCTTTACAATTAGGACATTTTTTCCAAAACATAATTTATAAAATAGGTTAAATAAGTTTAAAAACCTTATTATGTCTAGAAACAAAAAATAAAATATAAATACAAAAAATTTATAATAACTAAATAACAAAGAATAAAATGGTAAAAGAGGAAATTTTAGAAAGATATAATTTAAATTTAAAAAAATTAGAAGAAGAACAGAAAAAATTATCAAAATTAATAAAAATAAAAGATATTTTTGACTTTTCTCTAATAACTAAGATAGGTGCAATAGAATGTATTGCTATAAAAAATAATGTTATAACAAGTATAATTGTTTTTTCAAAAAACATGGAAATTTTAGAACAAGCCTATGTTATAGAAAAATTAAGATTCCCATATATATTTGGTTTTAAATCATATCGATTCATACCTTCAATGATTATGGCATTTCAAAAACTTCAAGAAAAACCAGATTTAATAATCCTTGAAGGAGAAGGAATAAATCACTTAAGATTAGGAATATCAAGTCACCTATCTCTTGCACTTGAAGGAATACCTACAATAGGAATAACAGATAGATTATTTGAAGAAAATAAAACAAAAAAAGAAGATATTTTAATGGACAATAAAAAAGTAGGAAAGATACTACTAAGTAAAATTGGAAGTAAACCCTTATACATCTGCCCTGGAAATAATATCTCCATAACAACTTCTTACAATCTGATTAAAACAATGATTATTCCCCCCCATAAAATGCCAGAACCCCTTCATATTACAAGAAAATATGCAAAAGGAATCCAAAAGGAATTGGGATTAAAATAAAAAACTTAATAAATAACAATTCCATAGAGATTTATGCAAAAGAAAAAATTTTATATTACTACCCCAATATATTATCCAAACGACATCCCACATATTGGTCATGCCTATACTTCTATTGTAGCAGATGTTTTAGCAAGATGGAAAAAAATTCAGGATTATGATGTTTTTTTCTTAACTGGAACAGATGATCATGGCAAAAAAATTGCACAAGCAGCTGAAAAAAAAGGAAAAACTCCAAAGGAGTTTACAGACGAACTTATTCCCAAGTTCAAGGATGCTTGGAAAAAACTTAATATAGAATATAATCAATTTATAAGAACAACAGATAAAAATCATGAAAATGTTATAAAAAAGATTTTACAAAAAGTTTATGATAAAGGAGATATTTATTTAGGAGAATATGAAGGATTATACTGTACTGGTTGCGAAGCATATTATACTGAAAAAGATTTAGAAGACGGTTGTTGTCCAATACATAAAACAAAAGTTGAGAATTTAAAAGAAAAAAGTTATTTCTTTAAGTTAAGCAAATACCAAGATAAACTTTTAAAGTTATATAAAGAACATCCAGAAATAATAATGCCTGAATCAAAAAGAAATGAAGTCATTAGTAGAGTTAAAGAAGGCCTTAGGGATTTAAGTGTTTCTAGAACTAATTTTAATTGGGGAATTCCATTACCCTTTGATAAAAAACATGTTTGTTATGTTTGGTTTGATGCCTTATTTAATTATTATTCTGCAACAAGAGAAAACAATAAAGAAAAATATTGGCCAACAAATATTCACTTAATTGGAAAAGATATTCTATGGTTTCATGCAGTTTATTGGCCTGCTTTTTTAATGTCTGCAGGAATTGATTTACCTAAAATGATTTTTGCTCATGGCTGGTGGACTTTTAATAAAGAAAAAATTTCTAAGTCTAGGGGAAGAGTTTTAAATATTGATGAACTAATCTCTATTGCAGGAGTTGATTCAGCAAGATATTTTTTACTTCGTGCAACACCATTTGGAGAAGATGGAGATTTTTCAGAACAAGCCCTTATAAAAAGACACAATCACGAACTAGCAAATAAATTAGGAAACTTGGTTTCAAGAACAACGACATTAGCTGAAAAATATAAAATAAAACAACCAACAAATTATAGTAAGAATAAAGCATTACTAAAAAAACTTAAAATAAAAGAAATTCAAAAAAATTTTGATAATTATGAATTTGATAAGGCATTATCAAATATCTTTAGTTTTGTTGATATATGCAATGAGTATATACAAGATAAAAAACCTTGGGAAACAAAAGATCAAACAGTTTTATATGAACTAATTGATAGTATCAAAGCAATTGCCATTTTACTTTGGCCATTTATTCCAGAAACCAGTGAAAAGATTGCAGAACAACTTAATTTTAAAATTAAATTTAAAAACCTAGAAAAACCCATTAAATTAATAAGTATTAAAAAATCAGATATTTTATTTCAAAAGATTAATGAAGATATAAAAAATATGGAAAAAACAAAACAAACAGAGAGAAAAAATACTAATTTGATTAGTTATGAAGATTTTGCAAAAATCGATTTAAGAGTTGCAAAAATAATAGCAGTTGAAGAGATTCCAGGAGCAGATAAGTTATATAAACTAACTGTTGATCTTGAAACAGAACAAAGAACAATATTAGCAGGAATTAAAAAATACTATACCCAACAAGAATTATTAAATAGAAGATGTATCATTGTTTATAATCTACAACCTAGGAAAATGAGGGGTATTGATAGCCAGGGGATGTTATTAGCTGCAGAAAATGATGATCAATCAGAAGTAGTTCTTTTACAACCAGAAAGACCAATTAATGAAGGATCAAGAATTAGATAATCTAATTTTTTATTTTTCTAATAAAACCTTCTTTTTCTAAAAAATATAATGCATCAATGGATTTACTTGTTCGTTCAGGATCTTTTAAATCATAATTTTCAATTTTTTTAATTAAATCATTTCTTTCCAATCTATAATTATTTAAATCTGAAAAAACATTAGCAATTGCATAAGATGCATAATTTATAAAATCACTCATTTTTAAGATATTAAATACTACTTAAGTCAGGCATAGAATCTTTTTCTTTTTTATCTCCTACTTCTGAGATTATTGCATCACTAGTTAAAATAAGTGATGCTACGCTTGCTGCGCCTTGTAATGCAACCCTTACAACCTTAACTGGATCAATAACTCCCCTTTCAATTAAATCAACAATCTCTCCTGCCCTTGCATCATAACCTTGATTCTCATCATTCATTTCTTTTATCTTTTCAACGTAAACAAACCCATTTTTACCTGAATTTTCAACTAATTGAATTACAGGTTCTTCTAAAGATCTTCTTATAATATCTACGCCAATGTTTTCATCTTCTTGAAGTTTAAAATTACTTAGTGACTTAGATGCATTTAATAATGCAATTCCGCCCCCAACAACATAACCTTCTTCAACAGCAGCTCTTGTTGCGTTTAAAGCATCATCAATTCTCAATTTTTTTTCTTTAAGCTCTGTCTCAGTAGCTGCTCCAACTTCAATAACTGCAACACCACCCATTAGCTTACCAAGTCTTTTTCTCAAATTATCTTTCTCATAATCTGAAGATTCATTTTTAATTTGTAATTCAATAGACCGAACTCTTTTTTCAATATTCTCATTATTTCCTTGCCCCCCAATAATAAGTGTTTTATCTTTAGCACACCTAACTTTTTCAGTAGTTCCTAAATAATTAACAGCATCACTAATTTTTATTCCTTTTTCAGAACTAATTACTTCCCCGCCTGTTAAGATAGCAATATCTTCTAAAATCTGTTTTTTTTCCTCACCAAAACCCGGACTTTTAATAGCACAACACTTTATAGTTCCTCTAAGAATATTTAAAATAAGTGTTGCTAAAACTTCTTGACTTAATCCTTCACTAATAATCAAAAGTGGTCTGGATTCTTGCATAGATTTTTCAATTACAGGAACAAAATCTTGCACATTATTTATATTTCCATCATAAATTAAAACAAGAGGAGATTCCAATACAGATTCCATTTTTTCTTGATCAGTAATCATATAAGGGCTTTCAAAACCCTCATTTAATTCCATACCCTCAACAACTTTTAATTTTGTTTCAATAGAATTAGATTCTTCAACAGTTATTATTCCTTCATTTCCTACTTTTTTCATAGCATCAAAAATTAATTTACCAATTACCTCATCATTATTTGCAGAAATTGTTGCTACTTGTTGTATTTTCTCATCAGAATCAACCATTATCTTTTTATTATTTAAAAATTCAACTACATTTTCAACTGCTTTTTCAATTCCTTTTTTAATTTGAATTGAATTAGCACCAGAAGAAATATTTTTAAGTCCTTGTTTAACAATAGATTGTAATAATAATGAAGAAGTTGTTGTTCCATCTCCCACCTTTGACTGGGTTTTTTGAGCAACTTCTTTAACTAATTCAGCTCCAACTTTTTCAAAACCTTCTTCTAATTCAATTTCTTCTGCAATTGTAACTCCATCATTAACAATTTCTACACTATATCCTTTTGATAAAACAACATTTTTTCCCTGAGGTCCCAATGTAATTTTAATTGCATTTACTGCAGTATCAATTCCATTCATTAATTGTTTTCTTGCTTCTTCTCCAAAAATTATTTTTTTTACCATTTTAAATTTTAAAAAAATTATTCAATTATTTTTGCAATAATATTTTTTATATCAATTATAATCAATTCTTGATTATCAACCTTAATAGATTCTTCAACATAACCAGAGTATATAACCTTATCTCCTGGTTGAACTTTTATATTCGGACCATCTCCAATTGTAATAACCTCTGCTTGTTTTTTCTTTTCAATAGCATCCTCAGTAAGATAAATTCCAGATGCAGTTCTTAATTCTTGTTTTATGGGCTTAAGTAAAACCCTATCACCCAAAGGTTTAATGTTCATTTTTATAATTTGATTGAAAATTTATATTATATAAACTAACAAAGTTATTTAAAAATTTTATGGTAAAACAAAACATACATAAAAAAATAAAAAAGATTTAAAAAATTAAAGCTCAAAAAATAAAACCTTAATTAATAAACAAAAAGATATATAAAGCATTTTTAATAAAATAAATTACATGGGAAATAAAGTTCCTAAAAAAAAGGGGATAAAATCTGTTAAAAAAAATAAACAGATTAAAAAAAACATAAAAGCATATTACTTAATTGGAATCTTAATAACCGGATTAATCTTAATTTCAATAATAATTCTCTTAAAAACTAAAACAGAAATAGATTTAGGGAATAAGACAAATATTACAAGAGAAAATATACAAAATAATGAAACTAAATCAACAACTAAAACCGCAGATAATAATCAAACAGAAGAAGATAACATCCCAAAAGACAGTTACATTAAAAAAAGTGATAATTATAAAGGTTATAAAGAAGAACCAGTAAATAACGAATCAAAACTATTAGATACAGATGGTTTTAAATTAAATGGAGAGATAATAACATTAAATCATTGGAAAAGGGGTATTTGTTCTGATAACTCAAGCAGCTATGAGGATTCTTGTGAAGGGTCTATATTAGATGAATATTATTTGGAAGATAATGTCTGCAAATTAAATACTTTTGATTGCAATAATTTTTTAGAATTTTATAAAGAAGGAACCCAAATCGGTTGTTACAAAGGGGAATGTGTTCTTAAGGAAACTGGAAAAAACTACTCTTATAAAGGTGAAGTTATTGACAATAATCAAAAAATATATTGGGATGAATGTATTAATAATGATTTACTAAAGGAATATTTTTTATCTGATTCATTTTCAACAGTATTTAAAGAGATTTCCTGTTCAGAAAAGTATGGTCTAGATTATTATTGTTCAGAAGGTGCTTGTATTAAATCTGCAGATAAGAATCTTGCTTTAGATAGCGATAATGGAGAAGATATTCTAATTAAAGGAACTTGCGAATCTGTAATAAACGGAAACAATACTGATTATTGCACTGATTCAAAGAGATTAGTAGAATACTTTGTAGATTTAGAAGATAACTCTAAATGTAGTTCAAAAACAATTGATTGTCCTGGAAATTGTAGATTTGGAAAATGTAATGCAGAAGATTTTGATTTTGGAAAAAACTATACCACCCAATCATTTTGTGGGGGTATAAAAATTAATTATGATTCTTGTAACTGTTTAAATGATGGAAATCCCTGTTATTCTCTAAAAGAATGGTTTACTTCAGAAAATACTTGCGATTATGAAATAGTTGATTGTAGAACTGTTTTAGGAAATGAACAAGCAAAATGTTATAATGGATATTGCACAATACAAAGAATTTAAATAAATAAAAATAAAAAGCAGATATCTAAATTAAATTAGTATAATTTGGGATAACCCTACAAAAAACTCCTAAAAAATTGTAAAAAATAAAATATTTTTATAAAAGATTTCAAGAAATATATCTAAATCCCCTCATCTTGAGCATCTTCTGGATGGTGATATAACATATGATCTAATAATGAACATTTTGTAACTAATTGATTTTCTTTATTCCATTCAAAATTTTTAACTGAATCATAACCTGCAGATTTTAAAATAATCCTCATATCTAATGAATTTCCATTTGCATCAGATAATCTCTTAAGTGTTACCGTAGTTAAATTATTATGGGGGTTAGTTAAATAATCTCTGCCAAAATGTCTTGCTTTTTTTACTGCACTAACTATTGCACTCAGATTATCCTCTGCAACCAGTTTTTCATTTAATTCTAAACAATCTGGATTTCTAATTCCATAACCATAACAAACACCACAATCAATTTTAAAAGTTGCTTTATATTCCATTCTCAAAATAATAGAACAATTAGATTTAAAAGAATTATTATAATCCAAAATATTGTTATATTAAATTAAAATAACATTTTAAAATTAAAAACTAATCAAAAAACTATAGATAATTCACAATTTCTTTTGATATAACATCTTAAAATTCTTTAAGCTCTTTAGGAAATTTATCAAAAGTTTTATAATTATCTGGGTAGAATTGTGAGTAATATAACAATTTATTCTTAAGATTTACTTAAATGGGTTTTAACCAAAAGGTTTCCCAAACCTCACCCTTAACCCAATCTTTTTTATCTAAATCAATTCATTTTATAGAATATTTCTTAACAAACCGCCTATCAGGAATAACTATGGTTTCCCATTCTGAAATTGGTTTTTTATTTTTTAGAAATGGTTTTTTATTAATTAAAACTTGTTTTATAACACTATAGCCCCTATAAATATAATCAAAAGAAATTGCTTCATTATTAATTCCTACAGAGATAAAAAAATGTTTTTAAGAAAGAGATTATAATCAATTCCAATCTTTAGATTATTAAAACTATCTAATAAATATCATTGATTAAATCATCTGTAGCACTTAATTAAATCTAAAAATAGCATATACAAATCAAAAAAGATTATTATGTTTTTTAACTGCAAAAAACCAACACTTTTCATTATCATATTTTGGATTAGATTTCCAAATCTTCTTAAAATAAGTTAATTTGTACTTATGTTCATCACCAAAAAACGGGTCATAAAAATAAATATACTTGCCATCAATTTTTTTTAAAATAGAATAATGATCAGTTTTTTCAGGAAGATAAAAATAACAAATTATAATTATAAAACCCTTCTTTTGATATTCTTTTAAGCTATTAATTGTTGCATTTCTCATTACAATATAATTTAATTTGAATTTTTCTGCAACAATTGGAAAACTTTTATGCCAAGTACCCCTTACTTTATTTGTGTTAAGTAATTTTGCAACTTGTTTTTCAGATTTTTTAAACCCACAAAATTCAAGAACCATCCTCATAGTAGAAGCCCCACAAGTATACTTGGTTTCTTGTTTATGAAATGGAAATCTAGTCATAAGTTATATGCAGTTCCTTAACTTTATATAATTATTGTTAAATCTCAAAATAAAGTTATAGGAATCACGTTTATATTGTTTTAAAATAAGATTTTTTAAGTGATGATTAAATAAAAAAGACTCTGTATTTTTTGTTTCTTTTTTTGAAAAAAAATTTAAACCTAAATACAATTACAACTAACATTGAGCTTAAGAAGAATTTTCAAAGTAATTGAAGATTCATGTAGAGTCTGCAAAGCGAAGCTCTTTAAGCTCTGTTATGTGTTTTTTCTCCACAAAAAAAATTACATAGTGAAACAGAACAACAGTATGATACAATTCAACCAGACAGATATCTTGAAATCAAGTCAACTTTTTCTTTACGATTAATTAATTGATAAAATCTTTTAGCATATTCAAGAGGCAAGATTGGAATTTTCAAATCATTCCAAAAGATTTTTTCAGTTTTATCAAACATATCTAATTCTCTATCGCCATAAGAATTAATTTCAATTTCAAAATTATTAATATCGCAAACAATAGAGTAACCATTTATTTTTTGACTGAAAAAATCTTTGATAATATATTTTTTCAGGGCGTTTCTAAAAATCTCAATGCCTTCATAATTTGTAGTAATATCTAAATCTTGAACTAAAACTTCAACACCTTGAATCTTAAGATTTGCACTACCTTCTAATCTCCAAATAAATTCTTTACCTTTAAGATTATCTAAAATGATTTGTAAAATTTCTTTGATATCTTTTTCATCCATAATGCTAAAAAATTCTTTAATCTATATAAATTTTCTTAAGAGGCAAACCAAGTAATATTTCGTCTAACATCTGGATTTAGAAAAGTTTTTACAAAGCAAAAATTTGGGAAAATCTAGAGCAGAGAGATTTTCCCCTAAATCCTTATTAAACATCCAAAACGAAGTGGGGGGTGATCAAGAATTTTTCACTTCGTGAAAAATTAAAGAAGTAGTTTTATGAGTGTATCTATATTAATTTAAGGGTAGTAATCCAAACGAAAGAGTTATAAATAAATAGTGATATCCTAAATTTATTATGACAGAAAATCAAAATCCACAATATGTTAAAAAAGAAGACGGAAAAGTGACCCTTATAGAAAGAGTGACAGATGGGCTTAAAGCAATTCCCCCAATTTTAGGATGCACTGCTGGAGCTTATTTATTAGATTTTTCTGGATACATAAGCAATGTTGCTGAAATTTTGCCGGCAAATAATTTGAATTTAGGATATCATCTTGCAGCAGGTTCGGGTTTATATGGAGGATACACTTCTAAAGAAAATAGAAAAATTGCATCACTTGTAATTTTAGCAAGTTCTTTTATCCCTGAAATTATAATGTTTACCCAAGATGGAAATTTAAGAAGTGTAGGAACAACTTCTGCTACAAAGTTGATTGGCTATGAAGTTGGTTATATAATCGGATATATTTTTGGAGAATAAACCTTTCGCGTTCTATAATTTTAGCCCAAATCTCAAATTGAAACGAACATCACGATTAAAAAAAGTTAAAATTTTGGGTTGCTTCAAAATTTTAATTTAAGCGATTTTCTGCGAGATGTCTAAAGGATTTTTTTTCTCAAAAAAAAACCGCAAAGTTGTTCGAAGGCACTTGTATTAATTTTAAAAATGGCACTTCAGGACTGCGGGACGCTGTCAAAATAAATAAGAAATGTGTGCGTCTTCTTTGCTTCTTTCTTTCTAAGAAAGAGGGGGGCACTTTTCTTTTTACTTTCAAAACTCTCTCCATTCAATTCCCAAATCCATAAAGTCTATTTCTGCAAATCTATTAAGATTTATCCTTCCCTTTCCTGTAAGATACTTAAAAATTTCCATTGTTTGAATATTTGCTACCGCTCCAGCAATTGGTCCGAGGTTTCCCGTCTGTCTAATGTCTCTTATCTTTTCTAAATCTTTTAGAGTGTCCATTTTTTTTGGTATTCTAAAAAATCATCAAAAGTTTTAGTGATTCCAGGGATAATGACTGGACCAACCATTCCTAAATGTAGATTATATCCTCCTGCAACACAATAAGCAACTTGGTGATGATTAGCATATTCATCAATGATTCTTGTTGTTTCTGCAACTGATGGAGAATCAGCACAATTTACTAGAAAATTACAACCAAAAACAATATCTTCTAAATCATGATTTGGTTCGACTCTTTTTTTGAAGGGAGCTATATTTGCATCCTTCAATTTTTCTTTTACAACATCCACTTTATACTTCCCCACATCCCCAGAATCAAAAAATAATTGTCTGTTAAAATTACTTTTCTCTACGACATCAGGGTCAGTAATTCTTATCTCCCCCACACCAATTTGATACAGCCCATTTACAATCCAAGTTCCAATTCCACCAACTCCAAAAACAGCAACTTTGGAATTCTTTATTCTCTTTTGTATCTCTAATGTTTCTTTCCTTGAATCTGTAAGTTCGTCCAAAAATAATAATTGTCTATAATGTCTTCCTTTTTCTAAATCAGATTCATATCTTCTAACAATCCCTTCTTTTTCTAAGGCATTTAAACAAGCATCTATATCTTGAGGACTATATTTAGAAGATAATCTTTCAGTTAAACCTTGTTCTGTTTGCTCAGAATCAAGGAAAGTAATCACATCCTTAACTAGAGAATCTACTTGAAATTTTTTTATTCTTCGTGTTGCAGTTGAAATAAAGATATAGTTATCTTCAGTATCTTTCAAGACATACAAGGAATCTTTAATTTTCAACTTACTACTCATTTGAAATTATTTCTCCATATTTGATATTTTTACTATTTGGTTCTAATAAAATCTCTCCAGAGTCATCTATCGGGGCGATAATTTTGTAATTTTTTAATCTTTTCCTCAATAAAGAATCTTTTCTTAAATGCCAACAACCAAGAATAATAATTATTGGAAGCTTTGTTTTTGATTTATATTCCAAAATCTTTGAGAGATGGTATTTCTCCCTTTTTTCAACTAAATTATTTAATTTTTCTTCCTCTTCTCTTGTAAGCCCTTTTTGATTTTTTATTTTTTTTTGCAAATTTTCATCAAATCCGAAATTATGAAAATCAATCCCAATTAATTTAATCTTTTTGTCAAAACATAATTTTATCAGTTTTTCAACTTCATTAAAGGAAGTCACATCAGAAATAAATTTTTTCTCGAAAATTTCTTTAAATTGGTCTGCTTGTTCTAATTTTAAATCTTCTAATTCTTCACTTAAGATAAATTCTGGATTCATAATGTTAATAATTTCTTTTTGTTTTGAGAAATCATCTAAAAAAAAGTGAGTACTACCTATAAAAATGAAAGATAAAGCCATTTTTTACTCCAAGAAAGATTTACATCCAATATTTAATACTTGTTGGACCTGCGTAAACCTCATCTTTAACTTTTCGAAGCCCCTCATAAAGAGGTTTTTCTATTGTAAGGTAAGGTCTTGCTTCTTCTTTTCTTGGTGTAACTCCTTCCAAAGTTTTTTCAAGGGTTTCCATATTTTAAGAGTAAATAGACTCCTTTATATATTTTATTATTCTGAATGTGAAAAATGCCCAATTAAATCTCAAAATCTTTGATTTTGACCATCTGTTTTTCTGAAAGAAAAACCAAGCTCACATCTCCAAATTAGGGGTGGTTGGTCGGGGGATGGCTAAAGAGAGATTTTAGCTATTTTTAATTCCTTAAGTTTAGTGCCTTCAAACAATTAGACATAACATTTGGTTAAACAACCCGAAGGGCACGAGTGGAGCATAGCGACCTCCAAAAATTCAATTTTGATGGAGAAGTCTGCAATGCTTCGTAGTCGGTTAAGCCCGATGTTCTATTCTTCCGATAGGATTGGATTTTAATGCAATGTTCGGACAAAGTCCGAAAAATCCAAAGTTCAGAAAACGGCCGTCTTTTAAATGAACGTAGTGATACATCAAGACACAAAATTGAGAGCCACGAGCTAATTATTTTTTAATATTTTCTACCCAATTAGGAATATTGTTACTCTTTAGATTTTTAAATTCTGTTTGGCACCTTAATTTACCTTTATTTTCAAGATTATTACATATTTTAATATTATCTTGTGAGTAAGCAACATCAACATAACACTCAACTAAATGATATTCATCTAATTGTTTGCATAATTCAACATTTTCCTTCAATTGAGCAATATCTGATATACAATGATATTTCCAATATTCCGCATCCTTTCCTTCAAAAATACATTGAGTAACACTTTGACTTGAAACGGCTATGCAATACTGTTTTATGTATGCAGAAAAATCATAATCGTCAATCTTATCGTCTGATTTGATATTTTGACAAATAGTTGGATTCTGTGTGTTCCTCGCAATCCAACCGTAACATCTGTTAACATAATTACTTGCTATGGAAGTGTTATATTCTGTAGCGGGATGATTTTCACACAGTTTAATATCTTTATAACCGTTTGAAGCTAGATCTTGATAACAAGCTATATCTGTTTGCTCACAATCTTCAATTTGTCTTGGAAAATTTGAATTTTCTGTTTTTTGATTTGTACATCCAATAATAATTAACAATCCTACTACAAGCAATATTACCAGAAAAATAATTATGTTTCTTCCCACACTGGAATCATTAATTAAGATTTATATAAACCTTTCTAGTGGCTCGTGGCTCTATCTGTTTTTCGGCCGTTTTCTGAATTGAATAGAACATCGGGCTTAAGGGAGGTTCAATTTCCTCGAAAAAATTCTCCTCGTGAAACAGAGCTGAGAATTTTTTCAGAGCTGAAATTGAATTTGGGTGTAGTGAGGTGCAACCGAACGAAACCCTTTAAGCCCTGTTAGTTTCTTTTTACGAAGTAAAAATTGATTTTTAGTGCAACGATGCCGAAGGCAAAAAATCAAAGTTTTTGAGAATGCC
>CAYQOK010000003.1:0-6880 GCA_964419155.1 Candidatus Woesearchaeota archaeon
GAAAAAATCTAAAAAGTTTTCTAAAAAATAATATTTAAATAGTTACTTAATTTTTCATTATTATGAATAAAGAACAAACAGCTAGGAAAAATATTTTTAAAAAAAGTAAAGAGATTAGCGGGAGTAGTATTAGGGGGTTTGATTTTAATAAGGATTTTGATTTTAATAATTTTTTAAACTCTTACAAATTTATGGGTGAACAAGCTTCAAATTTACATAAATCAATTGAGATTTTTAAAAAAATGAAACAACAAAATGCATTTATTTATTTAGGATATACTTCAAATATGGTTACTTCTGGAAATAGAGATATAATAAGATATCTTGTTGAACATAAACTTGTTGATGTTTTAGTAACAACTGCAGGAGGTATTGAAGAAGATTTTCTTAAATGTTTTGGTGATTTTAAATTAGGTGATTTTAATGCAAATGGCTCAGAATTAAGAAAAAATGGAATTAATAGGGCAGGAAATATTTATATTCCTAATTCTAGATATTGTAAATTTGAGGATTTTATAATTCCTATTTTTAAAGAGATTTATGATAATCAAGTTAAGAATAATGTTATTATTACCCCCAATGAACTGATTAAGATACTTGGAAAGAAGATAGATAATAAAGATTCTATTTATTATTGGGCCTATAAAAATAATATTCCTGTTTTTTGTCCTGCAATTACTGATGGGAGTATAGGAGACATGATTTATTTTTTTAAAAATAAATATCCTGATTTTAGAGTTGATGTTTCAGATGATATTGTTAATTTAAATAATTCTACAATTGGAAAATCAAAAACAGGAGTTATTATTCTTGGTGGAGGGGTTATAAAACACCATATTTTAAATGCAAATATGTTTAGAAATGGGGCTGATTATGCAATTTATATAAATTCTAATCCTGAATTTGATGGAAGTGATTCTGGTGCATTACCTGAAGAAGCAAAATCTTGGGGAAAATTATTATCTGGTTCTGAAAATGTAAAAGTTTTTTGCGATGCGACAATTGCTTTTCCTATTTTAATTAGTTCTTTATATAAAAAATAATTTATTCAATAAGAATTTTATAAATTAAATTTCCTTTTGAATTGATTTCTTCTTGTCTTATTATTGTAACTGGTAATTTATCTTTTTTAGCATAAACACAAAGACCCCTAAGTGCAAATTCTTCTTTTAATAAAGAAGTTTCAGCAGGACAAGTTCTGCCATTTTTTGTATAATCACAATAACTACAAAATTCATTTATTTTTTTTATTTTCTCTAATTCAGATAATCTCTGATTATTATATTTTTCCATAATATTTTCTTGATTTATGGGTTTTTAAATCTTTATTTTATAAAACTATCCTCCCATTTTTGAACTATTTCTTCAGGAATATTTATTTTTTCATTTTTCATTTTTTTAAAATTTGGTTTTAAGTAAATTCCATAAATTATTCCAATAAAAATTCCTGAAAGATGAGCTAAATATCCTATATTTGATTTTCCAATTCCAAATAATCCTAATAAATCTCCAGTTATCCAAATAATTGATGCAATAAAAATTGGAACAATCATTCCAAAAACAAATGCAGGCATTTCTGGTTTCATTATTGTTATTGCCCCTATTATCCCCATTATAGCTCCTGAAGCACCAAGTGAGTTTGGAAAAAACCAAAAACTAATAAAATTAGCAAAAATTCCGGAAATTAAAAATATTTTAATAAATATTTTTGTTCCCACTGTTTTTTCTAATGTTACTCCAAAAAATAATAATGCAATTAGGTTATAAAATAGGTGACTTATGTCATTATGTAAAAAAATCGCTGTTAAAAATTGCCAAGGTTTTTCAATTGCTTGTTTTGATAATAAAAATTCATTTGTAAATCCATTAATTGTATTTTGTAAAATAAATACTAAAATCATTATCAAACTAAACCATAAAAAATAGTTTTTGGATTTCATCTTTTAAAATAATATTGTGTTGTTTTAAATAACTCCTTAGGGTCCTTTAAGCTTTTTTTGTTGTCAGGATATTTATAAATATTTAAATGATTTATTCTACTTCTTTTGAATCCTCTATTAAATCTGCTAAAGGATTTTCAAAATCTTTGTTTATTTTTTGAACATTTTCTTGTTTTTTAATTTCTGGACTATCTGATTTTTTTATTTCTTTTAATTCATAATCTCTTATTTCTTTATAATATTCTGGATTATATTTTTTAAATTCTTCATATAGGTATATTTCAATTTCGTCAAAATGTTTTTCTTGTTCTAACCAGATTTTAGATCTATTGCTTAGGTGAAGTAATGGCAAAAAGCTAGATATTCTTTGTTCTTTATCTGTTCCTGTAATTTCTGAATAATGTAATTTTATTAATTCTCCTTTTTTCTCTTTATTTTTAAATTTGGTTAGTAATTGGGCATAAAATATTCTAATTCTATCCCCTATATTTACTCTTTTTATTTTTGGTATATCTACATAAGATAGTCTTTCAGCTTGTTTTTTTTGAATTTCTTTATTTATTTTTCTTGATTCTACTTTCATTGCTTTGTCTAATGCGGATATAAGGTCTTGTAATGTAACTTTCTTAAATCTTGGAATAGGGGTTTTTGGTAATAATACTGGAAGTTCTTCATCAAACTCTATTCTTTCTAAAGTATATTTTTTTTCTTCTGTTCTTTGAAATAAAACATCATCAATTTCTTTAATATGTTTATTTAATAAGAATTCAGATTTTATTCTAAGTAATAATGATGCTGCTAAAAGTATCTTACTAGAGATGAAAAAATCTTCTTCTTCAAGTTCTTTTATTTTTTCAAAATAACTGTTACATAGTTTACTAAGATCTATGTTCCAAGGATCTAATTGTTCGCTATTTATTAAATTATAGATTATTCCTTGCCAGCTCGGGTCTTTCCCAGTAACAATTGAATAAACTTGATTATTGGCTGTTAAGTCATTATTTTCAAGGATTTTTTTAAGGTCTTTATTAATCTCTTTTCTTTTATTTTCTGGTATTTCAGCCCCTATTTCCATAAATCTTTAATGTTTAAAATCTTTATAAATTCTCTTATGTCATTGCCAGATTAGGTTTAATTAAGTAGTTTAGGAATATTATAAAATGATTAAATTGATACTTTTTTAAAGTTTAGGAATTATGTTACTTTTAGATTAAGTGATACTTTGATGTCATTTAAGAGTGTCGTTAAATGTGTCATTACCTAGTTACAACAACCGAAAGGTTTAAATACTAGGATATTCTATATATATTATCACCTCTTTTTCCCCTGAAGAGGCAATAAGTGTACTGTTTTTTACATTTAATGCCTCTTCAAGGGTTTAAAATTTATATTATAATGTTATTATATCTTGTTCTCCTCTTTTTATATCAAATCGAGAGGGTTCTGGATCTGAATTAATTTTTATATTCAGTTTATTTGTTATTTGTAATCCTAGGTTATGAACAATTTTTTGAAGTGTTGGATGAACAAATCTTGAATCTCTTAATTCAATTAGATATATTACCGCAGGTAAGTCTCCTGTAAACTTATTAGATGTGTTATATCCCATTGGTAAAAAATATTGTTCTTGTTCTGGAGATAAATTAAATTCTTTAATTTCTTTTGAAATTGAGTTTAAATATTCTGGCATTTGTTCTTTTATTTTAACTGGAAGGTTATTTAAATACCATTGATTAAATCCTAGATCTGTTGTAAGTAAAGGCATTCTTTGGTTTATTGCTCTATGTCTTTGGATATCTCTAAAAGAACCAAAATCTAATTGAAATTCAGCTGTAATTGTTCCTATTTGTGAAAGATATTTTGGTAATTCTGTTTTTTTAGGTCTTTTTTTAAATAATTCATTATATTTTTCTAATTCTTTAAAATCAATATTAAATATAATTTCTGGATTTTTAGGTGAATTTAGATTATGGAAAAAATAATTATTTGCAATTATATCTTGATAATCTTCACTTAAATTATATCTTTTTTTATCAAATGAATTGGGGTGATGGGTTTGTAATATATCTTCTAATTTATCACCTATTTCTTTTAATTCTTTTAATGGGTGGTGTCTTAAAAAAAGTATTTTGTCTGATGCTTGTCTTAAATTTGTGTGCCATGAAAGATTTGTTGAAGTCCCTGCAGGAAGTAAACATCTGGTTATATCAAATGCTCTTGCATTAATTGCTTTATTGTATAATGATTCATTTTCATTTTCATTTTTTGAATATATTTTTTTTAAATATTCTTTTGTTGGTTCTTGAGATTTTATGTAAAATTCTCTTTGTTTTTCAAATAAATTTTTACTTTTATTATTTCCAATGGGGTCAATAAAATTTTGTTTTGAAAAATCAATGTATCTTGTTGAAGATTCTTGACCTGAATAAAGCTGATTATCTTGTATTGCTTTTGCAGCGAGCATTGAAATTCCCTCAACAAATATTGTTGTAGATCCACAATCTCCTATGGACTTATGACCATATCCAAGATAAAAATTTTTCATAAAATCTTCTGGGCCTTTCTCGTTTAATTTTTCTAAATGTTCTCTAAATCCACCAGTTGAACGAGAATGAAGTGCTTGTAACATTGCTTCTGCTTCTGCATTAATAACTGCCTGATTATTAAGAATAATTATTTCACCACCTGATTCTAATTTTATAGTTGGATGAATTGAACTATAATTTTTTTCTTTCATTAATTAATTTGAAAAATAATCTTTATAAGGAAATTTATTTTTAATTATATGTTTTAAGTTATATGTTAGTTTTAATCTTTTAGTAACTGACTATAATAACTTTTTTAAAGAAGGTTATTTATATAGTTTAATGAAAAAGAGTGTGAAATTTATTTTAATTATTTTAGTTTTAACTTTGTTTTTATTAGTTCTTTTGTTTTTTTTTAAAGATGCGGAAGTTAGTTCTAATGTTATTAAATTATCTGGTGGTTATTCAGGCGATATTTTAATAGTTCCGATTTCTGAAAAACAAGGAATTATTAAAAATCCTGGAATGGGTTGGTATCTTTATGTAACAAGAGAAGCTAATCGTGCTATTCCAACTCCAGAAAAGTTTTGGGAAGAAGCTGAAAATTATCTTAATTATACATCTTTTGTTCATTTTAGGCTTCTTTGGAAAGATTTACAATATGGTGAAAATGATTTTGTTTTTAATCATCCTGATGATAATCTTATGAAATTATTTCAAAGTATATGGGATAAGGGATTAAAAATTGGTTTAAATATAATGGTTAATCCTCAGGGAACTGGTGGTCAAGCAGTTCCATTTTTTGTTTCAGGTTTTGAATCTGATGAGAATGGGAATTCTATATCTTGTTTAAGAGAAGAAGGTTGTGGTGACTGGAGAGCGAATAATGGTCTTTTATGCAATAAAGAAAAAGATTGGTATTGCGTTTGTTCTATGAACTCTTATTATCTATATAAGGAGTCTTGGAAAAATGATGCTTCAGGATGTTATAAAAGTCCTTATATTGATAATTCAGAATTTCAAAATACTTATTCTGATTTTATTAATAAATTAGGAAATTATTTTAATGATCCTAATAAAGTTGAATTTGTTGAAGCAGCTGGTCTTGGTTGGTGGGGTGAAATGCATCATATTGGCCATATTGAGCATGATAAAAGAGGAGATATTTTAAAATGGTTTTATGATTTGTATATTGATAATTTTAATTTAGTACCTATTTCAGTAAATATGCATTTTAAAGAGGATTATTCTGATTGGTATCTCCCACAAAAACCTCCTTCAAATAAACTTCTTTTTGGGGGTTATTATGATGATTTTCCTCCTAAGATAACTCATAATTATGTTGAAAATTATGGTTTTGTAATGAAAGATAATGGGGTTGGGCAATACACTAAGGCTGGGAGGTTAGATGCCAAATTAGAACATTGGCCTCAAAGTATGACTATTGCAGAGAGTTCATATTGGAATAGAAAAAGAAATTTTGAGCTTAATTCTGATTGGTATAGGAGTTTTTGCGAAGGTAGATATGGTAAAGAATTAGTTAATTTAGATAATGTTTATGCAACAAATGAAAAACCTTGGGGGGGAACTGCAAGATGTTTACTTGAACAAATAATTAATCAATCAAAAGATATGAGGGCAAATTATTTAGATTTAAGAACCTTGGAAGATGCAGAATTCTGGTTAGATTATGGTGCTGATTTAGTAGAAGAATTTGCATTAAAAGGTGGTTATAGAATTTATTTTTCAAGTTTTTCATATCCTTCTAAAATTAAAGAATCAGAACCATTTAATGTTAATTATGATGTTAAAAATCTTGGTTGGGGTGTTTTTCCGAATAAACATTGGAATAAAAAATATTCTGTTGCTTTTGTTTTATTAGATTCAAACGATAACCCTATAAAGGTTTTTGTAGATAAAAATTCTCATCCTGAAAACTGGATAAATCCTGATGTAGATATTATTAAAAATTATAATGTTTTAAGTTCAAGTTTTTATTTATCTGATATTAATCCAGGTCCTTATAAATTAGGTTTTGCTTTGTATAATACTGAGAATGAGAAATCAGATGAAATTGAACTTGCTGTTGATCTTCCTAGGACCAAAGATGGGTGGTATGTTATTGGATATTCTACTTTTGAAAAAAAGGTTATTCAAATTTGCGATGAGTGCGGAGAAGGACTTTTTAATTTATGTGATGAACAAGAATGTAATAGTGCTAATTTATGTGATAAACAAGAATGTAATAGTGCTTTGTTAGAAACCTGTTATTTTAATTCAGGTAGTATTTTTAATGATGGATCTTGTAATTCTTGTTCACAAGAAACAACTTGTTCAGATTATGATTCTAATGAACAAAGTTGTAACTTAGACCCTTGTAATTTAGGATGTGAATGGAATTTAGAGCAAGAGAAT
>CAYQOK010000003.1:6980-25240 GCA_964419155.1 Candidatus Woesearchaeota archaeon
TTCTGAAAGTGCTATATGTAGTAATTATGAAGATTTAGAATCTTGTAACTTAGACTCTTGTAACTTAGGATGTGAATGGAATTCACAGACAAGTGCTTGTGTTGATAGGGATTTTGATGGAGATGGTATTTTAGATAGAAATGATAAATGTATCAATACTCCAAGGTCTTTGAAAAAGTCAGTTAATTCATTAGGTTGTTATCCTGTTGAATCTCAAGAATTTACTTTAAGGTCTTCTACAAATATACAAGAAAGTGCTTCATTAAAAGATTTCATAATTGAAGATCCTGATACAGGTAATAAAATTATCTTTAGAGATTCAATTATGAATTTAGAAGGTGTTAATTTAGATAATTTAGTTGATATTAAAAAATATTTTATAGAAATAGATACATCAATTAATAAAAATCTTAATGAACCTGCTAGATTAGTTTTTAATTATATTGATTTTAAAAATCCTGAGATAAGAAGAGATTCTGAAAAGTGTAAGGGTTGTAAGATAATTTCTTATAAAAATAAAAAATTAGAGGTTTTTGTTCCTGGTTTTTCAAGATATTCTGTTATTGAGTCTTTAGAAGAAATTTCAGATAATGAATCTGAATCATTTAATCCTTCAGAGGGACATAATTTAAATATTAATTTAACTGGTTTTGAATGTGATGAAAACTGGTTATGTTCTCCTTGGTCTGAATGTATAAATGGAACTTCAAAAAGAAGCTGTATTGATTTAAACACTTGTGATACTGTTTATTTTAAACCAATTGAAGAAAAAGAATGTGAAGATTTTATTTCTGAATCAAACACCACTTCAAAAGATAGTAATCCTAAATTAATTAAATCTAATAAAACTTCAATTAAAGATTTTCTTAATAAAAATTTAGATATAATATTTATAGTATTTATTATATTTTTAGTTTTAATGATTCTATTGGTGATTTTTAAATTAAGGTTCTTTTTTAATAGATTATTTTATAGGATTAGGTTTCTTGTAAATCATTTTAAAAATAAATCTAAAAACGTTTCAGAACAAGAAGGTAATTTTGGAAGCAGTGATTTTAATTTCTTTTAAATTGATATTCCTATTTAATGGTTAGAAAGCTTTAAATATTTTATTTGATATTTAATATTGTGTTTTGGTTAAGGTATTGCTCAGGGAGTAAATCATCCTGTCTAAATTCAGGCACTGTTTACTTTAGAGCATTTTAATTTATTTTTGAACAGAAATAAATTCAGTATAATGACATTTTCCACAATATAATCTGTTTTTTGCATTCATTAAGAATATTCCTGAACCACATCTTGGGCAGAATTTTTCTCTTTTTAATGATTCTCCTTCTAGTTTATATAATTTATATCTTTTGCTTGTTGGTTTATTGTTTTTTTTCCTTTTTGCTTTATTTTTTACCATTTTTATTCTTTTTTCTCCTCTGTTACAGCCTTATTCTCTTCATTTTCTTTTTTTTCAGCTTCTTCCTCTTTTTTTGATCTTGGTTCTATTTTCTTTTTTTCTTCAATTGTTTCATATATTTTTCCAATTATCCTGAATTTATTAGACCCATATGCCCCAAATATGTGGCTAATTACAATTAAATCTAAATCAGTTTTAAACTCCTTTGAAATAATCTCTTTTGCCTCATTTATTGTTGGATTTTTTTCAGATTCAAAACTAACTTCAATATCTTTTCTTTTGAATAAATAATTTTGATTATTTTTTATTATTTCCATTTTAGAATTTAATTACTTTTTATAGTATATGTTCCTTTTTGAGATAATTTAAGTTTTTGTGCTATTTCTGATTTTTCAGGATCCATTACTTCTATTTTTCCCTTAAAACTTTCTGTATAACTATTAGAACCACAGTTAGGACATTTTTCATCAAAGTGTATTAATCTGCATTTTTTACAAGCTCTTGGTTTTACCATTTTTAAAATTTATTTTTTTGTTTTAATTGTTTTTTGTTCTGTAATTTTAGCCTTTCTTTTTTCTTCTTTTATCCATTCAATTTTTCCTAATCCTGGTTGTCTCATAGTTAATCCTATTTTTGGTTGATCTCCTTTATATGATATTCCGATAACACTTGCAATACATTGATCTCCTTTTTTTAATATTCTTTTTGTAGATTTTCCTAATAATGTATTTGTGTTTGATACTGATACATAATCTTCCATTGTTTGACTCACGTGAATCATTCCTTGCATAACTCCTAAATTAATAAATGCTCCAAAATTAGCTATTTCATTTATTATTCCATATGTAACTTCGTGCATTTCAGGCATCCAAACTAATAATTTAAAATTTGAGTTATAATAAGCAGCACCATCTCCTGGAATAATAATTCCCTCACCAACATTATTTACTCCTAATACTCCAATACATTCTCCAAATTCTTCACTATGATAATCTGTATATGCTTCTATTAATTGATTTTCAACTGCTTTTGCTGTTTCTAAACCAAAAAATCTTGGCTCTACTCTTACATAGTCCTCAATATTTATTATGTAGAACATATTATTTTGAGATATTATTGCTTTATAAAGCTTTTTATACATTACTTTTTTATTGAATGTCTAAAAATCCCTTCCCCCTTAATATAATAAATTTTGTTTTTGATTTATCTACTCTTTTTTTCAAATTTCTATCTAATGTACAGATTATTGTGTTAGGATTTTCTTTTGCAAATAAAACAATGCTATTGTCTGCATTATTTGAACCTGATTTAATTATTTTTATTTTATTTAATTCCAGTAGTTTTAAACTAATCTCTGCGTTTTTTTTATTTTTGAATTTTTCTTCTTTCCTACATGAAATATCTTTTAATTCATTAATTACTTGATCAAATACTAATAGCTCATTTCCTTGTTTTACTTTTTTATCTATTTCTTCAGGATAGTTTATTTTATTCTCAGCACAATATATTAGAAAGTTTGTGTCTAATAATATTTTAATTGTCATATTATTTAATAGTTTACAAACTTTTAAATATTAGGTTTTTATTTTTATCTTAAGGGTGCGTAGGCTAATGATAAACCTCTCGGCTCCAGACCGAGGATTAGGGGTTTGATTCCCCTCGTGCCCATTTGATCTTTTAAAAATTCTTTATTTTGTTTAAAATGTTTTTAAATCTTACTTTTATTTTGGATAACTTTTGAGTGATTATTACACTCAGTAAAATTTAAAAACCCTCCAGTTATAAGGATATTATTATCTTTAAGGAGGTAAAAAAATGTCAGAAGAAGAATATGAAGAGGATATAGAAGAAGAAGACGAAGAAGACGAAGAAGACGAAGAAGACGAAGAAGACGAAGAAGACGAAGAAGAGGAGGAAGACGAAGAAGAAGAAGATTAAGTCGTCTTGACAATATTTATTAATCCTTTTTTATTATTTATTTTATGAATTTTATTCAGGGTCCTATATTTGAATATTTAGTTTTAGGAGCTATTCAAGGAATCACAGAATGGTTGCCTATTAGTTCAGAAGGTTTTTTATTTCTTTTTAAAAATTGGTTGAGTAATGGGAACTTTGATTCTATTAACTTTTTAAAGCAAGTATTATTATTGCATTTTGGAACTTTACTTGCTGCTTTAGTTTATTTTAGAAAAGATGTTTTTACATTAATTAATTCTTGCTTAAGATACACTAAATTAAAGAAACAAGAAAGACAGATTATTAATTTTTTATTTATCTCTACCTTTATAACAGGTGTAATTGGGATTATTTTCCTTAAATTATTTTTTAATTCAAACTCTTTTTTAATATTTTCTGGGGTTGGTTTAACTTTTTTTATTGGATTTCTTTTATTAATTACAGGAATAATGCAGATTAATGTAAAAGATGTCTCTTTAAGGTCTTTTGAAGATTTAAATTTAAAAGATAGTATTTTATTAGGGGTTGGTCAGGGGTTATCTGTTTTTCCTGGAATTTCTAGATCTGGAACAACAGTTTCTTTATTTTTATTAAGAAAATTAAATAAATCAGATGCATTAAAACTAAGTTTTTTAATGAGCATCCCTGTTGTATTTTTTGGGAATATATTATTGAATTTTTCAGATCTTTTAATTATTAATTTATATTCTTTTTTCAGTATTTTTTCTTCTTTTGTTTTTGGAATCTTGACAATTCATTATTTTATAAAAATCTCAAAAAAAGTTAATTTTGGTTATTTTCTCATAATTTTTTCAATTTTAGTTTTGCTTTCTGGTATTTTAGAGCTTGTTTTATGAGGTTTTTTTGTTTTAACAAACTTTATAAATAACTTATTCTTAATAAATTAATGAGATCTGATTTTAAAAAAGAGGTTAAAAAAAGTTCTTCATCGAGTATTAAAAAAAAGGCAATGACAAAAGGAGAACTTGAAGAAGCACTTATTGATAATTTTGTAAATCTTCAAAAAGTTCTTACAAATCTCTCTTTTAAATTTGATGTACTTTCAAAAAATATATCTGATTTATTAAATTTATTTGAGATTTCAGCTAAGAGCTTTATTAAGCCAGATGAAGAAGAACATAATGATAATTCATTAAATAACAAAGAGTTTTTGGAAAAAATAGATCAGTTGTTAGATCAAAATAAAATTATTGCAAAAGGCCTTACATTAATAGAAGAAAAAATGAATCATAGAACTAATTCAAGTGTTATTTCTCCTTCTGTTTATAGGAGAAGAATAAATGAGGATTTTGATAGTAGGCCAAGACCAAGTAATTTGTAAATTTATCTTTTACTATGAAAAATACATTAAATAAAAATAATGCAAGTTTTTTTCTTAGATTTTTTACTTATACCCTCATTAAATCTAAGTATTATGAGCAAAAAAGAAATCAAGAAATTGAAAATGAAGAAATTAGAAGAAAACAAGAAATTGAAATTCAAAAATTAAGAAAAAGGTTTTCTCAGTATATTGATGAAATATCAGAAGATTCTAAAGATAATGCTTTTTCTGAAATTGTTTCTCCTATTGAAATTAACTCAAATACCTTAAAAAATAATTTAGAATCTAAAAAAACAATGCCTACTTCTTATGATTCACAAAATTATTCTCCAAGTATTGTTTCTCAAAAACCTTTTTTTAAAAATTTACCTAATAAACAAATGAATACTTCTCTTACGAGAATTCCTTCAAGACATTATTCTTTAGGGGGTATTCAACCTCAACCAAGAAATTTAGTAAAACAATCATTACATCAGAATTTTAATCAAAACAAAGGAATTACTAATTTAACACAAAAAAATAATTTAAATATTCAAAAACCATTAATAAATTCTTATCAAGATAAAATAACTTCTAGTCAAAAAAGTGATTTTTATTCTATAAATCCATTTATTATAGATCCTTCAATATCTTTAATTGAATGTTATGGTCCGGGACAAAATATAAATATTGTGAAAAGAGGAGAAAGAATTAGAACCCCAATTATTTTAAATTTTGAAGAGATTCAGTTAATAATTAAATCTTTTTCAGATAAGGCAAGGGTCCCTTTAATTGAGGGTTTATTTAAAGCAAAAATTGGTGATTTAAGTATATCTGCCATTATCTCTAAGTCAGCTAGTTTAAGTTTTGTTATCTCTAAGAAAACACCATATTCTTTAGTAAATTCTAATAACATTAATAAAAACTATAAACCTCTTAGATAATTAATTTTTGAAAAAGGGTTTTTGAATGTATATCTATGAAAGCACATTTTTTTATTGACCTTATGACTTTATACTCTTTAAGACACCTATTTTATGAACTTTGTTTTATATTACAGAAATGATTTAAAAAAGAATTGATTTAGTATTTAAAAGAGGTATGGGGGGGTTGGTGATTCCCCCCACCTTTAAAAAATTCCGAAAACCTATTAAACTATTTTTTCTTTAATTAATTATGGTTAAAAGTAAGATTACTTTAATGAAGCTTAATAAATATAAAGCAATTACTAAAAATGCTTTTGATATTGCAAGAAAAAATATTATTAAAACTAATAATAAGAAAAAAATTGATTCTATAAATGAGGTTCTTCAAATGGTTGAATGTTATCTAAAAGATTCTGAATTTTTTGAAAATAAAAAAGATTATGTAAATGCATTTGCTGCACTGAACTATTCTCATGGGTGGTTGGATGCAGGTGCAAGATTAGGTTTTTTTAATGTTAAAAAAACAAAAAATTATTCTGATTTTTTTGCTGTTTAAATAATAACCTTTAAATAGGTTTTTTAATATTATATTTTATGTTATATAAAAAAGAGACAGTTGTTATAAGCATCGGGGGGAGTTTAATCTTTTCTGGAAAAAATAACTCTATTAATGTAAATTTTTTAAATAATTTTAAAAAAACTCTTTTAAAAAAATCTGATAAATTTAAATTTGTTGTTGTTAGTGGCGGGGGTGTTATTGCAAGGACTTATATATCTGCACTCAAAGAAAATAAAAGTCCTATCTATCTGCAAAGTTTATCTGGGATTGCAGTTACTAGATTAAATGCAAGATTTTTAAGTTATTTCTTTAATCAAGATCCAAAAAAAGGAATACCGCATAGTTTAAGCCAGATTAAAAATTTTTTAAAAAAACAAGATATTGTTTTTTGTGGTGCATTAAAATATAGTCCTAATGAAACTAGTGATGCAACTTCTGTGAAAATAGCTAAAAATCTTGATGCAAGATTTATTAATATTACTAATGTTGATGGATTGTTTAATAAAGATCCTAATAAGTTTAAAAATGCTGTTTTAATAAATAAAATTTCTAGTAAAGAGCTTCTTGATTTAGTTAATAAAATAGAGTATCATCCAGGCCAACACTTTATTATAGATCATAATGCTGCTAAAATTATCCATAAGTATAAGGTAGATTCAGTTATTATTGGAATAAACTTATTAAATTTAGAAAGACTTTTAGATAACAAAAAATTTAAAGGGACTATTATTTATTAATTTATGGAAATATTAAATTTAAGGGATATTTCTAAACTTAGATATAAGTTAAAGGAAATTAAAAAACTAGAACAAAAGATTGTTGTTTTATCTCAAGATGAGGTATTTAATAAAAAAGCATTAGAGATTGGTGGTTTTGATGTTCTTTTGTTTAGAAATTTAGAAAAATCACCAAAATATAAAAAACATGTTTATTCTGGATTAAATGAATCTCTTTGTAAAATTGCAAAGAAAAATAATATTATAATTGGTTTTGATTTTAGTTATATTGAATCTCTTAATGTTTATGATAAATCTTTTATAATCTCACAATTAATTCAAAATATTCAACTTTGTAAAAAAATAAAATTAAGGATTTGCGTTTTTTGTAAGAGCAATTTTTCAAGGCAAGATAAAAGTTCTTTTTTAAAGGTTCTTGGTGCAAGCACTTTTCAGTCTAAACAAGCTGATTTTAAATAAGTTTTTAAAACAAGGTTCTTATATTAAAATATGGATAATGAAAACAAGGAAACTAAATTAGAAAATTTATTTTATTCATTAAGCCCTTATGAAAGAGATGTTTTTCCTTATTTAAAAGAATATAAATTTAATGAGATTATTGAAAAAACAGGGTTACAAGAGGTTTCTGTTTTAAGAGCATTAGAATTTCTTTCTAATAAAGATCTTATTAAATTAAATATTACTTCAAAAAAAGTAATTGATTTAGATTTAAACGGGGTTTTGTATAAATCAAAAGGATTTCCAGAAAGAAGATTAATAAATATTTTGGGTGAAAAAAATTCTCTTAGTTTTGAAGAAGCAATGAATTTAGTTGGAATTTCAGATAATGAACTAAGGGCAGCTGTAGGTGCCTTAAAGAAAAAGGCTCTTGTAGAAGTAATTAATGGGAAGATAATCTTTACAGGATCTAAAACAGATATTGTTAAAAAATCTCTTGAAGAACTATTTATTGAATCTCTCCCTCTTGATTTTGATTCTTTAGAACCTGAACAAAAATTTGCTTTTGAAAGCCTTAAAAATAGAAAACAGATTATTGAGATTAAACAAAGAAGAGAAATTGAATGTTCCTTAACTCAAAAAGGAGAAGAACTTATTAAAAAAGATTTTAAATTAAATAATAATTTAATTGAAACTTTAACTCCTGAAATTTTAAAGAAAAACCTCTGGAAGGGTAAACAATTTAGGAGATATGATATTAAAAGTTCAGTTCCAAAAATATATGGTGGTAAAAGGCATTTTGTAAATCAAGCAGTTGATTATGCAAGAAGAGTTTGGACTGATATGGGATTTGAAGAAATGAATGGTTCTTTTGTTTTAACAGGATTTTGGAATTTTGATGCTCTTTTTACAGCACAGGATCATCCGGTTAGAGAAATGCACGATACATTTTATTTAGAGGATGTTAATGGAAATTTAATTGATAAATCCTTAGTTAATTCTGTTAAACAAGTTCATGAAAAAGGAATTTCAGGAAGTAAGGGATGGCAATACAATTGGGTTGAAGAAGATGCAAAAAAAGTAGTTTTAAGAACACACACAACACCTTTATCTGCACAGACATTATATACTCTTTCTAATTTAAAAAAAGAAAAAAAATTAAAAGATATTAAGAAAAAGTTTTTTGCAATTGGAAAAACATTTAGAAATGAAACATTAGATTGGAGTCATGGTTTTGAATTTAATCAAACAGAGGGTATTGTTATCGATAAAGATGTTAATTTTAGGCATCTTTTAGGATATCTTAAAGAATTTTTTAATAAAATGGGATTTGAAAAAATAAGATTTACTCCTGGATATTTTCCTTATACTGAACCGAGTGTTGAAATTAATTGGTGGCATCCTGAAAAAAAAGCATGGTTAGAACTTGGTGGTGCAGGAATATTTAGGCCAGAGGTTACAATAACTCTTTTAGGTGAATGGATGCCTGTTCTCGCCTGGGGTCCTGGTTTTGATAGGATTTTAATGGATTATTATGAAATCAAGGATTTAAGAGAACTTTATGAAAATAATTTAAATAAGTTAAGGGAGAAAAAATTCTGGTTAAAAAATTAAAATGGAATTATATTTAGAAGATAGTTATAAAAGAGAAATTGAAACTACTGTTAAGGATGTTCAAGAAAACTTTGTTGTTTTAGAAGATACTATTTTTTATCCTTCTTCAGGAGGGCAATTAAATGACCTCGGAAAGATTTTTTTTAATAATCAAGAATATAATGTAATTAATGTTATAAAAAAAGATAATATTATTTTTCACGAATTAGATAAACAAGAATTAAAAAAAGGAGATTTAGTTAAAGGAGTTATTGATTGGAATAGGAGATATCAAATGATGAAGAGCCATACTGCAGCACATATTTTAAGTTCTGTTTTTAATAAAAGGGCTGGAGCACTAATAACTGGGAATCAATTAGGTTTAGATAAAATCAGAATAGATTTTTCATTAGAGAATTTTGATAAAGAAAAGATAATAAATTATCTTGAGGAGGCTAATAATCTTATAAAAACTAATCAAGAAATATCTTGTTTTAATTTATCTAGAAAAGAAGTTGAATCTAAACCAGAATTAATTAAATTAGCTAAGGGTCTTTTAGAAGGTATTGAAGTTATAAGAATCTTAAAAATAGGAGATATTGATGAACAACCAGACGGGGGCACTCATGTTAAAAATACCTCTGAAATTGGTGAATTGGAATTTATAAGGTGTGATAATAAGGGAAAGAATAATAGGAGGGTTTATTTTAAATTAAAAGAATAAAATGTCAAATGTAAAATTTTCAGTTAATAAATTTGAAAAATATGTAAAGATTAGTGAAGATATTAAAGAGAAAATTGCTTTATTTGGTACTCCCTTAGAGGGGATTGATAATGAATTTATTGAAATAGAAGTATTTCCTAATCGTCCAGATCTTTTATCGTTTCAAGGGTATATAAAATCCTTTTTAAGTTTTTTAGGAAAAAATACAGGTCTTAGGGAATATAAAATAAACAAGGCATTAAAAGATTATGAAGTTATTATTGATTCAGGGCTTTTAAAAATAAGGCCTTATACTGCATGCGCCATTGTTAAAAATCTAAAATTTGATAATGAAACAATAAAAGAAGTTATTGATATTCAAGAAAAAATACACCGGACCCTTGGAAGGAATAGAAAAAAGATTGCTATTGGAATTTATCCTCTTGAAAAAATAAAACTTCCAATTTATTTTAGTGCAAAAAAACCAGAAGATATTGTTTTTATGCCACTTGATTTTGATAAAGAATTAAATGCAAGACAGATATTAAGAATGCATCCAACTGGAAGAGAGTATTCATATCTTTTAGATGGGTTTGAAAAATATCCGGTTTTTATTGATTCCTCTGGAGAAGTTTTAAGTCTTCCTCCTATAATTAATTCTCATAAAACAGGAAGAATTAGTGAAGAGACAAAAGAGATTTTTATTGAATGTTCTGGCCATGATTTAAATTCATTAAAAAAAGCAATTAATATTCTTGTTACTATGTTTTCTGATATGGGTGGAGAATTATATGAAATGAATATTAAACATAAGAAAGGTAATTATAAAACTCCTGATTTAACAACAGAAAAAATAAAAATTAATATTGAACATGTAAATAAATTGCTTGGAATTGAACTTAGTGAAAAAGAGATTAAGTCTTATTTAGAAAGAATGGGCCATAATTATAATAAAGGTGTTGTTGAAGTTGGTGCATGGAGAACTGATATACTTCATGAAAATGATATTATTGAGGATGTTGCTATTGCTTATGGTTATGATAATTTTGAACCTGAAATTCCTTTTGTTTCTACATTAGGGAAAGAGGCCCCTTTAGAATCTTTTAAAAGAAAAATTTCAGAAATTTTTTGCGGTCTTGGATTTTTAGAAGTATCTTCTCTTCATTTAACAACAAAAGAAGATCAATTTAAAAAAATGTGTGTAAAGAAGTTTGATAATTCTAAAATTATTTCTGTTAAGGATTCTAAAACAGAATATAAATTATTAAGATCTGATTTAAGTCATTCTTGTTTGAAGATTTTGAGAAATAATGTAGATGCTGAATATCCTCAAAAAATATTTGAATTTGGAAAAGTTTTTGAAAAAGATTTTGGTAATAAGACAGAAACAGGGGTTATTGAAAAAGAAAATCTCTGTGTTACTATTTGTGATTCCAAATTTAATTTTACAGAAATAAAAAGAATATTTGATTATTTTATGAAAATGATTAGAATAAATTATTCTTTAGAAGAAACAGAAAGAGATTATTTTATTTCTGGTAGGTGTGGAGATATATACCTGGAAAAAGATAATAAAAAAGAGTATATTGGTTTTATTGGAGAAATAAAGCCCGCTGTTTTAAATAATCAGAGAATAAGTATGCCTGTCTCATTGTTTGAAATAGACTTAAAAAAGGTTTTTAGTATTTAATTATCCAAAATAATTTTTTGAAGCAGAATTGTTTAAATCTTCTTTAATTATATTAAAGTCATCTAAAACTTCTTTTAATTTTTGATTTATTAGTGAATTTGATTTAATTATTTCTTTTAAAAATTTAATTTCTTCTTCTTCATTATTATAAATTTCTAATAAAAATGATTTCATTTCATATTCTGTGATTTCTTTATATAATTCCTGAATAATTTTTTTATTTTTTTCATCTATTTTTTTAATTAACTGGAGAATAAATATTGGCGCATGAGAAGGATTTAATAACATTTCTAAGAATCTTGCATTATTTACTATTTTTTCCATAACTTTTCTTTTTATTTTTTTAATTGGAATATAGGTGTTATCTAATTCTATTTCTTCAATATAAAACTCTTTATTTAGAATATCAAATTCAGGAAGATTATGCTTTTTTGATAATTTCTCATAAACTTCTTTTGTTTTTTCTACTTTTGTTTCTTCTTTTGTCATTTTAATTATATACCTCCTGAAAGTTTTTTCTTAATTCATGTATTGATTTTTGAACTAATTTAGGTATTTTATCGTAATCTCTTTTGTTTATTAATTTTGTATAATCTATAAGGAATTTATACATAAATCCAGGCCCCGCACTACTACTTACTTCAAAATATTTTCCTTCTTTTTTTTCTAAGTCAAATAAACTTGGAAGAGTTATTAATTTAAAGATTTTCTCTCCCCATCTTCTTTCATTATATCTGTTTGAGTTTAGGAATTTTACTATTCCATCTGCATTTATTAGTTTTCCTTCAATATCTTTAATTGTTACTTTTCGAGTCATTTTTTTAAGCCTGTGCTGAGAATTGAACTCAGGACCTCTACATTACCAATGTAGCGCTCTACCTACTGAGCTACACAGGCATAAATCCTTTATAAGTATTTTGTTTATAAATGTTATTTAATAAGGTTTTTTATTTAATGTAGGGGTTTTTGTTTGAATAAGATTCAATTGTATTATTTTTTGGTTTCCATTCCATTTTTATTGCATTTACTGTTAGGACCTTAATATTTTCAGCTGATCGTCCTAACCATAAAAAATATGCTTTTGTTGTTTTTAATATGTCTTTAGGATTTGTTATATCCAGATTTTCTTGAATAGCAATGTTTGAATAAGTTATGTAAAAAAAGAAAATTGTGAGTATTAGTAAAACAGCATAAACTTTGTGTCTTATGTGCATTATTTTTAATAATATAACTATTGAAAGTACAATTACAATTCCTATTAATAGTCCTGTATTCATTATTCTAATAGTTTTTTTAAGTATATAAATTTTGCTTGATTTTTGTTTTTAATTAACTTTTAATAAGATATTTAAACTATCTCTTTTTCTAATTATTAATGAAAAAGAGTGTTGTTATGAGTTTCTTTGTATGTGTATTCTTATTTGGTATTTTATTTTTTATTTCTCCTTTTTTAGATTTTAATAAAAACTATATTTCAGAAGTAAATCCTGTTGTTTCTTTAGTTGACTCTAGATTTATTGTTTCTTCTGTTTCTATGCCTTCCCCAAGAAATGTAAGGGATGGGGTAGATAGTATTTCTCCTTTGTTATATTATCCTTTTGATAATAATGCAGATGAACAGAACAATAAGGCAAATGGTGTTATTAAAAATCCTGTTTTAGGAGAATCTTTGTTTAATAATTCTTATTTTTTCAATGGTATAAATGACCAGATTTTATTTGGAGAGATTAAGAATAATCAAGAACTTAATTTTTCTAAAAAAAATGTTAGTATTGGTATGTGGTTTAAAGATAATGATAAATCAGCTAAAAATGAATATCTTTTTTCTCAATATCAAACAACAAATAAAAATATTTTAGTTATGTTAGGATATTGGAATTTGTTTATGTGTGTGGGTTATGATGATTTTAGTAATTCTATTGTTTCTCCAAAAATAACTTTATCCCCTAATAGATGGTATTATCTTAATTGTGTTTTTGAATCAGGTGAACAAGGTATGAGGGCCTGTAGTTATGTTGATGGCTCTTTAATTGGCTGTTCAAATTATAATCCTTTGTTTTTATCTTTATCTAGTTCTTCAACTTCAACTAAAATTGGTTGTAGTGGAAATTCTAATCAATGTTGGGGTGCAATAAATGGAAGTATTGATGAATTGAAAATATGGGATTTAGCATTAAATTCTTCTCAAATAAACTCAGAATATTTGACTTATAGGGATTTTTTGAATAATCAAGAAGATTTAGGGGACCTTGAAGATCTTGAAGATTTAGGGGACCTTGAAGATCTTGAAGATTTGGAAGATGGGGTTTTAGGAGATGAAGATAATTTGTTAGGTATTTGTGAAGATAGTGATGAAGGTAAAAATTATTTTATTAAAGGTTTTTCTTTTAATGATTTAGATAATGAATTTGAAGATGGTTGTTTTGAATTTAATTCAACAAATTCTAATTATTATTCTGTTGAAAATGGTTCTTATGTTTTAGAATATTTTTGTAATAAAGATAATCTAGAAAGTGTTTATTATAAGTGTAATAACGGCTGTAGTGATGGTGCTTGTAATAAGGAACCAATCACTTCTGATCTAGCAAATACTACTTTTTCTAATCAATCAAACTTAGTTAATGATAATCTTTGTATGGATCTTATTTTTAATCTTAATTCAGCTACTAGTCTTTTTTTAGAAGGTGAATATAGTTTAATAAATCAGTCATCCTATATTTCTAATATCGCTTATCAAAATAAAAAAATAGATTTAGAAGTAACAAAGTCTTCATGGTCTAGTTTAGAAGATTATACTTACCTAGACACCCAGGTTTTTTATTTTAAAGATAATTTTAATGCAGGTTTTTTTTTAAATGAGTATATTCCAAATAATTCTTGTATTAATGATAGTTATATTAATGAATTCGGAGAAGAATATTCCATGTTTGTTTGTAATTGGAATCCGACTATTTTTGGAAGGAATAGTATTAATGAAGGTTCTTTTAGTGGAGATTTTATTTGGGCAAGTGGAAATAAAATTGTTCTTAATTATTTTTATAAAGGTCCTGAATTAACTTCTGAACAATTATCTAAGATTTATAATAGAAATATTTATGACTTAATCTTTTCTTCAAATGATTCTTTTATTGAAAAAAATAATCAAGGATATATTGAGGTTCCATTAGCATTTGCTTATCTATTAGAAGAAAATTTATTTTTATGTTCTCCTGGAGATTTTTCTGAAAATTGGGTTTTTCCATCAGATTCTAATTTAACTAATTCTGAATGCACCCCTTCTTGGAACTGTAAGGTAGAGCCTCCTATTTGTCCTGATTTTGGAAAACAACAAAAAATTTGTATTGATACTTCTTGTGGGCTTCCTGAAGTAAGAGAAGATGTTTTTTGTGCTTCTGAAATTTGTAGTGGGTGTTTTATTCCCTCTTTTATAGGGGGAATTGAGAATACTTGTATTGGATATGGGGATAGAAGAGAGTTTTGGTTAAGTAATAATGTTAAAATAAATGAGGGAAATCATAAAGATATTTTATTTAAAATTAACTCAGAAAATAATGTTAGTATTTCTCTTTTAAATCAAAAGTCCAGTAATTCAATTAATTTAGTAAAATCTAATGAAGAAGATTTTGAAGTTTTTGGTTGGGCTGGAATTATTAAAAAAGTAAAATTAAAATTAAATTCTGTTGATAATGTTAAAAAATCTGCTATTATTAATGTTGATTTAAATCCTAATAAACCTTTTGCAGATACTTTAAATCTTTATTGTAATGAAAAAGGTATTATTCAAGGCCAGAAGTCAAGAGGTTCTTATTGTAAATTTGATTATGAATGTGAGAGTAATCATTGTGATAATAAAAAATGTTCTTCATTAAGTAATGTTGTTAGAGAAAAGAAAGGGGTTAAATTTTTTAGTATTGCAATAATTTGCAAGGTTAAAAGTTCATTGAAAATAGAAAAATACAATCAGTGTCTTTTAGATTCAATTAAAGATTCAGAAGATATTGAAATTTAAATAATTCCTGAATTTAAAACTCTTATATCTGGAGATAATAAATCTACATGGTCTTCTTTATGCCTTATGCTTCTATATATTTTTTGAAGAAGTTCTCTATGTGCTTTATCTTTATAAAATTCCCAAAAAATATGTGGTTTATTTTTTCTTAAAACTTTCCAGAAAAGAGAATTTGTTGGGGGATATGGGAATTTAGATATTATGACACTATTACAGGTTTCAAAAGGGAAATCAACTCCTCTATTACATCTTGTCGTGAATAATACATTGGTTTTTCCGTTTTTAAATTCCTTCACTAATTCTCCTGTTTTATCTTCATTTTGTTTTTCAGTTAATTCTTTAAATGTGATAAGATCATCTAAGCAAAGGTCTTGTTTTTCAGATTCATTAGGAAGATCTAAAAAACTAGTTAAGTGTATAATTGTTGGTCTTTTAGCTTTTTTAACACATTCATTTAATGCAACCAGATATTGTTTTCTATTTACACTATTATTTTGAAAATTCTCATATCTAAAATCTCTTTCAAAACCTGTTTTTATTTTTGTTATAGATCCTTGTTGATATGTTTCAGCTTCAATTATCTTATATTCTTCAATTCCAAATACTTCTTTTATTATTTTTTCTGAATGCAGGGTTCCAGACATAAAGACAATTGCTTTATTTTTTTCTATTAAGGAGTCTAATACTTTTTTTAGGTTTATTGTTACTAATTTTATTATTAAATCTTCTTTTTTAAAATTGTCTTTTGAAAAACTGATATAAGATTCTTCTATTACATCATAAAACCGCTTACAAAGTTCATTACATTTTTCAATATAACTATCTTCATCATTTGTTATTCCATAATAATCATTATGCGCAAATAATTTTATTAATTCTTTTATATTTGTTTTTTTCATCTCAATAATTTCTTCTTCATGGTATCTGTTAGATTCTAATGAAATCTCTGATAATACTTGATTTAAAGAATCAATTAATTTTCTTTTATCTTCTTCATTTGAATAAAGAAATTTTGATTCAGATTGTAATCTTTTTAAGTTTATGGAACCTTCAATTGAAAAGCTGTCTAAAAATTCATCACCTTCATCAATTATTTCAATTTCTGTTTTTGGTTTTCTTCCAATATGGGTTTCAAGAACATAATTTTGACTATTAAATATTATTACATCTGAATTAATATATGATTCAAACTGTTCATAATAACTACATCCTGGTTTTCTTTTATAATAAATGTGATTTCCAGAAATAGATTCATAAGGGTAATTTTTTGCTTCTATATTTACTTTTAGTGATTCTGGTAGTATGGGACACCAATAAGGGCATGCCGGAGCAACAGCCATTCTTTTTAAAATACTAATATCAAGATCTTCTTGTTTTCTTTTTTCAGTATTTTCTCTATAATATCTTTTTAATCTTTCTATATTTTTTTCTTTAATTTCAATTTTACAAGGAATTCTACTATTATCTGCAGAATCATCTCTTCTGAATGTTTCTTTTTTATTTGAATTAAATATATCAAAAATTTTTTTATTTACTTCAAATTTATTTTTATCTTCTAATAGTTCTTTATTTTCATTTAAATATCTGCAAGGATGGTTTTTTCTTCCTGTGATCATATTTATTTTTAGTTTTTCACTAAGTTTTGAATCTTTAAAAACTACTTTTTTTGAAATATAATCTTGTTCATATTGCCTCTGAAGATTTTTTATCGGAACTACAATTGAGGTTTTTCCTAATTCTTTAGCAACATTTAGTGCAATTGCACTTTTTCCAGAACCACAAACACCCCTTAAAAAAATTATTTTATTTCCTGCTTTTACTTCTTTAATTATTTCGTTTACAATATCTTCTTGATTTTTTTTATTAGTAAATGTTATTGGATCTAGCTTATTTAACACTTCTTGATTACCCTTTTTTGATATTTCATATAAGCTCCACATCTACATCTGAAATTTAATGGTTATTTAAGGTTTTTGTACTTTTTCAAAAATTTAAAAAACCTATTGTCTTATTTTGTTAATGAAACTTAAAAATATTCAAAATTTAAAAGTTAAAAGTCCTTATTTTCTTGCTCCTATGCATGAAATAAATGACATTGCATTTAGAATTTTATGTAGAAAAGCTGGAGCAGGTTTAACATATACTGGATTAACAAGTTGTCTTTCTAAAGAAGATTTTGTTTTTGAAGATACTCCTGCTGTTCAATTAATGGCTAATTCAACAAAAGGAATAAAAGAGTTTATTAAAAAATATGAAAAATCAGTTAGTTTATTTGATTTTAATCTGGGATGCCCTTCTAAAAGGTCTGAAAAATCTAATGTTGGTTATTTTATGTCTAAGGATTTTAGTTTAATTGAAGATATTTTTAAAACAATAAAAACATCAACAAAAAAACCATTTACAGTTAAAATAAGAAAGATGCCTATAAATCAAACAAAAAAGATTATTTTTATTTTAAATAAGTATTGTGATGCTGTTTCAATTCATCCAAGAACTCAAGAACAAGGTTATTCAGGAAAACCGGATTTAAAATATGCTCTTTTTGTTAAATCTCTTTTAAAAGAAAATGTTAAAACAATTTATTCAGGAGATATTCAAGATAAAAAACAAGCAGAAATTATTTTTAATAATGGTTTTGATTTTATTATGGTTGGAAGAGCAAGTATTGGAAATCCAAATATTTTTGCAGAACTTAGTGGATTAAATAAAATAAAAAATCCTTTTGAGAAGTATATTAAATTAGCTGAGAAATATAATTTAGAATTTAAACAAATTAAATTACAAGCAATTCAGTTTACAAAGGGTATTAAAGGAAGTGCAAAATTAAGACAAAAAATTAGTAAGACAAAGGGTGTTGAGGAGATAAAAGAGATCATGAATTAAGATACTTAAATGAAATTGCTCAGATTTGAATAGAAAA
>CAYQOK010000003.1:25340-41841 GCA_964419155.1 Candidatus Woesearchaeota archaeon
CATCAGCGTCTGGAGGTCACGCAAATCCCTGCAGTTAATCCTTAATGCTCCTGCCTGTTCGCAATCTCATTTTTATAATATTATGATTAAGATACTTAAATGAAATTGCTCAGATTTGAATAGAAAACATCAGCGTCTGGAGGTCACGCAAATCCCTGCAGTTAATCCTTAATGCTCCTGCCGAGGTGAGACCGCTTTAGGACATCTTTTAGGGGAGTAAAGAAGCATATTTGAAAAGATTTTTTCTTTTCATGTTAGTTATAAGGTGGGCTTGTATTTATAGTTTTCTGTGAATTTTTATTCACTTTTTCCCTTAATTCTACTTTCAAAAGCATCTCCTAGAGTGTTATACAGCTTAGTCTTTTCAAAAATATAGAGGTAATAACAAAGAAAGATTACTCTTCCCATCAATCTATTAACCTTATATTCTCTTTGAGTAGATCCATATTTTCCAATACCTAAAATAATCTGGTCAAATAACTCAGTCATTCTTCCATTAAATCCATTATCATAAGCAATGATGAACACATCCTTTTCAAAATAAGGTATTAAAGTGTTTTTCTCTTCTCTTTTACTTTTTCTTAATTCTCTGATAATATGTCTAATGGCTTTAGTTTTTTCCTTAAAATCTTTTTCTTCATCAGGATTCTTTGCCTTCTTTATTATCATTCCATCTCTATAATCAATCTTCCCTGCAATTCTGCTGTATTGCTTCCACATAGCTTGATAATAATCAAATTTGCTAAGTAAATGTTCAATAAAAGAATTGATAATCTTATTCCAGTTTATTGAATAAATCTTCATATTTTTAGTTTTAATTGGCTCTTTAATCAGCCATTTTAGTTCTTTTAGTCTATTAAGTTCTCTATTGTATGTTGCTTCAGTCTTACTGCTATATTTATGGGTAAATAATCTCCTAGCATAATTCAATCCATAATTAACTGATAAGATCAATTCAGTCTGTTTTTCCGTAATTTCTCTATATCCTATCTTCCTTCCTTCCGTCGACATTTTCCAGTATTACATAGTATGAATTCCTACTACTTAAATATATCGCAGTATTGCATATTTTGTAAATTATGTAATACTAAAAATGCAAATAGGTTTACCAATCAGTTCAGATGTGAAGAGGCTCATAAGGTCGGTTTACCAGAAGAAGGAACAGCTTGAAAAATATCTGGATATAGAAGGAGAAGAGGATCAGGTAGGACAGGAGGAAAGAGAAGATGTCGTTCAGTTATAAACTAATTCTAAGGATAAATAAGAAGCAAAAAAACCAGCTTGAGTCTGAAGCTAAAGAGTTTAGGTTTTCAACTCTTAGCAGTTATCTGAGATTTGTTCTGTTAAATCACGATATAAAACAATATGTTAGGAAAAAAATACAATGCAGATAGAACAACTAATCAAATACAAAGAGGACAGAAAGAAAGTTAAACTTAACTTAAAAGATGGAAGTTTTCTAACAGGTTATATAATTTTAGTTGAAGATAATTCTATAGTTTTTGAAGATAAATTCAATAACGAGGTTTTGATTGATATTGATTCTATTTCTTATGTTATACCAATTAAGGAGGATAAGTATGACAGAACCCACTAAAAAAGAGATTATAGAATCTGCAAAAGAACTAGCAAAAAAAGCTAAAATAAAACTAAAGATAACTCCTAGTTTGATAAGGGCATTAGCTTCAGATTCCAAAACAAGAAACGAGGCTATTTCAATGCTTGCTAAGTATTTTACAGATAACAAATCAATTTTAACCTTAATTGATACTGGAGAGATTTTTATTTATGACAAAGGAGTTTACATTGGAAATGGAGACAAAATTCTTGCAAAAGAAGCTCAATCTATACTTGATAAACATGCGTCAAATCATTTTGTGAATGAAGTGTTAGGTCATGTAAAGAGGGATACTTACACTAATCGAAATGAGATAGAAGAGCCAAAAGATAAAATTTGTTTAGAAAATGGAATATTTAATATTACAAGCTCTGAAATAGAGAAACATAATCCCTTATTTATTTTCTTTAATAAACTTCCAGTTTATTATTTAGCAACAGCAGATTGCCCTTTGATAAAAAAGTTTTTAAGCGAGGTTGTAGCAAGAAAAGAAGACATAGATATTATCCAAGAATTTTTTGGATATTGTTTGTTTAAAGATTATATTGTCCATAAAGCGATTCTATTGATTGGGACAGGAGCTAATGGAAAATCAACTCTAATTAAACTACTAAAGGCTATGCTGGGAGATAAAAACTGTGCATCTGTTCCTTTACAACAATTAGAAAATGATAAGTTTGCCTTGTCAAGTTTATTTGGGAAGTTAGCAAACATTTTTGCTGATTTACCTTCAAGAGCACTAAAAGAGACATCTATCTTCAAAATGCTAACTGGAGAAGACCAGATTCCTGCTGAGAAGAAGTTCAAAGACCAGTTCTTTTTTACAAATTATGCTAAAATGATTTTTTCTGCAAATCAGGTTCCAAAAAGCCCTGATGATAGTGATGCCTTTTTTAGGAGATGGATAATGATTACTTTTCCAAATCAGTTTGAAAATGAAAAAGCAGATAAGAAGTTAATTCAGAAACTTACAACTAAAGAAGAACTTTCAGGATTACTTAATTTTGCTATTGAAGGATTAAGGAGGTTGCTAGAGCAAGGAGATTTTAGTTCTACTAAAAGTATTGAAGAAGTTAGGGAGAACTACATCAGGCAGTCTGATAGTGTTGCTGCTTTTATTCTGGATGCTATTGAGATTAAATCAAATGAATATATTCCTAAAAAGAAGCTCTATACAGCTTATGCAGACTATTGTAGAGAGCTTAGTTATCCAGCTGTTCCTGAAAATACTTTTCATAGGGAACTTCAAAAGAAAATACGAGTCGAAGATTACAGACCTAGTTTGAATAATCAAAGAGTTCAGTGTTGGATGGGAATCGCACTTAATATGGAAAATAACCCTGACAAGGTTGACATCATTGACAATGGTCAGGCAAGTCAGGGATGTCAGGGTAAATTACCATTATAGTTAAAATGAAACATGAAGAATTTATGAAAATAAAGAAGTTTAGAATGATAGAAAGAGACGAGATAGTTGTAGATATTGATGATCCTAGTGAAAATGGGATTTATTGCTATAATGAAACTGGAATTAATTTAGTCAATGCAGGATATCATATTGAAATTTGGTATGCTAAAGGCATGAAAGCTCCTCACATTCACATTAAGAATATTCTTAATTTAGAGGAATTGAATTATGAAGAACTAAAGGAATACAAGAAATTGTTCTTAGAGAAATATATTCCAAAAGATTATTGGAATGATAAGATTCCAGATTATTCTTTATGTTCAAAGCATCCAATAGCTGAAGAGAATAAACCACATCATAAATATGGCACAATCAAAAAATTAGTATCTGAATTTAATGAACAAAAATTCAATTTCTGTGAAAAAGACTTATATGATAAAATAAAACAAATTAAAGAATCACAAATTAAAAGAAATTTGAATAATAATTCAGAAACACTTTCAGGTCAAATTGCATCAAAAATATCTATTATTGGACTTGCTGACAAATTTGATATTAAGCCATTAAATAGAAAATTGAGGGTTTGCCCTTTTCATGCTGATAAAAATCCCTCCCTATCATTAAATGATAATTTAGGGTTATTTCATTGTTTTGGATGTAATGTTTCTGGAAATATCATAAAGTTCTATGCAATGCTCAAAAAATTGAAAGGAGGTATGATTGAATATGACAAACAAAAAATTAGATGAAGGAGAAAAATATCTTAACATAAAAATTGTCGGACATGAATATATTGCTGCATTTCCAAATAAGGATAAAAAAGATAACAAAGAGCCAGATTTTAAGGGAAATGGGGTAGCAGTTTGGGTTAGAAAAAAGAAATCTGAATCTGAAAAAGAAGATCCTTTAGAATAAAATGGAAAACTTAAAAGAAGTATTGAAGAAAAAGCTAGAGGAAGAAAAATCTTACAGTGAAATTAGAGTTATGAAAAAAGAAGTATTAGTATGGCATGAATTTCTAAAAAAGAAAAGAGATGAAGGTAAAAGAGAAGAATTTAAAGAAGAGATAGAAACCTTCATTGAAATACTAAAATTAAAAAAAGAAAAAAGATCAAGAGATAGTAAATATTATGAACATCCTGAAGAAGCTACTTTTGTAATCACAGAAAAGATAAAGAAAAAGATTGATGAATACAATAATGCTTGGTCTAAAAAATGGGATAATTTTAGGATTAAACAATGTTGGGAAATCAAACAAAAGAATCCTAAAATCAGTTTAAGAAAATTGGGAGAAAAATTTCATAGAAATAAAGATACAATATCTAAATGGTTAAAGAAAGCAGAAACTAATCCAGAGATTATTGCAATTAAAGATGGAAGTGAAGAAACTGAAAAGGAATATATGAAAGATGTTGAAAAATTAATAGAGCAAGCTGATAGATGGGAGGCAATGTCTAAGGGAGTTAAAGATAAAGATTATATTGCATGGATAAACTCAGGAATGGACTATGATGGAAAGCACCACACTCATTTTTAAGAGATACTTATAGAATCCAATAATTAGCTCCAATAGTTGCCTTCTAGCTGAGATATAAACTGTCTGTATGCGTTTTTTGATTTTTTGATATCTGGATAATAATTTCTAATATCATGGGTATTGTTCCATGAAATCTTGATAATCATGCATGTCTGCGTATTAGCAGACATCAGAGCTGTGGAAAATTTTTCTTAGATTTTATTACATTAAAACCTCCTATCGAAGCTATTTATAGAGGGATTATTACAATTTGGGGTATCAAATCCTATTCTAAAAGAGGAGTCATGTAGAATGTCTGTCTGTATCACATAGACAAAAGTTGAGCTCTTGGAGAAATAAGAACATTTACCGAGGATAAATGCATACATCCAGTTTGTCTAGGGGATTAAAATAATTGTCTATAGTTTAAGGTAGACAAATCATCCTTTTGATAAAAAAGGCATACAACAATTTTATACAAGTAGGTCTTTTAGAAAATATGTCAAGAACTATTGGAGCAGTTGATAGAAGGCCGAGAAGATCCAGAAAAGATATTGGAAAGAAGAGAAGTAAGTATAGAGGAAGACCGACTAAAGTAACAAGACAAATTAGATTTCAAAAGAAAAGAGGAAACAAAGAAATAATAAAAATCTGGATTTGGGAGAAAAGGAAAATGAGTCATGATGGTTATAGAAGGTGGAATCGTTATGTTCGGCCTTATATTAAACCAATTATTTATCTACCAGGAATTAGAGTAGATGCTCATGTTTCAAGACTTGCAACAAAAGCTGATATTGAAGAATTAATGATTGATGTTGTTGGTTATGATGGAGAGTTTTTAATAATGGGATTTAGTAGAACTTTAAGAAACTCTTATCATGTTAAACCTGTAAAAATGTGTAGGGTTGTTATTAGAGATTCTCGTGAAGGGCTTCATGCTAAGGTAACTGACAATTATAGACTATGGAGATATTGGTTTTGGAGGGATAAATAAAATGAATAATTGTTCAGAAAGTAATTCTGTTGCATACATAAGGCTTTCAAAAGATGATAGTTCTAATCCTAGCTTGTCTCCTGAAAACCAGAAAGCAATTTGTGAAGATCATGCAAAAAAGAAAAATGATGACATTTCTAATGTTTATCAAGACATCAATAGAACTGGTAGTAATGCCCTAAGAGAAGGGTTAGATCAATTAATGCAAGATGCTAAAAAGAGGTTATTTACCAAATTGTATATCAAGGATTGGTCTCGTTTGGCACGAAATATAATTATTCAAGAAACAATAATCAATGAACTTTCAGACTTAGGAATTGAGATAATTAGTTGTGATGGGATTGAAGATAAAAAAGCAAGACAAGTAACAGGACTTACTAATGAATGGTTTATTGATGAATGTAGAAAGAAGCAACAACAAGTTCATAAATTAAAACTAGCAGAACAAATCCCTTGTTCAAGGCCACCTTACGGTTATCGTATGTCCAAGAAATTAAAGAGATTTATTATCAAAGAAGAGGAAGCTGAAGATGTTAGAAAAATCTTCAGACTAAGAAGAGAAGGAATGTCAATAAGTAATATTGCTAAAGAAATGAATATGTATGTTAGTAAGGTATTTGGAATCCTTAATAATAGAACTTATTATGGTGAGATTAAGTATGCTGGAGAATGGATGGAGGGGAGGCATGAAGCTATTATAAATGTTTAATCAGATTTAGAAAAGTATTTCTCAACATCTCCAGGATTTACATCTCTTAAAAGTGCATTTAGGTTTTTCTGCATTCTAACTCTAAAACTTTCGGGCATTTTTCTATCTTCTTGGTGAGACCACATTCCAGAATCTTGAAAGTGAGTATATTCGTGCCCCATTTCCTCTAAGAATCTATAAACAAAATTATCTCTTGCTGTTTGAGAAGGAGCTCCCTCCACAATGTTTCTAAGTGCTTGTACATATCCAGGATAAACATGATTTAAATTAAAAATTAATTGTCTTGGAAATCCAAAATCACATAATCTTGCTTCATCTTTGTAATATGTATCTGCTGTTACTTCACTATCCAATGCTCCCAAAGTTTCTTCTGTAAAATCTATAAATCTCTGAGTATAGGGATCTGCTCTTAATTTTTTATTCATTTCAGAATCAGGTAGTTTTTTGTCATCCTCATCTCTTCTCCTTATTTCTCCAACTGCTTCATTTGCATCTTTTCTCATTTTATCAGAAACTGCTAGACCTCCAAGACCTCCTCCTTGTCCCCTTGCTTCTGCTGCAATTCTGTATTTAAGATTTTGAAGTGATAAATATTCATCTTCGTCTTTGCCGATTCTTTTAATAGGAACATCTACTAAAGTCAATAGTTGAACAAGATCATATCTATTATCCACTCCTTGATATCTTGTAAAATCAACATTTTCTAACTTACCTTCATTCAATGCTCTTGCATCTTCTCTTGCTTGTTCTTTGATTGTCATATTATATTGTTCATTATATAGATAATCTCTTGGTAATCCTGGAATATCTATTCCTCTTTCCACAAATAATTTCGCATAAGATTTTATTGCTTCAAGTGCAATAGCTTTCTGTAATTCAGGTAGGCAATCATCTTCATTACTTATAGCATTTCTTGTTCTTGTTGTGGTTAAGCTTGAAGGTAAATCTAATGTTAAACCTATTCCTTCAAGTGTAGGCATAACCATTTCAGGAACAAATCTAAGATATTTTTCTTTATTAATTTCATTTAGGTAAAGTCTTTCTTTTGTTAATCTTGACAAACCTTCAAAATCTGTTAAAAGTTCTAATCTTCCAAAAGATGTATCTCTTGCGCTTAATCTTGATAATCCTGCATTAACTATTTGTCCATTATAAGCTATATTGACTTGTTTAGGATCGATTGCTCCTAAATATTTGTAAACTGCTTCTGAAACAAATGTCCCTTCTAATTCTGGGCTACAACTTCCACTATCAACATGTTTAATTCTTTTAACTTCTGTTCCTTTAAAATCCTCTTCAGTTTGTTTAAGCTCTTTAACTCTAATTCCAGTTAATACTCTATCACTTCCTCTCTGTTCATAATCACATGCACATGTTAAATGTTGCACTTTACCATCACCAGTTGATGTTTTAAGATGAACTTCATCTGCATCATTAAATACTGTAAAAAATCCTTGTCCAAAAAATCCAGCAGAATCATCTTCTGCTTTTGTAGTTCTATCTGGAACAATCAAATAATCTACAACTTCTCTTAAATTCATTCCAACTGGATCATGACAGCTTACTACCCAGTTATTCCCAGTTATGTAACTATCAATCTTTATTTTTGGATCTTCTCCAGCTTTTAGAATTGCATCTCTACTATTTTGAATTAATTCTCTAATCCAAATATAAGATGTAGCATCTTGAGATTTAATTGTTTTAATTATCTCTTCGTTCATATTTTCTGTGTTAATTTTTTGAGTAGTTCTTTCTAATAGTGGTTTATAATCTGATAGACTTGCTAATCCTTCCAATCTATTCCCATTCAGCATACTTGTTGCAACAAGCGAAGATAAGTTAGTATCTAAGATTGCCTCAAGTGTTCTTCCCTCAGCAACAGAAGCTTCTTCTCTTTCCCTTACAATTTCACTATTTGGGGTTGTAAAGAAGATTGCATAAGGTCTTAACTCTGCTGGCACAGTTGCCATATCCGCATTATGTAAATAATGAGCTCCTTTTTTAGGTGCTTTGCTATTTGGTCTAATATATTCTTTATTTAGTGCATCAATTACTTTCTCAGCGCTTCCTCTTGATTGGGAAAATAATGAGCACCATTTATCAAATAACATATCAAAAGCATCTTGATCTTGAAGTTTTGAACTAACAGTATTAAAAAATTGTAAAAATCTTTCTTGGTCTTCAAAATTATTTTGAGTTAATTGATTTAGTTTTGCAATATGTTGATCATTCATGAACCTAACCAAAGGAGCTTTCATATGCATTAAAACTGGAATTCTTTGAGTAACTTCTTCTTCAGACATTCCATTTGGATTAAATTCCCATGCGTTTTCAATAAACTGTGTTCTTAACTCAGGTCTTTTCTCTAAATAAAAATCTACTTTTGCAACATACTCTTGTAATCTTGCCTGATACTGCCCATTAAATAATTCTCCTTTTCCAGATGCAAATGCTTCGGGTTTTAAAGATAAAACCGCTCCATCTGGACTCTTATATTTCCCCAATAGTAAGTCCTTTCCTTGAGTAGAGAAGCTTCCTGTTAGCATATCTTCTAAAACACTTGCCTTTTCAAATCCTTCATTTGTTTTTCTAAAAAGAGCATCTCCTGCTTTAAGTGCATCTTCTCCAAAGATTTTTTTTGTATAAAATCCTTTAACTCTTTCTTGCAAATCTGGAAGCGCTACTGGAATAACACTATCTCCATCAAATTGATATAAATGACTTTCGCGCTCGTCAGACCAATCACTTTCTGTAGTTCTCAAAGGGAAAAACTCTTCTCCATCTATTTTAATGGCATTTCCAACTGCACATTCTCCATTCTGTGTTTCAAAAAATGGAACTAAACTATCTCCCTCATATCTCAAGAATTCAACTCCTCTTTCTCCTTTTCTTGCAAAAATTCCTGGTTTTACCCATGAATCAAAATTCCCAGATATTTCTAATAAAGAGTTACCTTCTTTTCTAAACATTCTTGTTTCTCCAGTTTTGGTTTTAACTTGAACAAATGGATGCTTTTGATTATCACCAAGTACATAATTTCTTGAGTCCATTTTTTCAATCTCTTCTTCTGGAATTGGAAACGTTTCTGTTCTTTTAGCTTGTCCATTAGAAACCTCATAAACCTTCTTGCTTTCATCATTTTCTTGAACAAGAACAAGAGAACCCTCTGAATCTTGTAAAGCAACATCTAAAGACTTAAATCTACGGGGTAAACCACATGAATCTTCAACAACTTCTCCTTCAGGATTAACTCTAAACAAGAATAATCCCTCTTGGTCTTTTCCAACTAGTGTTCCTAATTCTCCTTTAGCAAAATATCCAAAATTACCACCACCCCAACTTGAAGTACTTTGAACATCTTCAATATCCTGTTTTGAAAGTTTTTTAAATTTCCTTGTCATTTTCAGTAGCATACCTCCTTGTATTTCCATTTTCATCATTTATCTTTAAAAGAGCGGTATTTCCTATTCTTTCGTCAATATAAAGAAAATCTCCCTTCATTCTATCTTCCTCAAAAGGACTTTCATCGATAAATTCTCCATCCCTTAGTTCAGAAAGTCTGTAAACTTGAGAACCATATTTAGGTCTTCCATCAGATTGAGTTTCTTCACTAACTTTTGTTAAAAGTATTTTTCTTCCTGCTACTTCCTTAACCTGATCTACAACTGGAGCAGTTCTTTCTGTTCTTTGCGGTGTTCCATCATCTGTAATAGTATAGAAATGTTGATCTCTTTCATTTAACAATAATCCAATTTCTTCACTAATATCTTGAGTTGCAGATTTATCCATAGCAATATCTAACATATAGATTTCTCCATCTCTTGTTGCTAAAGTTTTGTCTTTTGTAACTCCAATAACCTTATATCCGTTAACGGTTATATCTCTATGTCTGAATGAATCCCAATAATCAGGACTTTCTATAACTCCATCTAAAGATCCCCTGATAGGAACAGGTCTTAGATCCTTTCCATCAAATTCTCCAAGAGTAAATTTCTGAGGTCTTTCTTCAGTTTTATCAGTTGGAACAAAATAGAGTTCTCTTCCTAAAGATGCAAAGGCCTTTCTATAATCCGCATGAGGTATTTCAATTTTTCTTGCACCATCTTCATCCACTAAGAAATGATGAGTGTCATAGGAGTGTTCTTTTGTTTCATCTTTAGTTGTAACTTTTAATAGGATTCCCTCCTTAGTTTCATCAAACTCTACTCCGTGAATTGGTTTATCTAGTCCTGAAAGATCCATATTCACTAATTGATCTCCCATTCTTCTATATATTACTGTAGCTGCATCAATTAAACAGTATTCTGAATTAAGATAAAAATCTTCTCCTTTAATATGAACCCTATGCCAATAATGTGTGTCAGGTGTTCCAGTCATTGTTAATTTCTCTAATGAAAGTCTTTCTGCAGAATCTCTTGTTCCGAATATCTCTTCAGCTCTTTTTAAGTTTTCTAAGGATTTAGGATCTGTATTTTCAGGCATACTAATAATTTCATTTAATCTTTCTTTTATTCTTGAAAATAAATATTTATTAATATCAGTTGATCTTGGATATCCTATTTCACTTTCTTTACCCCAACTTTCACCAAAGTGTGAGAAAAAACTATAACTAATAATTGGATTGCAAGGTTGATTAATAAATCCATATAAAACTCTAGCAATTTCATGCCTATCAGCTCCTTCTTCAACAAGCTTATCATACATCTCTTCTGCTTCTTCTACTTGTGCAAGTGTTTTTTTTGCTTCAACTGCAGCTTTAATTCTGTTTCCTAAATATGTTGCATTTCTTCCTTCAACTCCTTTAATCTTCCTCTCTAATTGAGCTCTTTCTTCTGTAGAATCATCAGTGGGTTCATTAACAATCTCAGTAAGAGGTCTTCTAAATCTTCCCTTTGCAGGAGGTCTGTCTCCGTAAAGAATATGAAAGTTAACTAAAGCATTAAGGAATGCAGGCTGGTCTTTAAATTTCTCATAAATTCCTTTATCTAAAACAATTGTGTTTCCTTGTGTGAAATATAAATCATCAGTTCTTTCTGTTGAATCCAAATCTGCTAAAACAACTTGATATTTTGTTGAATCAAATGCGGAACATTTATCTAGACCTAATGTTGAAGGTTTAAATTTAAACACTGCATCATCTAAATAAACAGCTTCAAATCCTTCTTTAGGTTGAGTTCTAACTCTTAAAAAATCAGCAGTGTTTGGAACAGGTGCAACTGCTTGTCCTTGCAATAAATTTGCTTCCACTTTTTCATAAAAGTGCTTTAATAAATTATCACTTGTAGTATTTCTTGATTGCAATTCTCTTGTGATTGCAGCTAAACCATTAACTAATTGATATCTGTCTGAAACATCTGCTTGTCTTGTAACTTTATCTATAAGACTTTTCATACCTTCGATTACAGGCCTATTAACTTCAATCTGATTTCTTGATTCAGGTAACCAACTTTCAGCTGGTAATTCAATAACCATTTCTTCAGGAAGATTAACTCCTTCAAATTCGAAATCTTCAATAAGAACACCATTAACCTGAACTCTGGCTCTAGATTTTGTTAGCCTTCTACTCCCTTCTGGTTCTGTTCTGTAAAAGATCTTTGTTTCTTGCTGAGCAGTTGCTTGATCAATAATTTCTTCATGTGATTTATCGCTTTTTTTAGGAATTAATAAACTTTCTAAAGTTGTTCTTTCGTCCATTCCAATCCCTTTATCAACAACCCTAAATCCCCTATCATCAATTTCAACATCTACAACAGGTTTATCCATCATATCTAATTTTTCTCCATTCAAGTATCTGAATTTTCCAGTTCTATTTATTGGTCTGCCATTTACTGCTATAATTGCTTCAGAATTAAGCTCCATATATTTTCTTAAGTATCCTTCTAATCTTTCTTGATCATCTTGAGAAAAATGTTCCTTTCTAACATCTACAATTGTCCCTTTAGGAGAAGTGTATCCTTCTGGTCTTTCTAAATGTAGTTGATATCCTTCATCTGCTTTTCTAAAGCTAGTAGCAATTGGCTGCCCCTCTTGTTTTTTAGTTTCAACTGTTACAACATCTCCTTCATCTTTTAACCAAGATAAAACCTGATAAAAACCAACTCCAAAACGTCCAATTTTTTCACTTCTTTCAATTGAAGCATCTACAGCATTAGAAACAAGTTCTACTAATGCTCTGTTTTTACTCTCAGCCTGATTTTGAACATATGTTTCCAATCTCTTAGGGATAATAGCGTTTTCCTCTTCAAGTAACCTTTTCATGTCTTCATCGTAACTCATAGATTCAACAAAGACAGGATATTTTGCTCTTAATTCCTGAGCTTCTTCTGATTCAGGATTAAGACTTCTTACCAAATCAAAAAATGAGACAGCACTTGCTAAATCAGTCCATTTTTGAGGTTTTTCTTGAGTTTTATTGGTCATTTTTCTTCTCCTTTAGGTATTTTTTTAATGCTATTTCAACTAAATGAGATTTATTTCTGAAAGTTTCATCATTTAGAACTTCGTCTATAGTCATTATCAATTCCTTATCAATTGTTACGCTTAATCTTTCTTTCATTTTCATTTATGCCACTAAATGGCATAAAATAGCACATTATCTACAGTATTTAAATCTTTCTATTATGTTATTACTCTACAGTTACATATCTATTTAGAAATAGCTGATTTCTTCTCAATCATCTTACCCATAAACTTCTCCATATCCTGAAGGGCTTTTTTCATAGCTTCAATATCTCCTTGTTGCCTTTCCATTCTCTGCCCCTGCAACTTTTCTCTTCTTTTAGACTCTTCAAGTTCATTTTGAACTTCTTCAAGATTGCTTTGAAATAATTTCTTTTTAGGAGTTTGCTTATTTGCTGCTAAATATGAAACATAAACATCTAGTTCTCTTGAGCTAATCTTATGGCCTAGTCTTAAATTTATGTCATCAGAATGCCATCCATTCTTGAACAAATGACAAGCCATACCGCTTCTAAGATCTTTCCAAGTTGGTTTGTCTCCGCTTGGAATAACTTTAACTCCTGTTTTTTTCACCGCACTATCAAAGAATTTTGAAGCTTGTCTTTTCTCAAAATTAAAAATTAAGTCATTGGGTTCAAAAGGAATAAATTTCTTTTTTGTTTTCTTAGACTTACCTTTCTTTTCTTTAATAGTTACTTCTTTACCCCTCTCTAAAATAATATCAATGTATCTAACTGTTTCAGAATAAAGAGTCAATTCGCTTCTTGATTGTCTGCTTCTTTTTAATGTAAGTTTTGGAAGATTTATTAAATATTCTTGACCTTTTGTATGCTTATTGTATTGTTTAGTAAAATCCTTCTTAGTTAATTTAAGTAATGCAGTAACATTTTCTCCAACATCCCAAGCTAACCAGAATAAGAGCTTATGTTCAGGCTTAGAAACAACACTTACAAGTTTTCTAAAACCTTCTTCATCAATAAATCTAACTTCCTTATCTTTTGCATCTGTAAAGTATTCAAGGACTTCTCTGGCAAGGTCATCTTTATGTCCTGCCATCTTAAATGGTTTAGATTTGAATATTTTATTATAATAACTTCTTTTGTCTTTGAATGGCTGACCTTTAGAGTTTAGGATTTTTCCATCCTCAAGGTCATCATAAACTTCTTGAATATTCTCTTTAGTTAGGTCTTTCCATGCTTTATTATTAAACCATTTGTTTACTGTCATAAATCTGCTAATATATCCATAAAGAGTTTTGTAGGATGCTTCATCAATCTTTGAGAGTCCATTAACACGCTTTAGTTTATGTTCTTCAAACTCAAAAAACTCTTTGAATAAATCCCTATTAGCCTTACAGATAGAATTATCTTTTAGAAGTTCAGCCTTTCTTTTTTCATAACTCTCTTTTAATCCCATAATAGAAAAAAGAATGAGTAAGACTATATAAATCTTACTCCCCTTCTTAGGGAACTAAAGAGTTCTATGCTCCTGCCGGGATTTGAACCCGGGTCCCAGCCTCGAAAGGGCTGAATGCTTGGCCTCTACACTACAGGAGCCTTAGATAAAAATTATTGTTTTTATTGGTTTATAAAACTTGCTAAATTGGATTTTATATAGAATTATTTTTGAAAATGACTTTAATTATTGTACTATTCATATTTATGGGGTATATAAAAACTTAAATAATATTTAGTATTTAATTAAAGATGGTATTTCAAAAAAAAGAATTGATTTTTAGGACTTTTTTGTTATTTTTTTTATTTATAACCTCATTTAGTTTTGTTTTTGCACAACAAATTAATCCTGGAACAGTTGATTTTAAAAATTATGTTTCAGATAAATTTCTTACAGAGGATGATGTCTATTTTTCTTCTAATTTTGCTTGTACTAATGATAAGATTATTGACCTTTATATTGTTGAGAATAAAGGAGTGTGGAATGGTAATGATAAACTGATTGATGTAAGGGGAACACCCCAAGAAGTTCGTACAGATAGTAATGCGAGAATAAATAAAATTAAGATCTGGGAAAAACCAGAAATTGGAGAATATGATATTATTCTTGATTGTAATAGTAATGGATTATATGACTCTGATCCTATTTTAGAACCTATTGATGGTTTTTCTTCTGTTGGTTTTTCAGTTTTTCAATTTCCTGGAAAGATTTTTGTATCTAAAACAGATGTTAAAAATATTTCTTGGCAGTATGATCCAGAAATAGATAATTTTCCTGTTGAAATTTTAAGGTTTTCTGTTTTAGTTCAACAAGAAGATGTTTTATTAAATTCCTTTGAATTTAAGTCGCATGGTAATGGAAGTTCTTTAGATATTGATAATATTATCTTATATGAAGATGTTAATAAAAATGGGATTGTAGATAGTACTGATAAAAGAGTTAGTGAAGGATTATTTGATAATGAAAATAATTCAGTTAGTTTATCTTTTGATTATTTAATAAAAGAAAATCAAAAAAGTTCATTTATTTTATTTTATTTGTTTAACAGTAGTGCAAGATCAGATTTTTATGTTGAATTTGTTAATTGTTCTGGTTTAGGGCAAAAATCTCAAAAAAAGGTTTATTCATTATCAGAGTCTTTTAATAGTTCTTTTGTAAATGTATTAGAACCTAAAACTTGTTTAGGTTTTGTTAATTTTAGATTTTTAAAAAATCCAGTAAATGGTTTTGAATCTGTTGATTTAATAGTTAATAATTTAACTAATTGTTCTCAAAAGATAATTAAAATTCAAGATAGATCTTGTTCAGAAATTACAGATACTAAATGTTCTTGTATTTTTGACTTAAATAATTGTAGTTGTTCTTTTAAATCTGGAAATGTGTCTAGTGATTATTGGGCTTGTGTTGATAAAAATGGTGATGGAGATTATTTAGATATTGGAGAAAGTTATTTTACAAAATTAAACATTTTATATAATGAATCTAAATCAGATAATTCTACTGAAGATATCTCAAAAATAAATGGTTTAGTAAGTTTAGATAATCAAACTTTAATTGTTCCTCATGAAAACAAAGATAATGGAGAATCAGAAATTCCCAGGTTTTATGTTCTTTTAGAAGTTACTTTATTATTAATCTTGATTTTATTGTTTCTTATTTTTATTTCACTAAATAAAAAATCTAAAGATAATAAAAAAGATTTAGAAGATTAAATAAACTTAATATTTCTTATTAAATCAAATAAAAATTGATAGAGGTGTATTGTAATTATTGCAGTTCCAATTGTTGTTTTAAATATGATTGAATAAAAATAAGTATCTACTTTGTTAGTTCTTTTTAAATTAATATAAGAATCAATTATTAGGAATATTCCTGCAATTAAAACAAGCACATCTACATAGATTGGATTTAAATATATTTTATCAGGGGTATGACTTAGGACAAATGATATGGAAGTAATTAAAAAAGTAAAAAATATTGTTAATGTAAATACTAGTTCTTTCTTCATTTTATTCTTAAATACTTATAAATCTGTATGAGCCTGCCAGGATTTGAACCTGGGACCCCTGCCTTTCTTAGCTTTTCATATGCATGATAGCTATGAAAATTTATCTCTATTGAGATAAACACTTATAAGAGCAGTGCTCTAACCGGGCTGAGCTACAGGCTCATAATATAGTTTAATTTAAATGATATTTAAATATTTTGGATAATGTTTTTTGGGTTTTTTTGTTATTTTTTATTTTTGAAATTTTTTCAAAATCTTTAAAAACTTGTTTTTATTATTAAAATAGAGGTGAAGAGATAAATCCTCTGGATTTAATATGATTAATCAAAAATCT
>CAYQOK010000004.1:0-39108 GCA_964419155.1 Candidatus Woesearchaeota archaeon
ATTTATAAATATTATTATATTATATTATATTATATTATATTATATTATTATATTTTTTTAATTATTTTATTTATAAATTATTTTTCCTAAGGATATCATGGGGTGAGGGTTATAACTTAGCTCCAGTGGAAAAGATGGTATTTTTTATTTTATTTATTTTTTAATTCATTTTTTTAATTAATTAAGTTAATCGTCGTATTATTTAATCGATATATGAAATTCTATGAGAAATTAAGGTTCTTATTTATTGGAATATAAGTAAGTTTATAAAACATTATCTGTTATTAATTAAATAAAGAGGAAATATTATTGAATGACTAATATTGATGAGATATTTGATTCTGTTAATGCAAGAACATTATTTAAGGATAAAACTGTTTTACAATCAAATTATTCTCCTGAAGAGATTCCTTATAGGGATAAGGAAATTGAACAAGTTGCCTCAATTCTTGCTCCTTCTTTAATTGGTCATAAAACAAGTAACTTATTTATATATGGAAAAACAGGAACTGGGAAAACATTAGTTACACAACATGTTAAAAATGAGTTATATAAAAGATCTAAAAATACTACAAATCCTCTTAGTTTAGAATATGTTAATTGTAAACTTAAAAAAGTTGCAGATACTGAGTATAGAATTCTTGCAGAGTTAATTTCTAAATTTGGTGAACCTGTTCCAGCAACAGGTCTTCCTACTGAACAAGTTTATAGTAGATTTATTCAGGTTTTAGAATCTTCAAATCAAAAATTATTAATTTTAATTTTAGATGAAATTGATTATCTTGTTAAAAAGATCTCTGATAACTTTTTATATAATTTAACAAGATTAAACACTGAATTAAAAAATACACAAATTATTTTAGTTGGAATTAGTAATGATTTAAGGTTTTTAGATTCCTTAGATCCTAGAGTTAGAAGTTCTCTTTCAGAAGAAGAAATTGTTTTTCCTCCTTATAATGCATTACAATTACAAGGAATATTAAAAAAAAGAGCAGATCAAGCATTTAAACCAGATATTATTGAATCAGGTGCTATTGAAAAGTGTTCAGCTTTTGCAGCAAGAGAACATGGAGATGCAAGAAGAGCTCTTGATTTATTGAGGGTTGCAGGAGAGATTGCTGAAAGAGCAGGAGACCATAAAATTACTACTAAACATATTGATCAAGCAAATAATAAAATTGAAAATGATAAAATTTTAGATATTATTAAGACAGAACCTAAACAATTTCAAGCAGTTTTAAAAGCAATATTAAGATTAGAACAGGGAAAGGGTAATATTACTCAGGAAAGTTTATTTAAGGATAAAAAAGATATTCCTACTAAAATATTTACTGGAGATGTTTATGATGAATACCAGAAAATTTGTAATATTATTGGTATGGAAGTTCTTACACAAAGAAGAGTTGGAGATATTATTGCTGAATTTGATATGTTAGGTTTAATAAATGCACATGTTATAAGTAAGGGAAGGTATGGAAGAACTAAAGAAATTAAGTCTGCAATTCCATTAAACATATTTGAAAGAGCAAAAAATATTTTAGATGACTCTCTTAATATTTAATTGAAATTATCTTACTTTGCTATTAAATTTTAAAATGGAACAGAATATGATACAATTTTTTGCTAGAAAAGGATTTTTATTAGATTTGGATATGCTTCATTTTTTTAATGAACTAAATGATTTAGAATTTTCTAATAATCTTGTTAATAAAATCTCCAATATAACCAAACAAAGATTAATAACAAAAAGTTTAATTAAAAATCATTTTAAGGATCTTAAGATATTTTTTGATTCTTTAGACACTGAAAAAGAATCTTATGTAAATTCTTTTTTTGAATATTCTATTAAAGCTCCTGAAAATAAACAAGAAATTAAAAAACCTATTGTTTGTAGGAGAACTGATAATTTTAAAATATTATCTTCAAATATTATTCCTGATAAAAAAATAGAAGTTAAGGATTTTAATAAACATTTTAGAAACAGATATAATTTCTTTAAAGAACTTTTAAAAGAAAAAAAAGAATTAGATAAATTAATTTCTATAGATAAAATTGGAAATACTAGAGAATTTTCTATTATTGGGATGGTCTTAGATAAAAAAATTACAAAAAATAAGAATATTATTTTAGAAATAGAAGATTTAACTGGAAAAATTTCTGTCTTAATAAATTCTAATAAACCTGAAATTTTTAGCAAGGCTAAGGAAATAGTCTATGATGATGTTATTGGTTTAAATTGTTCAGGTAACTTAAATATTGCTTTTGTTAATGATATAATATTTTTAGATAGTTTTATTATGCAAAAAATAAAATCTAAAGAAGAATCCTATGCTGTTTTTATTTCTGATATCCATATTGGTTCTAAAAACTTTTTAGAAAGTAATTTTCAAAGGTTTTTAGATTGGATTAGTTGCAAAATTTGTGATAAAGAACAAGAGGAAAAAATTAAAAAAATAAAGTATTTATTTATTGTAGGCGATACTGTTGATGGGGTTGGTGTTTATCCAGGACAAGAAGAGTCTCTTTTAATAAAAGATTTAAAGCAACAATATAAAAAATTAGCTGAATTTTTATCTCAGGTTCCTAAACATATTAATATTTTTCTTTGTCCGGGTCAGCATGATGCATCTAGAGTTCCAGAACCTCAACCACCAATAGATCCTGAATATGCAGAACCTTTGATTCAATTAGAAAATCTTTTTTTAGTACCAAATCCTACTTTAATAGAAATAGAATTAAATAAAAAAGATAATTCAGGTATAAAAATCTTAATGTACCATGGAGCTAGTATGCATTCTTGGATAGATCAAATTGATGATTTAAGAACTGGAAAAGCTAATCTTAATCCTGCTAAAGTAATTAAGTATATTTTAAGGCATAGGCATTTGTCTCCAACTCACTCAGGTAATGTGTATATCCCTAGTGATAAATTTGATTCATTAATAATTGATAAAGTTCCAGATATAATTCTTACTGGAGATATGCATAGAACAGACGTCGATATGTATAATAATACGTTAATTATTTGTTCTTCTTGTTGGCAATCTATAACTGCATTTGAAGAAAAAGTAGGAAATCAACCAGATCCTTGTAAAGTCCCTTTTTTAAATCTTAAAACAAGGGAGTTAAAAATTTTGGATTTTAGTTAAAATGGTAAATAAATCAAATAAAAAAATTAAAGCATTATTTTTTGATATGGACGGCACATTAGTTAGTTATCCTAATTTTCCTTTTAACTCAACTTGGGATGAATTAGTTAATATCTTGGAGATTAATGAAAAAGAAGATTGGATTAATTTTTTTAGGGATAATTATCATAATCAAAGAAATTCTCGCTTTTTGTTTCATGAACAAATAAAATTATTAAAAGGAAAATCATTTGAAAAAGCTTCTTCTTTCTTATTTCCAATACCTTATTCTAAAGGAGTTTTAGATTTTTTTTCAAATCATAATAAATATTTAAAGGGTATTTTATCTGGAGGTGTTGGTTTTGTTGCTGATAAAATTGTTAAAGATTTAAATTTTGATTATAACTTTAGTAATTCTTTAGAAATTTCTAATGGAACTTTTACAGGTTATGGAAACTTAAATGTAGATATTTGGAATAAATCTTTGAATTTAAATAAAATCCTTAAAAAAGAAAAAATAGGTTTAGAAAGTATCCTTTATGTAGGGGATACTATTTCTGATATAAATGTATTTAATAAAGTAGGATGTAGTGTTGCCTTTAATCCTAAGGATGACACCACAAGAAAATCAGCAGATTATGTTATAACTGATTTTAATGAATTAGAATTTATTTTAAAAGAGGTGAATAAATAATGGAAGAATATTTTGAAAATCTTCAGGATAAAACTAATGAATGTTATGGTCTTGCTCAAAAAGCAAGAAAATTAAGTTTGGATCCTGTTGATAATGTTGAAATACCAATTGCAAGAAGTTTGGCAGAAAGAGTTGTTGGTTTAATGTCTGCAATATATCCACAAATAAATAATCCTGATATTGTTAAAAGAATTCTAGATCTAGAATCTGAATATGGGCAGTTAGATGCTGCGGTTTCATTTACAATTGCTGAAGAAATTGCTAAACAAAAATATTGTAATTTTGAAAATCAACTTCAAGCAATTGAAGCAGGAATCAGATTGGGTTTTGCGTATAACACCTTGGGTGTTGTTAGTTCTCCTATTGAAGGATTTACAGATATAAAAATTGGAAAAACATTAGAAGGAAAAGATTATTTTATTCCTTGTTTTTCAGGACCTATAAGAAGTGCAGGAACTACAGCAGGTTGTATGGCTTTAATTTTAATTGATTATTTAAGGGAATGTTTTGGTTATGCGAAATATGATCCTACTGAATTGGAGGTTAAGAGATATTTAACTGAAATCATAGATTATCATGAAAGAGTAACTAATCTTCAGTATTTTCCTACAGAAGAAGAAATTGTTTTTATTTCTAAGAATCTTCCTATACAAATTTCAGGAGATCCTACTGAATCAAAAGAAGTTTCTAATTTTAAAGATCTCTCAAGAATTGAAACAAACTTTATAAGAGGGGGTATGTGCCTTATATTTGCTGAAGGGCTTGCTCAAAAAGCTCAAAAAGGATTAAGAATTTTAAAAGGACTTCAGGATAAAGGATTTAAAATTTCAGATTGGGATTTTTTAGAAGAATATGTGAATCTTCATAAAAAGAGAGAAAAAGGAACTAAGGATACTGTTGCAACCTATATCAAAGATTTGGTAGCAGGAAGACCTGTTTTTGGGCACCCCTCTCGTTCAGGAAGTTTTAGATTTAGGTATGGAAGATCAAGAGTTTCTGGTTTTTCAGCAACATCTGTTCATCCTGCAACAATGGGAATATCTAATTGTTTTTTATCTTCTGGAACTCAATTAAAAATAGAAAAACCTACAAAGGGTTGTATTATTACTCCTTGTGATTCTATTGAAGGTCCGATTATCAAATTGAAAAATGGAGAAGTAAGAAAATTAAAAACATTAGAAGAAGCAAAAAAACTTTATTTTGATACTGAAGAAATTATTTATTTTGGTGATTTATTATTTCCTTTTGGAGATGTGGCTAATCGAAATTATGATCTTATTAAATCAGGTTATGTTGAAGAGTGGTGGTTTTTAGAATTTAAGAAATCGTTAGATGAGCATAAAGATTTAAAAGAAATTAATGAATTTAAAAAAGTATTTGATAGTAAAGGTTTTTTAGAGGATTTAGAAGGAAATTTATTGATTAATTTAGATTTAGCGATAAGTATAAGCAATAGCCTTAAAATTCCCTTACATCCTAGTTTTATTTATTATTGGAATCAGATAGACGAAGAACTTTTTTTTGAATTGTTATATTATCTTCATAATGGGGTTTTTACAGAAGATTTTATTTTACCTTATGGTGAATTTAATAAAGATAAATTTGAAAAAGCAAAAAGAGCATTAGAACTTCTAGGTGTTGAACATAAGATATCTATTGAGAATTTAATAATTAGAAAAGAAGATGCTAGAGCTTTATTATTAAATCTAGGTGTTCAAATTAATTTAGTTAATAATAAGAAAGTGAATGATGAAGTTTTAGGATTAATTAAAACTTATGAAAATTTGGTTCATGAAAAAAAGAAAGAAAATCCGAATATTGTTTTAGGTGGTGGATTTGTTTTGGATTCAATTAATAAGGTATCAAAATATCAAATTAAAGATAAGGCAGGAACTTTTATTGGGTCTAGAATGGGAAGACCTGAAAAAGCTAAATTAAGAAAGTTAACTGGAAGTCCTAACGCCTTATTTCCTGTTGGAGAAGAGGGGGGTAGGTTGAGAAGTTTTAATGAAGCTGTTGATAAAAAAACAGTAGTTACAGGAGATTTTCCAATTTATCTTTGTAAAAAATGTAATTCTGAATCTATTTATTCTATTTGTGAAAAGTGTGGTGAAAGAACAACACCTTTAAATTATTGTAGGGAGTGTAAACAAAAATTTGAATCAAAAATTTGTCCTGAACATAAAATAGGTCAGAGATATAGTAGAAGGTCTATTAATATTAAAGATTATTTTGATAGGGCTATAGATTTTTTAGGTATTGAGAGATCTCAAATACCTCCTTTAATAAAAGGTGTTCGCGGCACCAGTAATGAAGACCATACTCCAGAAAATTTATCAAAAGGGATATTAAGGGCAAAATATGGTTTGGCAGTTAATAAAGATGGAACAATAAGATATGATGCTACTGAAGCGCCTATTACACATTTTAAGGCATTTGAAATTAAAACAGACATTCATACTCTTAAAAAGTTAGGTTACAAAAAAGATATTTACGGAGAAGAACTAGTCAATGAAAATCAAATCATTGAATTAAAGCCTCATGATATTATTCTCTCTTCTTGTCCTGATACATTAAATGAAAAAGCAGATGATGTTTTTTTTAAAGTGTTTAATTTTATTGATGATTTATTAGTTAATTTTTATCATTTAGAACCTTATTATAAATTAAAAAATAAATCGGATCTAATTGGTCACTTAATGATTTGTATTGCCCCTCATAATTGTGCAGGTGTTGTTGCTAGGTTAATTGGTTTTTCAGATGCCCAAGTTATTTATGCATCTCCTTATATTCATGCGGCTTGTCGTAGGGATTGTGATGGTGATGAATTGGCAGTAATGTCTTTATTAGATTGTCTTTTGAATTTTTCTAAAAAGTTTTTACCTTCGCATAGGGGAGGCACCCAAGATTCACCTCTTGTTTTAAATACTAGGATAAGAGCAGGAGAGGTTGATGATCAAATATTAGATTTTGAATTAGTCTCAGAATATCCTCTTGAATTATACTCTCTTTCTGAAGAAGGTGGACATCACTCTTCTGAAATTTCATTTGATACTGTAAAGTTAAGATTAAAGGAGTCTAAATGTACTTTTACAAATACAGGGTTTACCCATAATGTAAATAATATAAATTATGGTGTAACTAATTCTTCTTATAAAACTATTCCAAATATGCAAGAAAAAGTTAGGGGGCAAATGGATTTAATTGAAAAAATAAGGGCAGTAGATAATTCAGATGTTGCAAGATTAATAATTGATAGGCATTTTATAAGGGATTTAAAAGGTAATCTTAGGAAATTTTCACAACAAGAATTTAGGTGTGTTAAATGTAATACTAAATACAGAAGGGTTCCTTTAACAGGGAAATGTTTTAAATGTGGCGGAAAAATAATCTTTACTGTTTCTTATGGTAGTATAATAAAATATTTAGAGCCGGCATTAGAACTTGCTACAAAATATAAAGTTCCAGCATATATTAAACAAGATCTGGATTTAACTAAGATGTATATTGAAAGTGTATTTGGAAAAGAAAAAGAAAAACAAGAAGCTCTTGAAAAATGGTTTTAATAGTTTACAATAGATAAAAAATTAATGTGGGTATCATTAAACAACCCATTAGGTGTGTTCTTCTTATTTCTAAATAGAAACAGATTATTCCTAGAGATGCAGATGAAACAAGAATAATAAGTCCGGTAACTCCTGAAAATATCAACACTATAATTATTAAAATTATTAATACTAGGTAAGATAATGATTTATAATTTATTTTATTTATTTTATTTGAAATCTTTTTTGAGAGTATTATTGTTATTGGAATTAAGATTATTCCGGTAATAAAAATAGTTATTAAAATTAAAAATATTAATTTAGGGCTTATTGTAGGAATTAATCTTTGTACTGTTGCAGCAGAGCCTGTTCTCGTTTTGTTTAATGAATACAATATTAAAAATGCTATTCCAGATATAACTGTATTAATAGATCCAACTAACATTAAAAATTCTTTGTTATTAGGTTTACCAATTAACTGAGATCCTATAATCGCTGATTGCCCTGCGCCTAATCCAGGTAAAAAGCAAAATAATGGTGCAGAAATAAGTGTAGCAAAAAAAGAGTTTGAAAATTCCTTTTTTGTAATTCTTATATTTTTTATTTTATTAATTTTTTGTTCAGGTATTTTTTGTTTTTTAGATAGGGAAGTTATAACAGAAGATACTCCAAATAGTCCGGTTAGTAGGGGAAGAAGTGGTTGATCTAAGTTAGTGTTTAAGGAAACATAACCTAATATTCCTGATATAAGAAATATTATCAAAGCTCTGACTTTATATTTTTTTTCTGAAAATATTAATATAAAAAAAACAATTAGGAGAATAAATGGAATCATTTTTTGAAAAGAACTATAAAAGATTTTTAGATTTAAAAAAAATATTGGTGTTAAGATTAATATGATGATTATTCCAAAAGCACTTCCATAAACAGTATAGACAATTGCTTCATGCGCTTTTCCTTCTAAAAACATTTTGTGTCCAGGCAGTACAGATAAAAAAGAATCTTCATCAGGGGCCCCTAACAATATGCTAGGTATATAATCTATAAAAGTATGGGTAATGGACATAGAAACAATAAATATTATTAAAGGATTTATGCTTATGTAGTTTAGGAGAAAATAAGAAATTCCTAATAATATTGCTGATATTGTATTTATGTGTATTCCAGGTATAAGGCCTGTTAGAGTGCCTGTAAGAATGCCGAAAATAAATGCTATAAGATATTCTAATAACATATTTTAATTAATTATATTTAATTTATATTTATTTAGTTATTTTTCTAAATAACTCAAATTATTTTTAGTGTACTGAGTTACAATAGATTTTAAAAATAACTTTTTATTTTATTTTTTGTAAATTTAAAATTTTAAAAAAAATGGCTGGAATTTTTGGGGTAGTTTCTAAGAAAAATTGTTCAGAGGATCTTTGGACTGGTACTGCTTACCTTCAACACAGAGGTTTAGGTATGTGTGGTATTTCTTATCTTGATAATAACTCTAATGGGAGTAAGTTAGAGGTATTAACTAAATCAGGAAATTTTCAAGAGAAATTTAATTTAACTCCTCCAGCTGATCTTAATATTAGGTTGGGTATTGGTGTTATTTCTAGTGATAGACAACCCCTTTCTGAATTGTCTTCTTCAATTGGTCTTGTTTTAGGTTATGATGGAAACCTCGAAAATTTAGAATATCTTAAGGATTATTTATTAAAAAAAGGTGCTAGTTTTTCAGGTCATAATTCTCCTGAAGAAATATATGATACTGCATTAATTACTAAAATAATTGCTAGAAAACCAAATTTTGAATCAGGTGTAAAGAGATTATCAGAACTTATTCAAGGAGATTATGCTATTTTAGGGCTTACTAAACAAGGTCTTTATGCTTCAAGGGGATGGGGGAGAAAACCCCTTGTGGTAGGTAAAAAAGAAGATAGTTATGCTGTTTCTTCTGAAAGTGTTTCTTTTATTAATACTGGTTTTGAAATTTTAAGAGATGTTGCTCCTGGTGAAACTGTTTTTATAGATAAAAGAGGGATTCAAACAACTCAAAAATTAGAATTAGATGATTCTCAAATAAAGTATGGTACATTTGAATGGATTTATACTGCAGATCCTTCTTCAGTAATTGATGGGCGAGTTGTTGCAGATGTTAGAAAAAAAATTGGTTCTTGTCTTGCAAGAAGATATCCTATTGATTCTGCAGATATTGTTTTTCCTTTTCCTGATTCTGGAAAATTTTATGCAATTGGTTACTCAATGGAATCTGGAATTCCTTATGACTCTCCTTTAATTAAATACTCTTCATTTTTTAGAAGTTTTCTTCCTTTAAATCAAGATGAAAGAAATATTCGGGCTAAATTAAAATTAAATCTTGTTCCGAATTCAATTGAAAATAAAAAAATAATTGGGATTGATGACAGTATTGTAAGGGGAACTCAATTGAGAAATAAAATAAATGAACTTAAGAAAAATGGGGCTAGAGAAGTACATCTTAGAATTGCTTGCCCCCCTCTTATGCAGTCATGTATTTATAGTAAAACAATAAAAAATAATAATGAGTGTATTGCAAGATTAATGGATTTTGAATCTATCAGAAAACAGCTTAATGTTGAAAGTTTAGGTTATGCAACTATAGAAGATCTTGAAAATTCAATTGGGATTCCTAAGGAAAAACTTTGTTTAGAATGTTGGGCCAGATAATTAATTTAAAATATTTATTTTATAAGCTTTTATTTGTAGTTTATCCTTGTATTCTTCTAATTTTCCAGTTACTGAAATAGTCTTATTCTTATAATCTGATATTAGAACTATTTTTTCAGAATTTGTTGTTATTTGAATTGTCTTTTCTGAAGAAACATCATTTAAAGTCCAAATTTGAAACTGATTATAATTTTTTATTTCTTTTACTAATCCTACTATTTGTATTTGCTTATTTAAATAAAGTTCATTTATCTGATTAATTTCTAAAAAAATTGGTTTTTGATTTATTAATATGAAAAATAATATTGATATTGTTATTAAAAATATAAATGTAGATAGGATTAATAATCTTTTTTTATTCATATAATCTATAATAATAAGGTTTATTAATAAATTATTCTTTGATGTAATATGCTTAGTTTAAATGAAAAAATTTCCTTGGTTAAAAGAAACACTGATGAAATAATTGGAGAAGATTCTCTTAAAGAGTTATTAGAAAAAAAAGAACAACCAGTTGTTTATTGGGGTACAGCTCCTACTGGAAAACCTCATATTGGTTATATGCTTCCTGCAATAAAAATTTCTGATTTTCTTAAAGCAGGTTTTAAAGTAAAAATTCTTTTAGCAGATTTACATGCAGCATTAGACAATGTTCCTTGGTTAGTTCTTGAAAAAAGATATGAATACTATTCAAAGATTATTCCTTTTTTAATTGAAATTATTGGAGTAGATATAAAAAATCTTGAAATAATAAAAGGAAGTGATTTTCAATTAAAACCTGAATATATGTTTGATGTTTTAAGATTATCTAGTTTTGTTTCTGTTAAAGATGCAAATAAAGCAGCTTCAGAGGTTGTGAAAAATAGAGAAAATCCAAAACTTTCTGGATTATTATATCCTTTAATGCAAGTTATTGATGAAGTTTATCTAAATGTTGATGCTCAATTAGGGGGAACTGATCAAAGAAAAATAATGGTTCTTGCAAGAGAAGGTCTTCCTAAATTAGGTTATGATTCTAGAATTGAAATTTTAAATCCTTTGATTCCTGGATTAATTCAAGGGGGAAAGATGAGTTCAAGTTTAGAAGAAAGTAAAATTGATCTTTTAGATAGCCCTGAAGAAGTAATCAAGAAGCTAAATAAAGCATATTGTTTAGAAGGAGATTTAGATAATGGTATTCTTCCTTTTGTTAAGTATGTTATTATGGTTTTAAAAAAAGATAATTCTGAATGTTTTACTGTTAAAAGATCTGAAAAATTTGGAGGAGATTTAAAATATTATGATTATGATTCTATTGAAAAAGATTTTATCTCAAAAAATCTTCATCCTCAAGATTTAAAATTTGCAGTTGCAAATGAAATTAATTTGATTTTAAAGAATATACAAAAGAATAAAGATATGTTGGAAAGTATTGCTAAAGATGCTTATTCTTAGTTATTTGGTACTAAATTCAATAATATCCCTGTCTTTTAATTTATGCTTTAATCCTACTTTTTGACCTCCGAACTTACTACTTGGACCCCATATTCTTGTTTTTCTTATATTTTTTGAAAAACCATGTAATATTTTTTCTGCAACATTTTGAACTGTTGAATTTGGGACTAAGATTACAGGTTCATTATCAACTTCATCTATACTTTTTTCAGGTTGTTTAGTATAAATCCTTATCTTTTCAAAAGAACTAAATAATAAATCTTTTAATTCCTGAATTCCTTCTTGAGTTTTTGTTGAGGTTAATACAAATTTATATCTTTTTGATTTTAATGTTTCTGTTATTTTTCTTTTTGTTTCAGAATCATACAAATCTATTTTATTAAATAAAATTATTTTTTTTGCTTTTGAATTTTTTATAGATTCTAATACTACTGGAATTTCATGTATCTTTTCTACTACAAATATTATTGTATCTGTGCTGTGGATTAAACTAAAATCAAAAAATTCACTTGCTATTGGAGGCATATCAATTATTTGTATTTTACATCCATCATAGTTTAATATTGCTTGTTCTGGTTCTACTGTTGAGAATCCATAACTTGCTATTTTTGGATTTGCATTTGTAAGTGATTTAAAAATAGAAGATTTCCCTGAGTTAGTTAATCCAACTAAAACTCCTTGCATTTCTAATTTTTTTATGCCTTTTTTTCCTGACTTTTTTGCTTTTTGTTTTTCTTTATATACTTTTTCTTTAAGCTTTTTATATCTTGATTTTAAATTTACTCTTAATGTTTCAGCTCCCTTATGTTTTGGTGCAGTAGAAATCATTTTTTCAAGAGCAATTATTTTATCTTCATCTGTTTGCGCTAGATGAAATTCTTTTTCTGCTTCTGTATATTCCGGATGTGCATTTATTGGCATTTTAATTATAAGTTTGTTGGTTTAAAAAACATTTTTGTTTTTTAATTAAAACAAAGATTTAAATATTCTTTTAATATTTTTTGTTAATCAATGTTTTTAAAAGATGGTTAAAGGTATTTTATTTCAAAAGAAATTAGATAATGGTATGAAGATTATTTTAGAGAAAAGACCTGGAGAAGTAGTTAGTATTGCATTTGCTGTAAGGCATGGGGGAGCTCAAGAGGATTTAAATGAAAAGGGAATTTCTCATTTTATAGAACATTTATTATATAAAGGTACCTCAAAAAGAAATTCAAAACAGATCTCAGAAGAGATTGAAAAAAAAGGCGGTGTATTAAATGGATTTACTGATGAAGAGATTACTGCTTATTGGTGTAAATTACCAAAAAATTATTTAGGGGTTGGCTTGGATGTTTTAAGTGATATGATAAAAAATCCCTTATTTGATGAAAAAGAGATTGAAAAAGAAAGAAAGGTTATATTTGAAGAAATGGTTATGAGGTCTGATAATCCTCAGATACATGTTTTAGATAAGATTCAAGGTTTTTTATATAAGGGAAGTCTTGGAAAAGATTTAATTGGAACTAAAGAATCATTGAGGGCCATTAATCGACAGATGATTTTGGATAAATTTAAAAAAGCATACTCTACTAATAATTTAATACTTTGTGTTGTTGGAAATGCAGATTTTGATTTTCTTTGTGATTTTGCACAGAAAACTTTTAAAAGAACTTGTTTTGATATTAAGACTCCAAAAGTTGAATTAAAAAATCAAGAGATGATTTTAAATAGAAAGGGGCTGGATCAGGCGAATTTAGTTTTTGCATATCATGTTCCCTTTGGTTTTTCAGAGGGTTCTTATTCTGCAAAAGTTTTAAGTGTTATTCTTGGGGGTGGAATGTCTTCTAGACTTTTTCAAGAAGTAAGAGAAAAAAGAAATTTAGCATATTCTATTAGGGCTAGTTCTAATATTGGTAATGTGTTTGGATTTAATCTTGTTTATGCAGGAACAAAAAAAGAAAATGTTGAAAAAGTTAAAAATTTAATTATTGAAGAAATTAAAAAATTAAAAGATCTAGATAAAAAAGAATTAGATTCTATAAAAGAACAAATAATTGGCAATGAAAAAATAAGTAAAGAAGACTCTCAGGGGCAAATGATAAATCTTTTGTATTCTGAGATTAATGGTAATGTTGAAGAAGCTTATAGTTTCAATAAAAAAATAAATCAAGTTCAATTAAAAGATGTAAGGGATTTAGCAAAAAACTCATTAAAAAGTTTTTCTTTTTATGCTTTAATTCCTGAATAGTTTTTAAATAATCTTTTTAATATCTTTTCTTTTTAAAATTTTGTAATTAGAAAAATATAGTTTTTAAAGAATCTGTTAATTTAAATAACTTTTGTTAAACAAAATATTTGTTTTTTTATAATTTAATTTATAAAATGCTAATTTTATTTATTATTTTAATGGAAACATTAAATAAATTTATAAATAAAAAAGAATTAACAAAGAAGTATCTGATTAATAATTCTTATCTTTCAATTTCGAATTTTGTTTTTGAATGTACTCAAGCTTATATTGGTTTAGCAAAAAAGCTTTATAAAAATTCTAATAATCTAAAATTAAATCAATTAGAATCAGAAGTTTTTCATTCATTAGAAGAAAGATTAAAGATACCTGAGAAGATTCTTAAAAAGATTCATCACCCTGTTTATTGGCATTTATTTCTTGAAAATCCAGATAATTCTTTTTTTAAGTTAGATATGAAAAAAGAAAGAGAATGTAGCTCTAGTATTTTTTATATATCCTTAGATAACAAATTTGGAAATCAAAAGGTTAGTAAATTGTCTAGGGGAATCAAAGAAGATATTTTAAAAAAATATTCTAATTATTATATATCTAAGTTTGAAACTTTATTTGGAGATTCTAATAAATCTATGAATTCCTGAGTTCTATTTCCTAGTATTTTTTCAAGATTTTGTTTTTCTGAATTAAAAATCTCCTTAAGATTATTAAACTCCTTTAATAATTTCTTTGATTTTATTGGCCCGATTTTTGGAAATGATTGTAAAATATAATTTTTTTGTTCTTCTCTGTTCTTTGCTATTTTTTTGTGAAATTTATTTTCCTGTTCTTTTGTTTGTTGTTTTGCAATTATATTTAGATATCCTGCTGTTTCAAATGAATCTTTTGTTTGAATTATTGGAATATTTTTGTTTATTGAAATTGAAACTAAAAATCCTTTGATTGCATTAGGATTTATTTTTCTATTTTTTAATTTTTCATATTCTAAACCCTCAATGATTAATATTCTTTTTTTATATTTTTTTAAAGATTTTAATTGATTGGTTAATCTTTTATTAATCATGCTTGAAATAAAATCCGAATCTGTTTTTCTTTCTATTATAATATTATTAATTAAATAATCTCCTATCTTTAAATCTTTAAATTCTATTTCAGATTGTAATTCTTTTAGATAACTCGGAACAAGAGAATTTTTTTCATGTATATCTATTATTATTTTAGAATTTTTTTTCTTGTTCTTTTTTTTATTTTTTCTAAATATGTTATAAATCATATTAAAAAAGTGTTTTTTGTTTTTGTGTTTCTGTTTTAGATTTCTCTTCTAGATTATTATTCTTTAAATTGTTTTTTAATTCTTCAATTGCCCTGTACATCTTTTTTTCTTTTCCAATTGAAGCATAGTAATAGGATTGATCTCGGGTATCTTTTGTTACTAAAATAAATAAATTACCTTTCATTAATCTTGCTGTTCTTCCGGCCCTTTGTATTTTTCTTATTGCACTTGGAACTGGTTCATAAAATATAACTGAATTAACTTCGGGAATATCTAGTCCCTCTTCACCTATTGATGTTGATATAAGACAATTTATTTCTCCTCCTGAAAATTCTTCAATTACTTTTTTCTGCTCTTTTTGGCTTAATCCTGTGTCCTCTCCTTGTCTTGTTTGTTTTTTTGTTTGACCTACAAATACTTTTGATTTAACCCCTTTAATTTGATTTAGTTCTTTACTTACTTTTTGGGCTGTTAATCTATATTGTGTAAATATTATTGTTTTTGATTTTGGGTTTTTTGATAGTTGTTCTTTAACAATTTCTTTTGTTTCATTAATTTTTGGATGTTCTTTACCTTGTGAAATCAAATTATTTATGGATATAAATGCAGCATTAAATTCTGTTTGTTTTACTAGCATTTGAACTGATTTTGATTTTTTTAATCTGGCTTGTTCCAAGATACTATGTAAATATTCATTTAATGAGTATATTGTTTGAGTTTCTAATAACTCTGTTGCATGATCTATTTTTATTGCTTGCGTACAAGCCTGAACTCCTCCAAAGAGATTGTAGTTTTTATTTCCTGCAGATATCTGTTTCATTAAATCTGTCTGAAGGTTAAGCAATGTTATTTTATTTGGGGGAACAAATAAAAGTTTTCTTGACCTTAATTCTTCAATTTTTCTATTATAAATCATTTTTAAGAGTATTTTTATTTCATTAAATTCTAATGGAAATTCTACCCATCTCACTTCAAATTCAAGGTCTTGTAGATAGGGTTTTACATCTTCACTTTTTCTTGTTCTTACTTCAATCTCTTCAATGTCAAGGTGTTCTGTGATTTCAGTTATTGTTTTTTTATCTGTTCCAGGGGAAGCAGTTAGTCCTAATATTCTAGGATATAATGACTGTTCTCTATATTTCTTTGCAACAAAAGTATAAGAATAATTTTTTAAACATCTATGACATTCATCTTCAATTAAAAGAGAAACATCTGAAAAATTATATAATCTTTTTTTAATATCATTGGCAACACATTGGGGTGTAGAAAATATTATATCTGAGTTTTGCCATAGTTTTTTTCTTTTTTCTGCATTTATTTTTCCAGTGAATAGTTCCATTTCACCAAACATCTCTGGAAGGTTTTTTTTAAAATAAGTTAAATGTTGCTGGGCAAGTGGTCTTGTTGGTGCTAAAAAAACTATTTTGCTTCCAGGATATTTTATCTGTCTTTGAATAGAAAGCATAAGTGCAATAAGTGTTTTTCCTACTCCTGTTGGAAGAATTACTAAACAATTTTTTTCTTTACAACTATTATAAATTTCTTCTTGGTATTTTCTAGGTAGAATATTTTTAAGGTATTTTTTTATTTCATTCATTTTAATTAGATTAATATAACTAAGTAACTAACTGTTAAAAGAATAATTGAGATTAAATAGAGTATTCTTGAGCCAAAAAATATTTTTGTTCCATCTAACTGTCCAAATGGGATTAAATTCCAAGTTGCATAATATAAAGAGTATGAAGCAAGTATTGGGTGATTTAATATATTGGCTATAATTGCTAATATTATGTTTGACAAGATCCCATAAAAAACAATTAAACTAATTTCAGATTCTTTTAATTCAAAATATCTTTTCAGACCTCTTCTTTTTGTAGTTCTTGAGGCAAGGGGTTTTAGTTCAGTTTGTAAAAATGTTAGTAATTTTATTGATCCCCCACTAATAAAACTAATTAACAAAGGGAGAATCAATCCAATCTTTAATGACTTTTTTAAATGAGCTTTTTTTGAAAAACCATATCTTTGAAAACCAAAAATTTCATGAGAGGCTTCTACATCAAAATACCTCGAAGATATTTTTTTCCCAAGAACTGAAGCAAAAATAATCACTCCTGAATAAATTAGTGATTGGGGGATGAACATTAGATTAATTTGGTGATTGGTATAACAAATAACTAAACCCATAATTAAGATAGTAATTATAATTAAAATAATCTCTTTTTGGTTTTTCATTAATTTAAAAATATTTTAGAATATAAAAGGCTTTTTATAATATAAGCATTTTTAATCCTTTATTTTTAATAACAGAAAACTATATAAAGCAGATTTTTTTCTTTAATTAATGCTAAGAATCAAAAAGATAAATGGGGTACTGGGTAAAAAGGTTTATACAGATGTAGGTGATTTTTTTGGAGAGATTGAAGAAGCAATTCTTTCAGATAATAAAGTAGATAGTTGGAGAATCAGAGTTTCAAGAGATGTTATTGAACTTTTAAATGGTGCAAGGGGAGTTATTATACCACATCAGTTTATTAAAGCAGTTGGTGATATTGTTATTATAACTCAGGCAAGTCTTCCGATTAAAGAAGAAGTTGAAGAAACTGAGGCATTAGACTTATCAGAATCTGTAGAACTTTAAATTATATAAAAAAATGGATACTGGATTAATATTTATATCTAATGAGTTATTTTCTCAATTTATTTTACCTTTTTTATTTGTTTTTGCTATAATATTTGCTATACTTGAAAAAACAGAAGTATTAGGTTCTGGTAAACATCAGATAAATGCAATTATTTCTTTGGTTTCTGGTTTGATTTTTCTGTCTTTTAATTATGCCAAGAGTATTGTTATCAATCTTATTCCTTTTATGACTGTTGTTTTAGTAATTCTTTTTGTTTTTATTTTACTTTATTCTTTTACTAATTTTAATAACGAGTCCAGAGGAATTCTTGGAGAAAAAATGAGAAAATGGGTTACTGGTGCAGTTATTATTTCGGTTATTGTTGCTATTCTTGTTTTCACAGGATATTGGAATAATATCACTGAATTTACTAATCAAAATAAAAATGCAGGGGTTGTATGGATTAATATTATTTTTATTGTACTTATTATTGCAGGAATTTCAACAGTAGTAAATAATAGAGATTCAAGTAAACCTAAAGGATAGTTAAGGTTAGAAAAATTTAGATAAAAAGATATTTAAATAGTCTTTTCTAATAATTAATATAAAAGAGATGAAAAATAAAAAATGAGCATGATAGAAGGTTTTAGTGTTTTTGGAACAAATATTTCTGATATTTTAAATCAATGGGCTTATTTTGGTGTTTTTGATTATATTTTACCTTTTCTTTTAATTTTTGCAATAATCTATGCTATTTTATCTAAGATTCCTACTTTTTCAGATAACTCTGGTGCAGTTTTAATAATTTCAATTACTATTGGATTATTATCTTTGCAGTTTGATTATGTTCCTTTATTTTTTTCAAGGCTTTTTCCCCATGCTGGAATTGCAATTGGTGTTTTAATTATTGTTTTAATCTTAACTTCATTTATGGGTACAGAAGCAACAGGAGTTCTAAGTCAAATAAAATATATTATGTTTGGGGTTGGAATAATTGCAGCTATCTTTGTTGTTTTTACTTCTTTTTCATTTTATGGGTGGTATTCTAATGGATTTTGGTTAAGTCAATATTCTTCTGATATATTTGCTTTGATTGTTATACTTGCAGTAATTGGTTTGGTTGTTGTACTTGGGAAAAAGAAATCTTCCTGAGCAGGGTTAATGAATTTTAATTTATTTTTTTACTAAAATATAAAATACGCTAATTCCAGATGCCCAAAAAACAAGATTTTCTAAAAAATTTTTTTCATAAATTATTTTTTTAATATTTACTAAAACAGGGTCTAAACCATTGTTTGGTGTATTTGGAAGTAGATTATATGCTGAAGGAAAGATTAAAAAAACATTTATTATAATTATTCCTAACACTATAATAAATATTAGTATTGATAATATTTTGATTAGCTTAGTTACATCTGAATCAATGAATTTAATTGAGATTAAAACAAATAAAGAGGTTATTATTAATAGAGATATTAAAGGAATTATGTTTGATAAATAATTTTTTGGGTTTGGTCCTGAAGATATGAACATTATGCTTATAATTATACTCATTATAGCAATAACTGTTTTATTTACTCCTAAATTTAGTTTTGTGATTCCAATAAACAAAACTATAAATGCAATTAGAAAAATTATTATTTCATTAAAATTTGATAAATAAGATAAATCTACCATAATTGAAATTATTTAAGAATCTTTATAAATCTTTCTATTTGTTATAACTCTTTAGTGACTATTATCTTTGAGAGAATATTTTTCTAAATAAAAATTTAATAGTTGTTGTGCTTCAGGAATACAAGTTTTATCTTGTATTCCTATTTTTGTTCTTTTTTGTAATTCTTCAAAATTTTTTATACCTTCTAAAACAGCTTCTTCAATATCTTTATCTGTTATTTTTAGTATTTTATCAATTATTTTTACTTTGTTTTCTTTGATTTTTTCTAATTGATTTGTTTTTTTATAGTAGTCATTTACTGCTGCCCTTAATGCCTTATCTGCTAAAACAGAACAATGAAATTTTCTTGCTGGAAGTCCGCCTAATCTTTCTGAAATGTCCTGAGGTTTTATTTTAAGTGCTTCTTCAATTGTCTTCCCTTTATCTTCTGTGATCATTACAGAAAACATTGAGGTTGATGCAATTGCAGATGCGCAACCAAATGTAGACCATTTACATTTTATGATGCGGTTATTTTTTATTTTTATCCACATTTTCATCATATCTCCACAAGCAGGAGATCCTTCAATTCCAATTCCATCAGATTCTTTATCTAGTTTTTTTATTTCTTGTTTTGTTTTAACTAAATTTTTTGGTTTAAAAAAATGAGATTTAACTTCATCTGTATAAAACCATTCTTTTCCTGATTTTGATTTTACATCATACATTTTAATTTAGGTCTTTTAATTTTAATTTAACAGGAGACATTTGTCTTAATTCATTTACTATTTTGGGCATAATTTCAATAACTTTTTTTAAATCTTGTTTTTTTGTATATTTGCTTAATGAAAATCTTATGCTTCCATGAGCAGCCTCATAAGGTCTTCCGAGAGCAAGGATTACATGGCTTGGGTCTAGGGATTTTGAAGTACAAGCAGAACCTGAAGATGCATATATTTTGTATTTATCAAGTTTTAAAAGTATTGATTCTCCTTCTATGTTTAAGAAGGTAATATTAACATTATTTGGAACTCTTTTTTCTTTATCTCCATTTAATACTGTTTCAGGAATTTTTAATAGTTCCTTTATGAGATAGTCTCTTAGATATCTTATTTTTTGATATTCTTTTTTATTTTTTTGAGAGTTTTCAAGTGCTTTTGTTAATCCTACTATTGCAGGAATATTTTCAGTTCCACTTCTTAATCCAAATTCTTGGCCCCCTCCATAAATAATTGGTTGTATTTTTAAGTTCTTTTTTTTGTATAAACAACCGATTCCTTTTGGACCATATATTTTTGAGCCATTTAGGGATAGTAAATCCACTTTTAGTGACTGAGTATTTAATTCTTCTGAATTTGCTGCTTGACAAGCATCTGTATGGAATATTATATTTTTTTGTTCTGCAATTTCTCCGATTTCTTTTATTGGTTGGATTGTTCCGATTTCATTATTAACATACATTACAGAAATCATTGCAGTTTCTGGCCTTATTTCTTTTTTTATTTTTTCAACATTTACGATTCCATTTTTTTCTATAGGAACGATTGTAATCTCAAAACCTAATTCTTTTAAGTATTCAAGTGTATCTAAAACTGCATGATGTTCTATTTGTGTTGAGATTATATGGTTTTTTTTTGATCCTTGTTTTTTTAATAAAAACATGGTTCCTTGAATCGCTAAATTAACTGATTCAGTTCCAGAACCTGTAAATATTATTTCTTCAGGAGAGCATTTTAAAATATTTGATATTTTCTTTTTAGAGAGATTTAATGTATGGGCAGCTACTAAACCTTTTGAATGCATACTTCCTGCATTTCCATATTCTTTTGTAAAATATTCTTTCATTTCATTAAAAACTTCTTTATCTAAGGGGGTTGTTGCAGAATTATCTAAATATATCTCTTTTAACATACTAACTTTGTTTACATTTGCCCTTGCAGTTTATTTTTATATGTTTTTCTATTGCACTAAATAGATCTTCTTTAAAGTAAACAAATGTTCTTTTATTTATAGAATATATTCTTTTTTTACCCTCTGCTTGAACATTTAAAAAACTACATTGAACTAGTGCTTTTAATGAATGACTTAATCTTGATTGTTCAACATTTAATTTTTTAGATAATTCAAGAACACTTTGAGGGGATTTTTGTAATTCAATTATTATCTCAATTCTTAATTTATTAGAGATTGTTTCAAGACATTTATAATATGGTTTTTGGTTTTCAGCTTTTTGGTACATATGAACTATAATTCATATCTCTTTTTAAATCTATTGTTTTAATAGTGTGTTTTTTATGTTTTTTGAATAAGATTTTTATTATATTCTAGTTTATAATAATCTTTTTATGTTTATTTCTCTATTAATTAAAATGAGTTTAGATAGTAAGTTTATTGTGTTTGAAGGTTTAGATGGGTGTGGTAAAAGCACTGCATTGTTTAAATGTGCTGATTGGCTATTTTCAAAAGATAAGCGTTATTTTAATCTTTTAGTTACTAGAGAACCTACCTTTAATTCTATTGGTTCTCAGATTCGTTCTAGGCTTGCTTCTGATTCTAATTCTTTTGCTAATCCTGAGGTTTATGCTAGATTATTTTCAGATGATCGCGCACTTCATTTATCTGAGGATATTCTTCCAGCGTTAAATAAGAATTATTTTGTTTTTTGCGATCGTTATTTTTATTCAACTATTGCATATCAGTCTGCTCAGGGATTGCCTATTCAAAGAGCCATTGATTTAAATTCTTGTTTTAGGGTTCCTGATTTAGTTTTGTTTTTCAAAGTATCACCTGAAACAGCTATTTCTAGGATTTATTCTAGGGGCTCTCTTGCTGATAAAAACGTTAAATTTGAAAAATTAGATTTTCTTTCTAAAACTGCAATTAAATTTGAAGAGGCTTTTGAAATGTTAAATCATAATGTTTCTTTTATTGATGCTGAACAATCTATTGATTCTGTTTTTTCTCAGAGTAAGTCTATCTTAGAAAAAGTCTTACCTTATTAGCTCTCAGTTATTTTAAGAACTTTTAATTTTATCTAACAAATTTTTCAAAACCCCCAATATCATCTTCCTCAGTTTTTTTAATTTGCTTTTTTTGTTTTTTATCAGTTTCTTCTTTTTTATTGAGTTTTTCTTTTTGATTTTCAAATATGGGATTTATTAGTTTTGCAAATGAACTTTGTGTAAATTGCATTTCATTTGAAATATTCTCAATTTTTTCTCCATATTCCCCTATTTTTTTTATTATGGAATACTGCAGCTGTTCTATTATTGCCTCTAATTTTGCAATCCTATTCTCCATTGATTGTATTTTAAATTTTATATTTGTTCTTAATTTTATTACAGAGTCAATTTCTTTTTGAAGATCTGACAACTTATCTTCTATTACTTGTGAAGAAATGTCTTTTATTGTTTCAATATCAAATCCTTGTGAATAATAATCATTATATGGTTCATAATTTTGAGGGCCATAACCCTCATAGTATCCTTGTTGATTTTGATTATATGGTTCTTGATAATATTCTTGTTCTTGGGAATAGTATCCAGGCCCTCCTTGGTAATTTGATTCTATTTCATTGTCTATTTCTTGGACTGCAGGATTTTGAGAATTTACTTGTTGAGGCATTTGATAAGGGGGATTTTGATTATTTACTGGTTGTTGGTTATAGTTCATTTGATTTGATTTAGGCACTTCATTTTGAGAAGGGTTATATGCTTCTGTATCTGATGTAGATCTAATGCTTTTTTGCATTCCAGATATTTGGTTTTCTGTGCTAATTTCTTGAGTTAGTGAATTAGGCTCATTATTTTGTGGGTATTGTGGTTGGTTTATATTTGTTTGTTGTCCTTGATAAAAATTACTTGAATTATTATTGGAATTTTGGAATTGTTGGGAATTTATATTTTGTTGCCCCTGAATTTCATATGCAGTTCTTTGGGGTAGTGGATTTCCTTGTGTTTGAGAGTAATTTGATTCTTCGCCTATTATTGCTGCCTTTACTTTTAATTGGGCAAATGCCTCACTTATTTCTCTTGGAGAGACCCCTTCATCAATTAACATAGTAGTTATTTGAGAATCATTGACTCCTTGTTCTCTCATTTTTTTTATTTTATCAAGTAAAGCCATCTTATTTATTTTGGTTTTTTAGTTTTTAATATTATTGTTTTTTAATTCTTCTTTAATTATTTCTCTCACATCTGAAACTCTTACAAGCTCTAATGGTTCAAACATTTTGAATTGATTTATTAATATTTCTAATTGCGATTTTTTAGCAAACTCTTCTTGTTTATCTATTATTCTTGAGACTGTTAATTTCATTTTTTTTATTTCTTGATTTATTTCAGAAATATTGTTTTTTAATTCTCCAAGGTCTTTTTCTGTTTCTGTTTTAATAGAAATTAAATTTTCTCCAATTAATAATGCTCTTTCTTTAATTAAACTTTGTTTTTCTTCAACATCTCTTAATCTAATATTAAAATCAGTTAATAAATTAGATATTTCATTTTGTTGATTCGATTCTTGTTGAGCCATAGTTTCCTCTTTTTTATATAATTATATATTCAAATGGGTTTAAAATTGTTATGTTGTTTTATTTTTTTCAAATTTAAATTTTTCAATTTTTAATTTTTATTTTAAAAGACTTTATAAGTTTATTTTTTGTTAGGTTTATTTATTAAATTTGGTTATTTTAAAAGCTTATTAATACAGAAAACTATTTTAATTAGATTTTTTTAAGGTATTTATAAAAAAGAGAAAATGTTATTTAAACAAGATACGCCCTTATACTCTTATGAGGTTCAGAGAGAATCTGGACATAATGTAATGTATGTTAATTTTTTAGGTGCTTTTTTTGTTCCCAGTATATCTGATTTTCCAGAAGTTATGTCTTTGGCTGTAGATTATCTATCAAAAAATTCAAATGTTTCTAGAATTGTTTTTGTTCAACAAAGAAATTATAGTTATGACTTAAAACAGGTTGTTTTTTTAAAAGAATTATCTGATTTTTCTATTCATTTATTAAATCAGGAAAAAATACTATCTCCATTTAAATTAGGGGGTTTAGAAGAATCTGAAATCAGTAGAAGATTTGAATTTCTTAATTATATCCTATCTTTGATAAGATCTGATCCTTTTGCAGCATATATTGAACTTGATTCTGAAATATTAAATCAAAAAAATTTGATTGGGCAAATTGATAAAGAATCTAATTATAAAGAGATTATTTATTTAAAAAATCTTGAAAAAATACAAAGATTATTTAAAAATCTAAAATTAATTAATCTTTTTTTAAATTATAAGCAGGATTATAATCTAGGGGAGAGAAAGCTATATAAAAAATTTTTTAGGCCAGACATAATTCCAAATTTTGCATTTACTAGGCTTGTTTCTTCTTTACCTGAAAACTCAGAAATTTTAGACCAATATGAAATTGGTGATGAATTTGAAAAATCTATTGTAACTATTTTTAAAAAATCTGGAGAATCTCAAAATATTTATCATTTAATGCCTCCAGAATATTCTTTAGAAGAGGACCATCATTTATTATTAAATCTTGCTAGAAATGTTTTAATAGATCATCAACCAAAATCAGAAGAATTCACAGATCCTGAAAGGATAAGACAAATTTTTTTTAATGTTTCAAAAGATCTTTTAAAAGAACTTGCAAATACTAAGAATATCAAATTAGATTATAATGAATTAAATAAATTGGCTCAGATTCTTGTTAGGCATACTATTGGTTTTGGTATTATTGAGGTTTTATTACAGGATAAAAATCTTCAGGATATTTCTTTAAATGCACCCATTGTTTTAAATTCTATTTATCTAAGACATAGTAAATATGAACAATGTATAACAAATATTATTCCGAGTCAAGAAGATGCTGATTCTTGGGCAGCAAAGTTTAGGATGATGTCTGGAAGACCTTTAGATGAATCAAATCCTATTTTAGATACAGATCTTAATCTGGGAAATATAAGGGCTAGAGTTGCAATCATACAACAACCTCTTTCTCCAAATGGATTAGCATATACTATCAGAAGGCATAGGGAGTCTCCTTGGACATTACCTCTTTTTATTCAAAATAAGATGTTAGATAGTTTATCTGCAGGACTTTTAAGTTTTATTGTAGATGGAAGTAGGACTTTGTTAGTTGCAGGAACAAGATCTAGTGGAAAGACTTCTTTATTAAATAGTCTTATGTTAGAGATAATGCCAAGATATAGAATTATTGTAATTGAAGATACTCCAGAAATTGCTGTTAATGATATGAGGGATTTGAAATATGATATTCTAAGAATGAAGGTTAGAAGTGCATTAACAAAAACTTCTAATGAAATTGCAGCTGATGAGGGAATTAGAACTAGTTTAAGATTAGGAGATTCTTGTTTAATTGTTGGTGAAGTAAGAAGTCTTGAGGCCAAAGCTCTTTATGAGGCTATGAGAGTCGGGGCTTTAGCAAATGTTGTTGCAGGAACAATTCATGGGGCAAGTCCTTATGGTATTTTTGATAGAGTTGTTAATGATTTAAAAGTTCCTGTAACTAGTTTTAAAGCTACTGATTGTATTCTTGTTGCAAATCCAATTAAAACATCTGGTTCACTATATTCTAAGAGGAGGTTATTACAAATAACAGAGGTTAGAAAACATTGGAATAAAGATCCCTTATCTGAAAAAGGTTTTGTAGATTTAATGAGGTATAATGTTCAAACAGATAAATTAGAACCAACTGAAGACTTAATTAATGGAGATATTGAAATTCTTAAAGATATTGCATCAGGGGTAAAGGGTTGGGCAGGAAATTGGGATGCAATATGGGATAATATTACTCTTAGGGGAAAAATCAAAAGAGAAATTGTTGATGTTTCAAAAAAACTAAAGATGCCTGAATTATTAGAAGCAAGATTTAATGTTCTTAGTAATACTGTTTTTCACCAAATTTCAGAAGAGGTTAATGAAGAGATAGGATTACCAGATTCAAAAGTTGTTTTTCCTAAATGGCAGAAATGGTTGAATATGGAAGTTAAGGGAGATAAGATTATTTAATTAGAGTAGGAATAATTAGATTTATATATTCTTTTTTGTTTTTTATTCTATTCGTTTAGGGTATAAAAGAGGTTCCTATGACAGATAAAAATATTAAAGATATTTTAAATAAATATTCAAGGCAGCTTGAGGGGGAGATTAAATTAAATGATTTAAACAATTCTTCTTATTCTGAAAAAGATTTTTCTAAAGAATTTCTGCAATTTAAACAAGATATGATGCCACAGATTTCTAGATATGAATCCTGGTGTCAAAGTCTTGGAAATTTTCTAAAAATAAAACTTTCTGAAAAAGATCAGGACAAATTACAGGTTCAGATAAATTCTGCTAGATTAGATATTACTCCAAGCCAAGTTGTGTCTCTAGCATTTTCAAGTAGTTTTTTATTCTTTTTTTTATTTCTTTTAATTTCTGTTGCAATATTCTTTTTTACAAATACTTTTCCAACCATATTTATTTTTTTAGGTTTAATTGTTAGTTTTTCTGGATTTTATTATTTTTACTCTATGCCTAAAAGATTGTCTAATAAACTAAGACTCAGGATTAGCTCCCAGATGATTCCTTGTATATTATACATAGTAGTATATATGAAACACACTTCTAATCTTGAAAGAGCAATTCAATTTGCATCTCAACATCTTGATCCCCCTCTCTCAATTGATCTTAAGAAAATATTCTGGAATATTGAAACTGGTCGGTTTTCAACTATTAAGGAAAGCTTAGAGAATTATTTAGAATCTTGGAGAAAGGATTTTCCTGAATTTGTAGAAAGTTTCAATCTTATTGAATCAAGTTTATACGAAGCAAGTGAATCTAGAAGAATAACTGTTTTAGAAAGGTCATTACAAATAATTCTTGATGGGGTTTATGATAAGATGTTAAAATATTCTCATGAAGTAAAAGCTCCTCTAACAAACATCTATATGTTGGGTGTTGTTTTACCTACATTGGGAATTGCACTTTTGCCTCTTGCTTCGGCATTGTTAAATGGTATGATACAATGGTATCATGTTGTTATTTTATTTAATTTTATTGTGCCTTTTTTTGTTTTTTACAAAGTTAATGAAATGATGATGCAAAGACCAGGAGGTTATGGTGAAAATACTACACTTGAATTAAATCCTTTTTATGAAGAATATTCTTCAAATAAACCTTATCTTAAAGCTTTTTTAATTTCTTTTCCATTTTTTTTAATAGGTTTAATTCCATTTATTTTTCAATTTACTGGTTTTCCTGCATTAGTTGGTCTTGAAAAAGATTATACTTTTGCACAAATGGGGTTAAATTTGGGTGGATTATCTCAAGTTAAGTTTTTTCATTTTATTGAATCTTCTGGATCTTTTGGTGGTTTTGTGGGCCCAATGGGTCCTGTTGCTTTATTTTTCAGTTTGTTTATACCTTTTAGTGTTTGTTTGTTTTTTTCAACAGCTTATTTAAGTAAAACAAAAAATCTTATTAAAACTAGAGAAGAATCTAAAAATCTTGAAAAAGAATTTAATAATTCTTTGTTTCAGTTAGGAAATAGAATTGGAGATGGAACTCCTGCAGAATTAGCTTTTGCAAAAGTAAGTGAATCTTCAAAAGGGCAGATTACAGAGGAGTTTTTTAAGACTGTTAATTCTAATATACAATCTCTTGGTATGAGTGTTGAAAAAGCTATTTTTGATAAAAGAAGGGGAGCAATTGTTTTTTTCCCCTCTTCTCTAATTGCAACAAGTATGCATATTTTGGTTGAAAGTGTAAAAAAAGGTTTAAGGGTTGCAGCTGAATCTTTGATGAGTATTTCAGAATATATTAGAAATGTTAAGAAAATAGAAGATAGATTAAGAGATCTTATGGCAGATGTTGTCTCTGATATGAGAAGTAATATGACCTTTATTGCTCCTTTATTAGCAGGTGTTGTTGTTGGTTTAAGTTCTATGATTACTTTAATTTTAAGTAAATTTAAGGAATTATCTACAGTTGCAGGAGAAGGTGCTGAAGTTGCTGGTTTAGGAAATATGGGAAGTTTAACAAGTATATTTGATTTAGTAAATATGATTCCACCTTATTATTTACAGATTTGTATTGGAATTTATATTATTCAGATAATTTTTATTTTATCAAAAGCTCTTGTTACAGTTGATTCTGGTTATGATATGCTTAAGGAAAAAAATGATATTGGAAAAAATTTAATATTTGGGGGATTGTTATATCTTATTGTTGCATTTATATCTATTTTAGCATTATCTGTTTTATCTGCAATTGCTTTAAGTGGTTTGGGAATATAATTTTAGTGAGTAAGGTTTAAATAAATAAAAAGTTTTGAATAAATATGATTTTTAATAATAAAAGAGGAATAGAATTAGATATGCTTGGTTGGATTTTAATTGGGCTTTTAACTTTAATTATTTTGTTTATTGGTATTATGGTTTTAAGTGAAAAAGGTTTAGATTCATTAGATTTTATTAAAGGTATTTTCAGATTAAGGTGATTTTAAATGACAAAAAATTTTCTTAAAAATAAAAAAGCAAGCACTGATTTAACTATGGGGAAATTGATTATTCTTATTTTAGTGGTTATAGTAGTTATAATGGTTTTTGTGTTATTAACTCGTTTTGGTTTTTTAGATAGTTTTAGAAATTTGTTTCCTAGTTTTAATCAAACAATTGAGCCACCAGAACCAAATGAATTAGATTGGCCTTCTAGAGAAGAATGTTTGATTAGGGTTGGAAAATTTGATTTTAGTTCTAATAAAATAAATTTTTGTTCTGATGGGGATTGTGAAAAAACTGTTTATACTGGAATTTATTTAGAGAACTCTAATGTTTATTTTCAAAGTCTGAGAAATAAAAAAATTGAAATTGGTGAAGTAGTTAGTGCAGAAAATAGTTTGATTTTAATGAATAAGGATTTTTATAATCCTTTTAGTGAGGTTTATAGGAGTTATTATTCTAAGGGGTTACATGCTAGAGATCCTAATTTTGTTAAATTTGTTGTTTTAGAGAAACCAGAAAATTTAAGAATTTCAGAATTGATTTTTAATTGGTTAGTGGAATTGGATAATTCATTTATTTTATCTAAATCTGGTTTTATTTGTAGGAATTCTAATCAGGGGTTAATAAAAGAAGATTATGAATTTGGTTTTGTTCTTAATCCTATTTCTCAAGAAATATTTGATGAGTCTGGAACACTTGCTACTATTGAGTCTGATTCTAATGATTTTTACTCTGTTAAGGATCTAAATAATAAAAGATTAGGAACTTTAAGGGTTTTAAAAAATAATTATGAACATTCTTTTGTTATTAATCAAGATTTTTTTAGAAAATCATCTAATATTGAAGGGACTTTTAAAATGGTTTTAAGGGGAATTAATTTATACAGGGTTCCTGATTTTGATAAAGAAAGTAAAGAGGGTTTTGAAACTAATTAAAATGAAATCTAAGAAATCAATGATGTTAGCAGAAAAAGTAACTTCAATTATTATTGCAGCTCTGTGTCTTGTTATTTTAGTTTATTTAGGTGCTAAATTATATAATAATACAGATAACAAAGAGAAATCTGCTGAAAACTCAATTGATTCATTTAATTATCTTTTAAGAAATTTAAAAGTAGATCAACCAGAAGAATTTTCTTTTGTTGGGCTTGAAAAATGGTTTGTTAGTCAAAAAGAAGATAAAATCTGTATTTGTAATTCTGAATTTTGTGATAAAAAATCTTTTTGTCAGGATTTTAATGAACCTATTTTATTTATGGGAATTGCCTGGACAAGTAATGATTTTTTAGTTTCTGATTTTATTAAAATTAATAATCCTATTGAAACTTTTAGTGTCCAAAAAATTAAATTAGATGAATCTATTTATTTTTTTAATAGTCCTTCTTCTTTGGGATTTAAGGGAGATACTAATGTAAATTATGAACGATTAAATACCTTATTATTTAAATATAATAAATTGGATGAAAAATGGTTATTGACCTCTGACTTTAGTAATTGGTTAAGTATCCAAGAAAACAATCAAAAATCTTCTGAAGGCCGTATTTCTACACAGATTTCACCTGATGATTCAATTAAGGTTTTTTTAAATTTATTAGAAAAATGTGATGAAAAACAAGGTCAGGAATTGTTTAATCAATTAGGAATTAAACCTTTGGGTGAGGTTTATTTAGTGGAATATAAAAATGAATAATAAAATTGCAAATATGTCTATTAATGAATTAATTAAAATCTTAATTTGGGTTTTAATTTTTTTTGTTATTTTTTTAGGTATGTTGAAGATATTTCAAATATTTAATTAGATATTTATTTAAATTATAAAACAATAATAAATTATGATAAAATTAAAAAAAGCAGAAATTACAACCTCACAATTAATTTCTATAATCTTATTAATTGCAACTATAGCAATATTATTTTTCTTTTATTATTATTTTGATTGGAAGGAAAATATTAATGATGAAATTTGTCATCAGTCAATTGTTGAAAGAAGTACCTTTAATGTTGGACCTATTGAAATTGGAAAAAACATTCCTTTAAAGTGCGAAACTAAAAAATATTATCTATACTCTGATAAGAATAATATTGGTTTTGTTGAAAAAGATTCTAAGAGAATTAAATTAGATAAAAACTCTGATAATTCCAAAAACGAGATTATTGAATTGGTTTCAGAAGAAATTTATAATTCACATTCTATTGTGGGTCAAGGAAAATTAGATTTTATGCCTCATAGTTTTTCAGAAAAGAATTATTGTTTGATTTTATCTAAATTTTCATTTCAAGAAGAGGTTATGGTTGATTTGGGTAATATAAAATATTCTGATATTTTTGGATATATGAAAAATAAAAAAGATTCAGAAAATAATAATTATTATGATTTTGTTTATGAAGGAACAGATCTTGATTCACTTATAATGGCTAGTTCAGAGAGTTCAAGTGATCAGGAAAATATTTTGTTATCAAGTCCATTTAGTAATGAATTTTCTGATTATGTTCTTATTGTTCAAATGATGCCTGAGTCTACAATGCTTGCTTGGTTAAAAGCAGCTACAGGAGGTATTGCGGCAGGAGGAATTCCATTAGTTGCATCTCAATTAATTTTTGGAACTACTCCCATAGGATTTTCATTAAATGTTTTTGGTGCTGTTGCATTGTTAATTTACTCTGATAATCATCCTGCTTCAAGAGATTGTGAGGGCGAAAGATGTAATTTTAATTATATTCCTCCAGCAATAGTTCCGTTTAATTCAGAAATATTAACTAAGATAGGATGTTATGATTTTTCTGTTGCACCTTAATTTATTTTAGTTAAATTTATTAATTTAGGGTATAATATTATAAAATGAGATTAAATAAAAGGGGTATGAATTTAGCTTTAGGTTCTATTGTAATCTTTATTTTAAATGTTGTTTTTTTTTCTTTATTGTTTTTTTCAGTTTATAGATATTCAAATAATTCTGTAGTTTATGAAGAGATATATTCAAAAAAAATTGCTATAACATTAGATAATCTTAGAGAAGGGGATTATGTTATTTTAGATATTTCAGAATTATATGACATTTCTAAAAAAAATAACTATAATCCATTTGAAAATAATTTAATTTATTTGGATTATAATAAAAATGAGGTGATTGTTAAATTAAGTCAAAGATCTGGATATAGCTTTAAGGTCTTTAAAAATTTAGGTTCTTTGAGAGTCTCGCTTAATCCAGTATCTAAAATATTAATTATTGAGGGGTTAGATAATGATTAATTTTAAAAATAAAAAAGCTGCTGAAGAAATTTTAAGTCCTTGGATGTTTTTTATTTGGATTGTTATTGCATCAGGGGTTTTAGTGGGAATTTCTGTTTTTTATAATAATGATTTTGATTTAAGGCAAAAAGAATCTGAAATCTTAAATTCAATGATTTATGATTGTTTTGTAAATGATGAATCTGTTTTAAATGAATTTTATGGTTCTAAATCGGAAATTAATTTTGAGTCGGTTATCAATGGTTGTGGATTAAATTATAGTATTTTAAACAGTGATGATTTTTATATTAGTATTAAAATTTATGAAGAAGATAGTAATGATGCTTATAAACTTTTTAAAATAGGTAATGAAAACTTTGAGGTTTGGTGTTCAGGGGATTTTAAAGGAGAAAATATTCCAGGATGTTCATTAAATTCTTTTTCTGTTTTAGTTGATACTCTGGTAAGCATAGAAATATTAACAGCGTCAAACAATAAAGGAGAAAAATTACTATGATTTTTAAAAATAAAATAAATAAAAAAGCTCAGATTGGAAGCACATTAACTTGGATTATTGCTACAATAATAATTTTTATTCTAATTTTAGTTTATGTTGCAGGTGTTTTTTGGTTATCTGAAAAAAAACAAATTTTTAAATCAAATAATGTTGTTTATTCAGATACTGATAGTCAAATAAATTTTATTGAGCTTGTAAATCTTTTAGAATCTCCTTTAATAATTAAAGATTTAGATATATTTTATTCTTTAGACTCTATTTATACAGGATATAAAAATCCAGATTATGGAGATTTAATTGATTATTATACTAAGGGATTAGACAATAAATTAATTGAGGATTCTGAAAAAGAAATATTAAAAAGAAAAATACAAAATCATTTTGAAAAAAAAGGTTATTCTTTTGTTGTTTGTTTTAAGGGTTTAGATATTTTTGAAACTGGTTCAAAGATTAATTGTAATGACCTGTATAAGAATTTTGTTTTACTAAATACGGAAAATAAGTTAATGTGTGGTTGGTTATCTGAACAAGAGGTTGATACTTTTAAATATAAATCTAATTATCCAAGGACATAAAATGAAAATAAATAATTTAAAATCAATTAATAAAAAAGCAGGAGTTTCAATTTCAATTGTATTTTTAGTTTTAGGAAGTTTAATTGTTTTTAGTTTTGCATTATTTATTTTTAATTCGGGTTTAAATAAGATAGAAGTTAATTTTATTGATGTGGATTCTTTTAATGAATTAAGAACTCAAGAAGTAGTTATTTCTTATTATTTGGAAAATATATTTGATAAAAGTGTTGAAAGAATTTTAATTAATCCAAATGTTAATAATATAAATTTTAAGGAATTCTTGTTTAAAGAGATTATTAAAGAAATTGATTCTTATGGAGAATTTAATTCTAATGTGGCTATTAATCAGATTTTTGGACAAAAAGATAGTTTAAAAATACAAGACATTAATGTTTTTGAAAATCCTAATGAAGATGGTAAGATTATTGAATGGAATGTTGATTTTTATTTAGAGAATTCTGTTAAAAGAGATTCAAAAACAATGATTTATATTAAAAGAAACTTCAGAGAACAATTTCAATATTTTTTGTTTTAATTTTTTAAGTAGGATTTATAAAGTTTAATTTATTAGGGTATTTATTATAAAACCATATCATTGGGTTAAATGAAAGGGGGTTGTTAAATATGAAAAATAAAAAAGGGGCTGAACTAACAATTGGAACTATTATTATAATTATTCTAGCTATTGTTGTATTAGTATTTTTAGTATATGGTTTTACAACTGGTTGGGGTAATCTTTGGGATAAGATTTCTAATTGGGGTGGAAGTTCCTCAAATGTTCAAACAATTATTCAGGGATGTCAGGTAGCTTGTACTACAAATGCAGGATATGATTATGTGGATTTTAAAAGACAGGTAGTTTTAGGAGATGGTACAAAGTTTGAAGCAAGTTGTAAGGAATTAGAAAGTGGTATTTGTTTTGATTCTAATAAAAACCAAATTATTGATGTTACAGAACAATCTACTTGTGAATCTGATGGTGGGGGAAAGTGGCAAAAACCTTTAATATCTACTCCTTGTCAGAATTTTGCTAGCTAATTTTTAATTTTTTTAATCTTATTTTTTTATTTTCATAAATTAGATTCTATTTCTTGATAAGTATTTTTAATATTAACAAGTTATTTAATATTTTTAGGAATTCTTTTTTTATTTTTTTACTCCTATTTCTTTATTTCTTTATTGTGAAGGTTTTTAAATTAATGTTATTTTAGTTTGGTATTACTAGGTGATTAAAATGGATTATGCTGTTCCTGATAAAAGAAAGAGTAAGAATGATAAAAAAGCTAAAGGTAGGTATAATAGATATAAAAAGGGCGGTAGTCAAAGAACTAAAAATGCAGTTAATAAAACTAAATAAATTAATGAAGGTTTTAATTATATGATTTTTTCAATTGAATCTATTATCTTAATTATTTTTGCTTTAATTTGGATTTTAGTTGCAATTATTCAGGATTTTGAAAGCAGAGAAGTTGCAGATTGGTGGAATTTTTCTTTAATTTTTTTAATTTTAGGTTATAGGATCTTTTTAAGTATATTTTCTTGGAATTACTGGTGGATTTTATGGGGTTTAATTGGTCTTGTAGTTGGTTTTGGAATTGCTAATCTTTTTTATTATTCTAGGCTTTTTGCAGGAGGCGATGCAAAACTTTTAATTGCTCTTGGAACTATTCTACCCTTAACATTATCTTTTGATTTAAATTTAAAAGTTTTAATTGTTTTTTTAATTGGGTTTATGATTTTAGGGGGGTTTTATGGATTAATATATAGTTTTATTTTAAGTTTAATTTATTTTAAGGATTTTAAAAAAGAATTTAAAAAAGAATTTAAAAAAAATAAATTAATTTTAATTAGTCTTATTTTAATTAGTCTTATTTGTTTTTTAGTTTATATTTTTAGTTTAAATTATTTATTTGGTTTTTTAAGTGTTTTATTTTTTATAACTGGATTTTTATTTTTATTTGCAAAATCTGTTGAAGAATGTTGTTTGGTTAAAGAAGTAGATATCTCAAAAGTCACTGTTGGAGATTGGATTGTAAATGACATTTATATTAATTCAGGAAAAACTAAAAAGATAATTTATTCAAATTGGGATGGATTAACTAAAAAAGATATTAAATGTCTTAAGGAAAATAATATTAAAAAGGTTTTAATTAGATATGGTATTCCCTTTACCCCCTCTTTTTTATTTGGTTTTATTTCTGTTTTGTTTTATGATTATTTACTTTATTTTTTTCTAAGGAATTCTTCTTTTTAGTTTGATTATATCTTGTATTTTTTCAGGCGGTTCTGATTTTATTTTTTCTGTTACTTCTTTAAGAAAACCTATTTTTAAATAAATTTTTTTAAGTTCTTCTTTAGATAGATTTTTTCTTTCATAAGACAAGGTTTTTTCTTTGTAAATTGGAATTATATTTATAATCGCATGACCTAATTGAGCTGATGAAGACACTTCATAACTTTCTATATTTTCATTTTTTAATTTTTTTAATAAAAATCTTCCTATTTTATCTGCTATTTTAAATGATTTTTGTGAAAGTTCTTTTGTATATGATTTATGTTCTTTTGGAATCAATATTGTGTGTGCTTCTGACATTGGATTTATTTCTAAAACTGCAAGATGTTTTTTATCTTCATATATTTTAAAGGATTCTACTTTTCCTTGAGAAATTAAACAATAAATGCATTCTGGTTTTTCTGATTTTATTTTTTGATTTAAATCATTTGTTTTTTTTGGATCTGTTATCATTCCTCTTTGTATTAAGAATTCTTCAAATTGATCATCATCCATAGAATTAATAAATTCAGATGCTTCTTTTTTTTGAGGTTCTTCTAAACCACCTAATTGTTGTTTTAGTTGCTCTTTTATTGTCTTTATTTGTTCTTTTGTTAAACTACCCATTATTAGGTATAGAATTATGATTATTTAATGGTTTTTGTTTTTATCCAAATGCTCTTCTAAAGTCAATAATATCTAATGAACTTACTTGATCAATATTCTTTAATTTTTCTTCAAGTTCATTAGTTGATTTTTCTTCTTGCCAAGCAAATCCTACAATTATTGCTTTTAATCCAAATGCAATTGGTTCTTCTTGAAAATTAATTGTACTTCCTTTTTCTGATTCCTGGTTTTCTTGAATTATTTCTTTTGCTTTATTTTTTATAGATTCTAAATCAGAATCAGGAGATTTTGGCATTATTTTTATTTTTATTACTGCAGTTCCCATGCTATGATATTTGTGTTATCTTTTTTAAATGTTTGTATTATCTTTAGGTTTTGTATCTTTTTTTAAACAATAGTTTTTATAAATCCCTATTTTCTGATAAGGGTATAAATTTATTTCAAAAAAAGATGTTAAAAGGAAATTACGAACAAATTTTAAATCTTATATCAAAGAGTTCAGGAATCTCTGTTGAAGATATTGAGAGAAAGATTGAGGCAAAAAGAGCTAAACTTTCAGGATTAATAAGTAAGGAAGGTGCGGCACAGATAGTTGCCTCTGAATTAGGAATTAATTTTGAAAAACAACAAATGAAGATTTCAGAACTTTTAACTGGAATGAAAAAAATAAATGTTATTGGAAAAATTGTTAAAATTAATAGGGTTGTAGAATATAATAAAAATGGAAGAAGCGGTAAGATAGGAAGTTTTCTTTTAGCAGATGATTCAAGTAATATAAGGGTTGTTTTGTGGGATACAAATCATATTAGTTTGATTGAAGATGGAACTATAAAGCAAGGAGATAGTGTTGAGATTACTGCTGGAGATGTTAGAAATTCTGAAATGCATTTAACTGGTTTTTCAGATCTTAAAAAATCAAGTGTTGTTTTTGAAAAAGTAGAAGAAAAACCACAAGTTCAATTTAAACAACTATCTGATATTAATGCTAATGATAATGTTGTTTTAAGAGCATTTATTTTGCAGATCTATGGACCTAATTTCTTTAATGCTTGTCCTGTTTGTGGTAAGAAATTAATTTCAGAAGGACAATGTGGTGAACATGGTTCTGTTCAGACTGAGAAAAGAGCAATTTTAAATTTTATTTTAGATGATGGAACAGATACAATTAGGGCAACTCTTTTTTGGAATCAAATTAAAAAAATTGCACAAATGGATGAGTTAGATGATCCTGAAAAATTTCTAAAAAAAAGAGATGAGCTTCTTGGAAAGGAGATGATTTTTGAAACTTCTATACGGAAAAATCAACTTTATGAAAATCTTGAAGCGATAATTAATGATTTAAAAGAAGTGGATTTAGATGAAGTTATTAAAGAATTAGAATCTCCTCAGAAAAATTAGAAATATTTATAAAGTCTTAAATTCTCTTTTATAGATTATGGAAAAAAAGGTGAAATTAATTTTAATTACTTCTTTGGTTATTGGTTTATTAATTTTAATAAGCTTATTTATATTTTATCCAACTGCAAATGTTATTAGAGTTGATTCTTCAGGTAATACTGCAATAGGAACAACCAGTTCTGGAATAAGTAGTACTGGAATTGGAAGTTCAAGTTCTGGAATAAGTTCTACTCAAACAGCTGCTGTTTCAGGTTCTTGGTATTCTTGTAAGGAATTAGAAGATAAATCTGGTGTATTAACAAAAAGAAGAAAATCTTGGATTTATAGATTTTTTACAAGAAATGAATTTATTGAAAACACTCTCTATAATAAATGTATTGCAGATAGCTCTCTTGTTTATTATTGTGATGGTAATATTCCAAGATATAAAAGAACTAAATGTGCAGATGGTTGTGAAAATGGGGCTTGTATAGAGAAAGGTGGAATAGATATATTAGATATGGATTATGAAAAAGAGAATATATTTGGAATTCCAATAAATGTAATCTTGAATATTTCTAATTCTTCTTATTTAAATAAAACATTGGATGTTTATTTAAATGAAAAGAGATTATCTTCTTCTAAAATATTTTGTGAAAAAGATATTTGTACTGCTAATGTATATACATCTAAATTTAGTTTAGGGTCAAATTCATATAATCTAAAAGTAGGTTATTTAGATTCAGAATCTAATATGATGATTTTTAAAGATTCTTCTAAAAAATTAGAAGTTAATTTAAAACAAAGTTCTAATTCTAAAACAATTAGTTCTTGTCAGGAGATTAATGAACCTGGAGTTTATACTCTTGGCGCTATTAAAGGTGGAAGAGGAACTTGTATTTTAGTCACTTCAGATGGAGTGGTTTTAAAAGGTGGTTCAATTAGTGATGCAGATACTGCAATAAATGTTTGGATAAGTCCTGAAACTGCTGAAATAAGGGATATTCAAGATGAATCTGAGCTTACCTTAGATGGGGTTATTATTCAAGATGTAACTTTTTTAAGAAATAATAATGGAATTACACTTCAAAGAGTAAGAAACTCGTGGATTTCAAATAATGTTTTTGATGGAACAACAAATGCAATTCATTTAACTTTTGTAAATAATAGTGTTATTGAGAATAATAAAATTTATGAAGGTGTTATAACTGGAAATTCAGTTAGTCATAATTTATTTGCTGATAATCAAATATCCTGTAAAAAACAATCAGATGGATATTGTATAAATTCATATTCTGTGAATATTGAAAATCCTCAAAATACAGGTAATTTAGATAATAAGTTTATTAATAGTTATATTGAGGGTGGTTTCTATATTGAAGGAGCTTCAAACACCTTGACAGAAAACACAGCTACAAATAGTCGAGGGTTTGGTTTCTATATTAAAGGAGATTCAAACATTCTAACAGAAAACACAGCTACAAATAATCAAATGAATGGTTTTGAAATTGGGGGAGATTCAAACACCCTAACAGAAAACACAGCTACAAATAATAATAATGACGGTTTCTCTATTCAGGGAAACTCAAACACTCTAACAGAAAACACAGCTACAAATAATCAAATGAATGGTTTTGGAATTTGGGGGAGTTCAAACACCCTAACAGAAAACACAGCTACGGATAATCATGGGGTCGGTTTTGAAATTGGGGAAG
>CAYQOK010000005.1:0-35677 GCA_964419155.1 Candidatus Woesearchaeota archaeon
GAAACTGTTTCAATAAAACATAGTGAAACTTTTTTTAAGAATATGGAAAATTGTAAAATAATTAAAACAAATAAAGGCCATGGATTTAAAAGATTATTAGAAGAATATTCAGATTTAATAATTGATTTTTTAAAGTAATTATTTTATAATTTATTAAACCCTTTATCTAACTTACTTTTTTTATATATGGACCGAGTTTCATTTCTTTATATGAACATCCTGCTGGAACAATGGGATATATTACTTCATCTTGTTGAGTTTTTATCTCTAATAAAGAAGGTCCTTGCGATAAAATAAATTTGTTAATTTCAGATTCTAATTTGTTTTTATCTTCTACTCTTTCTGAATAATTAAAATCAAAATCTTTAGCAATATTTGAAAAATTTATATCTTTATTTCTCTGAGTTCCTACCCTTAATCCATTATAAACAGAATCTTGAACATTTAATACCATTCCATCTGCTTGATTATTTATTAAAATAATTTTTATTGGAAGATTTAATGAAGAAATTGTGTTTAATTCTCCAAGATTCATTTTAAATCCTCCATCTCCATCAATAACATATACTTCTGAATTTAAATTTGCTACTTGAACCCCAACACTTGTAGGTAATGCAAATCCCATTGTAGCAAACGAACCTGAGGTCATAAAAGATTTTGGATTATTTATTTTAAAATATTGGGCAGCTAACATTTGATGGTTTCCAACACCAGTTATTATTTTGGATTCAGAATTAATTTTTCTAGATAATAAATCAATTACTTCAGCTGCTTGAATTTTATCTGAATCCCTATTATAATCTAATGGCCATGACTTTTTTATTTTAATTGAGTGTTCTCTCCAATTATCTATATTTAGGTTAATATTATTATCTTTTGCATAATCTAATAAATCTTCTAAAGCAGTAGATGCATCTCCAATATAACTAAATGCAGGAGATCTTTCTATATTTATTTGATTTATTTTTTCTGGATTAATATCAATATAAGCAATTTCACAACCATCTCCAAAACCAACTTTTTCAGCTACTCTATCATCCCATCTTGTTCCAATTGCAAAAAAGAAATCATTTTCTTGAATTATTTTATTTGCATAAGGAGTTCCGAACATACCTAGCATACCAAGATTAAAACTTCTAGATTCATTTTCAACTCCTTTTGACATTAAGGTATTTACAACAGGAATTTTAAAATAATCATTAAATTTTCTTATTGATTCACTTCCTTTTTTTGAGTTTAATCCTCCGCCTATATAAATTAAAGGTTTTTCTGATTTTAATAAAATTTTAAAAAAATCTTTACATTGGTCTGAACTTAAATGTCTTTCATCTTTAAAGCCATTTTTAAATAAATTAATATCTTTAAAATTATATTCATGTTCTCTTTTTTGTTTATCAAATGGAAAATCAATAACAATTGGACCTGGTTTTCCTGCTTTTGACTCAAAATAAGCTTTTTTTATAATTGATTCTATGTCTTGATTATTAGAAAAGGTAATTACTTTTTTTGCTGCATTTTCAAAAACTCTTTGAACATTTATATTCTGAAATGAATCTGTTCCAATTTTATGTTCTGGAACCTGTCCTGCTATTACAATTAATGGTATGCTATCTGCATTTGAATCTGCAATACTTGTTAATGCATTTGTTATTGCAGGTCCTGAAGTTACAACTGCAACACCAACATTATCACTTGACCTAGATATTCCTGCAGCACTGAAACCAGAACATTGTTCATTTGCATTTATAATTATCTCTAATCCTGATTTTTTTAATTCATCAAAAACCGGCAGTATAGAACCTCCTGTATATCCAAATATTGTTTTTGTTCCAATGTCTTTTAAACATCTTGCTAATGTCCCTGCTCCACTTATTTTTACCATTTTATAAAATAAATAGCTCAAGAACATTTAATCAAATAAGAATTCAATGACCTGAGCTATAAAGTTTACTCAAGCCACTAACAGCACAACTAATAATAATTCTAAAATTAAGTTATTTGTGCTATATTTCATTTATTAGTAAATGTAATGTAGTATTTAAATCTTTTTAATATCGAGTGGTAATATAAAAATCACTTGAAACAATTAAAAGAATTTATTTTGATAAACTTAAGAAAATATCATTAAAATCATTTAAGATTTCTTCATAAGATCTTTTAGTAGTTAATAACATATAAACCATAAATGCACTTCGTTTATTTCCATCTATAAATGGATGACCTCTTAAAATCTCTTTTGAGATATTATAGGGATTTTTCAAACTTAAAGCATAATCAAGATTAGATTTATTTCCGCTTAAACCAAAATTTGTTTTAAACTCTTTTCCTAACTTTTTACTAATTTAAATTACCTTAAATTTATCTAATATTATTCATCTTTTTTTGAGTTTATTCTTAAAAAGTCCAATATTTAATCAAAAGAATCTTGTAAGGGATTTATGTTCATGCTAGTTTTTTTATCTTTTGGATATGCAGCTAGAACATCATCTATTCTTAAAATCATTGTTGCAACCTCTGTTGCAGAAGATAATGCTTGTGTTTTTATTTTTAATGGTTCAATTATTCCAGATTCTATTGAATTTTCTATTTTTCCAGTTAATAAATTTATACCTGAAAATATTTCATTATTATCATGTTTAGACCTTAATTCTGTTAATATATCAATAGGATCTAATCCTGCATTTTCAGCTAATGTTAGTGGAATAAATTCAAGGGTTTCAGCAAATTTTTCAATTGCAAGTCTTTCTCTTCCAGAAAAGTTTTGACTAAATTTTTTCAATCTTTTTGAAAGTTCTATTTCAATTGCACCTGCTCCTGAAACAACTTTATTATTTTTTAAAACAGATGCTACATCTCCAAGACCATCTCTTATTGCTCTTTCAATTTCAGCAATTAAATGATCACTACTTCCTCTTATTAATATTGACACTGCTTTTGGATTTCTACATCCTTCAATTAAAGTCATTTTATCTTCTGAATTTTTAAACTCTTTTACTTGTTGAGCAAATCCAAGATCTTTTTCATTTAACTCATTTATATTACTTACAATATGTGCTCCAGTAGCTTTACTTATTTTTTCTAAATCACTTCTTTGAACTCTCCTACATGCATAAATCCCTTTTTTAGACAGATAATATTGAGCAATATCATCAATTCCTCTTTGACAAAAAACAACATTAGCACCAACTTCAGTTATTTTTTCAGTCATTTGTTTTATAGTAGTTTCTTCATGGTCTATAAAGCCTTGAAGTTGTTCAGGGGTGTTAATTGATATTCTTGTTTGATTTTCTAAACTTTTTATTTCTAAACCAAAATCTATTAAAAGAATTTTTGAATCAGTTATTTCAGAAGGCATTTCACTTGATGCTCTTTGTTTATTTAAGATTATGCCTCTTATTAATTGAGTTTCATTAACATCTTCTCCTTTTGATCTTTCTATTTTTATATCATCTATATCTACTTCATTAGTATATAATTGAGAAAGTGCTTCAACAATTATTTGTGCTAATTTTTGCTTTGAGTTTTCTGCTCCTTTTCCAGTCATAGCAGTCATTGCAATATTTTTTAATAAGTCAATTTGTTCAGGAGTTACAGATACAGCAAGTTCTTTTAATATTTTTTCAGATTCTCTTAATGCAATTTGATAACCTTTTATTATTACAGTTGGATGAATTTTTTGATCTAATAAAAATTCAGCATTTTCTAATAATTTTCCTGCAAGCATAACTGCTGTTGTTGTTCCATCACCAACTTCATTTTCCTGTGTTCTTGCAATATCCACCATAATTCTTGCAGCAGGATGTTCTAATTCCATTTCTTCAAGAATTGTAACACCATCATTTGTTATAGTTATTTCTCCAAGAGAATTAACAAGCATTTTATCCATTCCCTTTGGACCCAGGGTTGTTTTTATTGTATCTGCGATTATCTTTGCTGCCAGAATATTATTTCTTTGAGCATCTTTTCCTATTGTTCTTTGAACATTTTCAGGAAGAATATAAATTGGTTTATCACTCATTTTATAAATTCAATTATTTAATTTAGCTTATAAGTATTATTATAATAAATAAGGATTAATATTTATATATTTGTTTAGAATATATTAACTTCAAAGTTAATCAAATACCCTTAATTTTTTATATAAAGATTTTTATTGATTAAACTATATTTTAATTAAAACATTCATTTATATATTATTTAACCTATTTGTTATTATGAATATAGGAATCAAAGTAGGGGATATTATGACTAGAAATTATATTTCTATAAGTCCTGATACAAACTTATTAGAATGTGCAAAAATAATGATAAAAAAGAGGGTTGGAAGTTTGATTATAAAAGAAAATGGTGCACTTAAGGGACTTATAACAGAAAGAGATATTATTTGGTGTATCTCAAAAAAATCAAAACAAAATCTTGAGGATATTAAAGCTATTGATTTTTCACCTAAAAAATTGATTTCAATAAGCCCTAGTTCTGACCTTTATACTGCTTTAATTAAAATGAAAAGATCAAAATACAGGTGGTTACCTGTTGTTGTTAAAAAAAATGTTGTTGGTTTTCTTACAATTAAAGATATTCTTAAAATTGAACCTACTTTATTTGATATTGCAAGACAATCTTATTTAATAAAAGAAGAATCTGAAAAAATAAAGAGAATTAAAGATTCTGAAAATAAAAATCTTCAAATAGGTATTTGCGAAGAATGTGGAAATCAGGGAATTTTAGAAAAAGTTGATGGAATATATATTTGTGAATCTTGTAAAGATTCTATGTAAGCATTTTTATAACTATGGGCTTTGTTTAATAAGTCCCTTGAGTTAAGTTTTTATAGATTCTTTTATTGTTTTTTAAATGGATAAAGAAACAGCAAAACAAGAGGTAGCTAAATTAGTGCAAATTTTTAAGAATAATATTAATCAATATAAACTTTCTACTTACAAAGAAGCCCAAGTTAGAAAGGAATTTATTGATAAATTCTTTAGATTATTAGGTTGGGATATAGATAATGAGCAAGGATTTTCAGAGCAGTTTAAGGAGGTTATAAGTGAAGATTCTATTAAAATTGAGGGAAATACCAAAGCACCAGATTACGCTTTTAGAGTAGGTGGACAAAGAGTATTTTTTGTTGAAGCAAAAAAACCCTCTGTAAATCTTAAAGTAAATTCAGAACCCGCATATCAATTAAGGCGTTATGCTTGGAATGTTCAAATTCCTATTTCTATTTTAACAGATTTTGAGGAGTTTATTGTATATGATTGTAGGGTTAAACCTGATGAAAAAGATAATTCAAGCGTAGCAAGAATTATGATGTTTACTTACGAACAGTATTTAGATAATTTTGATAAAATATGGGAAATCTTTTCTAAAGAATCTGTGTTAAAAGGCAGTTTTGAGAGGTTTGTGGAATCTAAAAAAGGGATGAAAGGAACAACGGAAGTAGATAATTCTTTTTTAAGAGAGATTGAAAAATGGAGAGATAGTTTAGCAAAGAATATAGCTTTAAGAAATTCTGAATTAAAAATATCAGAGTTAAATTATTCTGTTCAAAGGATAATAGACAGAATCTTGTTTTTAATCATTTGTGAATACAAAAATATAGAGAAATATGGAACATTAAAAGAAATCGCAGAAAAAGATGATATTTACAAAAACTTAATGCCTTATTTTAAAGAATCTGATGATAAATATAATAGTGGAATTTTTGATTTTAAGAAAGACAATATAACTCCTAATTTAATTGTAGATGATAGAATTCTAAAAGAGATTATTGTTAATCTTTACTATCCAAAATCACCTTATGATTTTTCGGTTTTGCCTATTGAAATTTTAGGAAAAGTTTATGAAAGATTTTTAGGAAAAACAATTAGATTAACTTCTTCTCATCAGGCAAAAGTAGAGGAAAAACCAGAGGTTAGAAAAGCAGGGGGAGTTTACTATACTCCCGAATATGTTGTAGATTATATTGTTGAAAGCACAATAGGAAAATTAATCAAAGACAAAACACCTAAACAGATAGAGGGTATTAAGATTTTAGATTCTGCTTGTGGCTCTGGAACTTTTTTAGTAAGGGCTTACACTTACATTTTAAATTATATTTTAGAATATTATAAACAGAATCCAACAAAATACAAAAATGAAATTTATCAAGATAAAAGGGGGAATTGGCGTTTAACAACAGATATAAGAAAGAAGGTTTTGTTAAATAATATTTATGGTGTAGATATTGACACACAGGCAGTTGAAGTTACAAAGTTAAGTTTATTATTAAAGGTTTTAGAAAATGAAACTAAAGAAAGTGTTAATCAACAATTAAAACTATTTAAAGAAAGAGTTTTGCCAGATATTGATAAAAATATCAGATGTGGAAATTCTTTAGTCAATTCTTCTTATTTTGCACAGAAAACATTAACCTCCTCCTCACAAGAGTTAAACAAAATTAATCCTTTTGATTGGGATGTTGCATTTCCATTTAAATTTGATGTAGTAATTGGAAATCCTCCTTATGTAAAGGAATATACCAACAGAGAATCTTTTGAAATTGTTAAAAATACTGATATGAAAAAATATTATCAGGGGAAAATGGATTTATGGTATTTCTTTACTTGTAAATCATTAGATTTATTAAAAGATGGGGGACTACATAGTTATATTGCTCAAAATAATTGGATTACAAGTGCAGGGGCTTCTATCTTGAGAAATAAGGTTTTAGAAGATTCTAAAATAATTTCTTTTTTTGATTTTAATGATTTTAAGGTTTTCAAAGGCGTAGGTATTCAAACTATGGTTTTTGTTTTAGAAAAAAAGAAAACAAATAGGGCTTATTCTGTTGAGTATTATAAGATTATTGATAAGAACATATCTAAAGAAGAATTAGCAAATTATCTTATCACAAAAAAAGATAGTGATAAAATAGAAAAGTTTAAAGCAAAAATTAATCCTACCGAATTGAATTATAAAACCATAACTTTTGTTAATAGTGAAATAGAATATGTCTTACAGAAAATAAAAGGAGACAGCAATTATCAGCTAACTACTAAGAATGTAGCACAGGGGATTGTTTGTCCTCAAGAATTCGTTATAGATTCTCATATCAAAAAAATAGGGACTTCTATAAAAAAATCGGAGGGAATTTTTACACTTAAAACAGACGAATTAGAAAAGTTAAAAATTTCTAATAAAGAGAAATCAATAATAAAACCCATGTTTACAACAGAACAATTACACAGATATTATGGAAATCCAAATAATAGCTTATGGGTTATTTATTCTGATATTAATGTAAGAAAGAATATTAAGGATTATCCAAAAATAAAAAATCATTTAGATCGGTTTAAGAAAGTTATAACATCCGATTTTAAACCTTATGGATTACATAGAGCAAGAGAGCAGAAATTTTTTGAAGGTGAAAAAATCATCTCCTTGAGAAAAACATCAGAGCCATATTTTACCTATACTAATTTTCCTTGTTATGTAACTCAAACATATTTTATAATTAAGCCAGAAGATATTAACTTAAAGTTTTTAACAGGATTACTTAATTCTAAATTAATTTATTTCTGGCTTTATCATAAGGGAAAGAAACAGGGGGAACAATTACAGATAGACAAAGCACCTTTATTAGAATTGCCTTTAATTAACAAAGAAGATAACCAGATTATTAAAAATGTAGATTTAATAATAGAATTGAGTAAAAAGTTAGAATCTATTAATCTTGAAAACGAAAAAGAAATTATCAAAAAACAAATTAATGCTTTAGAAAAGCAGATAGATAATATTGTTTATGATTTATATGGGTTAAGTAAGGCAGAACAAGAAGTTATAGAAAAATCTTAATTTTATTCTTCTTGTTCCATTTCAGAATTTAGTCTTGAACAGACAAGAGAAATTTCTGTTTAAAAAGTATGGACTAATTATGACTTATTAAACAAAGATATAACTATGATAATATTTAAATACTAAATTAATGTATTTATATATAGGTTATAAAAAGAGTAATATGTCTGAAAAAGATAAAGTTTATGGAAGTAAAATAAAAAGTTCTGGAATATTTGATTTTAGAGGAAGCTATGAATTTTTATATGTTTGGTTAAAAGAAGAAGGATATGAGGTTGAAGAAGCCAAATATGTTGAAAAAGTAGGTGGAGATGGTAAAAAAACAATTGAGATTGAATGGGGTTGTTCAAAAAAGGTTTCTGATTATTTTAAAAATTTTATAAAAGTAGAATGGATGGTTACAAGAATGACTGATACTGAAGTGGAGATAGAAGGAAAAAAACAATCTATGAATAAAGGAGATATACAAATAAAAGTTGGCGGTGTTTTAGTTAAAGATTATGAAAATAGCTGGGAAGGTAAACCCTGGTTAAAATTTTTAAGGGGATTATATGAAAAGTTTATAATTCCTTCGAGAATAAGTGCTTATGAAGGTAAGGTTGCAGGTGATTCAGAAGAACTTTTAGAACAAATGAAAGCTTTTTGGCAATTAACTGGAAGAAAATAAAAAATTATTTTCTTGGTTTTCTCCATTTTTTTAGAACAATTGTAAATCCAATTATCCTCGAAGTAAATTTACCTTTTTCTCCAGAAGAATCATCTAAATAATTAATTATATCTTCTGATATTTTTTTTGTCATTTCTTTATCTCTTCCAGAACTTTTTAATAATGAAACTCTTATTTGATCATTACCTTTTTTATTAAAACAATCTTTTAAATTTTCAAGAAACTCTTTTGTAATTCCATTTTTTCCTATTTGTAAGTTTAATACATGTGAATTTACCATCTTAATTATCTCCTATTTTTATTTTATCTGAAGGGAGTGCAGAAGCTATTTCATTATAAGAAACCAGGAGATTATATTTTGTTTTTAATTTATCTTTTAGTTCTTTAATTGCCTGTTCTTTAGTAAGATTTCCTCGTGATATTGTAAACATTATCTTTTCCTTATATTCTGTTTTTGAAGTTAAAGGAACTGCCCTTAATTTTGCTTTTTGAATAATAATTCCTAATTTCATTGAAACAAATATAGAATCTATTTTTCCAGATACTTTAAATGAGCCCTTCTTAAATGTCTTTGGTTTTGAGATTTGTTCTGAAGAAAAAATATGAACTTCTATTTTTTTATTTTTTAATGAATTTTTCCATTGATAGGAAAAACAAGCAGTTGCAATTGCTGTTTCCTCTATATCTTTTTTTGAAAGTTTTTCTTTTGGCGCTTGAATTATCATAAAAGGGCTTCCTGGTTCTGATGTATGCATAACAACATATGATTTTTTTGCATAATTCTTAATTACTTCTTCATTATCTAAATCTGATTTTCCTCCAATAACTAAGTTATTATTACTTGTAAAAAACCACCTATGTTTCAGGTATTCTAAATTAATCTGATTTTTCTCTATTGTTTCCATAATAAAATAATCTTAGAAGAGTTTTTAAGTTTAATTGAATAAGTTAGAATCCCTTACTTTTAAACAGGTCTTTGATTTCCCCATTTTTCAAGTGCAATTTTTAGTTCTTTATGAGTTTTAGAATATTCTTTTAATGAAATGTTTTTAATAGAAGCATCAATTGCTTGTCTTATGGATTTTGCACCTTCTAAGCTTCCATTGGGATGTCCATTAATTCCTCCTCCTGCTTGAATAACAATATTGTTTCCAAATGTCTTTATAATCTGAGGTATTAAACCTGGATGTAATCCTCCTGATGAACAAGGAAAAACAGATTTAAGATTTTTTGAATTTTTTTGCATTTCAGTGTTTAATTCAAGCACTTCTTTTTCAGAACCAACTAATTTTCCAATAATTGTTCCTGTATGGATATTATCTACTCCGATTATTTTTGCTGTCTTTGCAAGAACCTTCATGGAGATTCCATGTTTTTTATTTCTAGTGAATACTGCATGCATAGCCCTATGTGCATGTATTGCTTGTTTTGTTTTTTGAGTAAAATCTCTTAAGGTTTGTAATCCTGACCAACCTGTTGTTACAATATCTATCATTACATATTTAAAACCATAATCATTAGCAATTTTTGCTCTTTTTAGCATTTCATTTGTTTCTGCAGTTATATTAATAAAATAGTCTTTTTTCTCTCCAGTAATTTTTTCAGCTCTTTTTTTTGCAATAGCACAGGATTTTACTCTATCTAAAAATTTATTAAAATCCTGATTAGTTAAGTTTTCATCATCTTTTAAAAAATCTACACCACCTAACCAACAATCATATGCAACCTGTGTATGCTCTTTTGTAGTCATACCAACTTTTGGTTTTGGAACCGTTGCTATTAATGGCCTATTTTTTACTTTCATAAAATTTCTTATACCATCTATCCCATATTGAGGACCTTTAAAACTTTTAATAATATCTTCTGGAAACTCAATATCTTCTAATCTTAAATTTTTTACAGCTTTCATTCCAAATATGTTACCTGCTACAGAAGAATAAATCTGAGGCATATTTGATTTTTCAAATAATACTCCTGGATAAGCTATTTTGACATAATAAGAATTAGTGTTTTTTATTTTCTTTTTTTCAAAAGCTCTTGCTCTTATTGACCTTATGTGCGGTTTTAATGTAGATAATGTTGTCCAGGTTCCATTACTTGATTCAGATGCAACTCTTCCAATTACTTCTTCAATATTTATTTTTTTTGAGGGCTCAATTTTAAATAAACAAATTAAATCAGAAGTTTTTGGTTTATACTTATAATCAATAAAATCAAGATATTGTGACATTTTTTAATCCTCTTTTAAATTTTAATGGTATCCTGATTTTTAAATGTTTTTAAAATCCCAAAAGTTTTATTCCATTAAATGTAAGTATTGCTAATAATGTAATTCCTATTATATTTCCTATTAAAACAGGTATTAATGCTCTTTTATAAGTATACCTTGATAACCCTAATGCTGCTAATAAAAAATCTTTTGGAAGAGGAACAAAAACGCAATAAAATATTATTATAAATGGGATAAGGTTATGATGTTTTTTATCTAAGTAATCTGAGAATTGTTTAATTTTTTGATTAAATTCTTTATTTGTTATGTCTCTTGTTTTTCTTCCAATATGAAAAAATAAACTATCTCCAACTATCATCCCAGAACCACCGATAAATCCAATTAAAAATAAATTTCCTCCACCTAATGAAAAGGTTATAACTGCTAAATAAAGAGGGGTTGTTGTAAAAGAGGATATTCCTGCAAATAAGGATATTATAAACAAAGAAATATAAATATTTTTTATCCCAAAATAATTTACAATATTTCTTGGATTAATGACATTAATTAAAATTACTAGTGCCATTACAGAGATAATAAGTAAAGAAAGATTTAGAATCTTTTTTGTTTTTTTATTCATTATTTATTTTTTTTAATTTTGCTCCTTGCTGTGTATCAAGAACTTCAAAACCAAAGTCAAAAATTTGTTTTCTTATTTTATCTGCAATTTCCCAATTTTTTGAGGTTCTTGCAGATTCTCTTTGAGATAAAAGTTTTTTAATATTATCTGGAATTTCAATATTCTCTCCAGATTCTTTAAAATCTTTTAATCCAAGACCAAAAACTTCATCCATCTTGTAAATTGTATTTAGTTTTCCTTTTGCATTTTTATCTCTAATCATTTTCCATAAAACTTGTAATGCACCTGGAATATTCAGGTCATTATTTATGGACTCTTCAAATTCATTTAAATAATCTTTATTTATTTCTTCATCCTCATTTATTTCTGTTATAAGATTTAATAATCTTTGATATGCATTTTGAGAATTTTTAAGATTTTCTAATGAAAAATTAAGTGGTTTTCTATAATGACCTGTTAAAAAAAAGTATCTTAATTCTATTGGTTTAAATCCTAATTCTTCTAAATCTTTAAGATTAAAAACATTTTTTTTAGATTTTGACATTTTTCCTTTATCAAGTAATAACCACCTTAAATGGAGCCAGTAATTTACCCAAGGATGTTTATCAAAAGCTGATTCAGATTGTGCTATTTCATTGGTGTGATGAACTGGAATATGTTCTTCTCCTCCTGTATGAATATCAAATTGTTCTCCTAAATATTTTGAGGACATTGCTGAACATTCAATATGCCACCCTGGAAAACCTATTCCCCAAGGAGAATTCCACTCTTGTTGCCTTATTCCTGGTTTATCTGAGAATTTCCATAATGCAAAATCGGTTTTATTTTTTTTATCTCCAAATTCAATTCTTTTTCCTGCTTCAAGTTCTTTTATTTTCTGTTCATTTAGTTTAGCAAGTTCTCCATAATTTTTTAATTTAGAGGTATCAAAATAAATTCCATCACTGGTTTTATAGGTGTATCCTTTTTTTTCTAAAACTTTTATTAAATCAATTTGTTCTTTAACATGATCAGAGGCCCACACCCATTTATCAGGTTCGATTATATTTAATTTTTTTAAATCTTTCAAGAATAAATCAAAATAATAATGGGTTATCTCATGTGCTGTTTTATTTTCTCTTTTAGCTGCTAATTCAACCTTATCTTCTCCTTCATCTTCATCTGAAGTTAAATGACCTACATCTGTAACATTAATTATGTGTTTAACTTTATATTTATTATAGATTAAAGTTCTATAGAGGATGTCTTCAAAAACATATCTGTATATGTTTCCTATGTGTTGATTCCAATAAACAGTTGGCCCACACCCATAAAAGTTTACATTAGGTGGATTAATTGGCTTAAAAACTTCTTTTTTTCTTGTTAATGTGTTATATAGTTTAAGTATATTTTTCATTAATTAATAAAATAAAAAGAGTATAAAAATCTTGTTAAAACAAAAACATAGAGGATTTTAATGTAAGTTTCTATAATGTTTATGCTAAAAAATAGATTATTAATTAAATGTTAACCCTATTTATATGGCCGATGTTCAAATCCTGGTTTTGTTCCGAGAACTAATTGTCCAGTGTATTTTTTTGTTCCATACATCTCAGGATAATTAACACTATACAAGGGTTTACTTAACTCTTGAAATTCTTCTTGAAACACTATTTTTAAATCCCCTTTTGTTATCCTTGGATTAATTCCCTGATTATTATTAAATTTTAACCTGCATACATAATCTTCTAAAATACCTATAATTTTTTCATGTAAAATTCTTTCAGAATGCAGAGTATTGGTTTTTTTATAGAACTTAAGTTTATTTTCTAATTCACTAATTTCATTGTATAAACTATTTTTATCATCTGCAAAGGGAATTAATTCTTCAATTATATTAAGTAATTTTATTTTATAATTATTTGTTTTAAACATATGATATTCCTATAACAAATGACTTTATAATATTTTATATACTTTTAAGAAGTTATCAAATAAGTTATTCTTCTAAAAGTTCTTTCATTTCATCTGTAATAAAATAAGTAGGTTTTTTACCAGTATAGGTAAGATAAAGATTATTTTTTGCCCTACTTAATGCAACATAAAATAATCTTTTTTCTTCTTCTGTTTTATTAACATCTTCTGATTTAATTACATCTATAACTGGGTGGTCCCCCCCTTTACAAGGAAAGTTTTGTTCATTACACCCAACAATAAAAACTTCTCTTGCTTCAAGACCCTTTATAGAATGAATTGTAGCAAGAGTTATCTGATTTTCATTTGCTTCTAAAAGTGGTTTTTGATATAAAGAATCATCAGACCGAACTATGTGGGAAATAAAATTTGCCTTAAATCTTAATGATATTTCATTAAGTTGTTTATTTGTTCTTGCAAGAACAAAAATATCTTTATTTTTTATTCCTTTTTTGTTTAATTCATTTATTTTTTCTAATAAAAACTTTATTTCTTTTTCTTCTGATTCAAAATTGATTAACTCTATTTTAGATTCTTTTTCTGTATTTATATTAGTTTCTAAATCAGGAAGATTCATATGACTTATTGATTTATTTATAAAATCAATTATTTTTTTAGAACTTCTATAATTCATTTTTAAAAATACTGCTTTATGGTCTGGATATTTTTTAGGAAACTCAAGTATATACTTAATATCTGAACCCCTCCACCCAAATATAGATTGTCTTGGATCTCCAACTAAAAAGAAATTTGGTGGATTTAATGTGTCTAATAATTGAATTTGAAGGTCATTGACATCTTGATATTCATCAACCAGTATATGTTCAAAAAAAGGTTTGTTTTCAGGTTCTGATTTTAAAAAATTTAGTGCATCAATTATCTGGTCAGTATAATCTCTTAGTCCTTGAATTGAAAAATATTCTTTAAGATACTTTGATATTTTATAAATTATTTTCGCTCCTTTTTTATGATCCTCATTTGCATTTTCTGAAAAATCATATAAATCTTCTGATTTTTGCTTAAAATAATCAATTACAAAAAAACAATCACCCATAAACTGATTTATTAATTGCTCTTTTGTTTTATTGTTTCTTTGATATTCTGAAAAATATTCTTTGATAACTTCTTCAATTGATAGGTTATTATAATCTAATGCAGAATTCAATGCAAGTATTTTTTCTGGATAACTTGCTATATGTGTTTTTTTTCTATAGATAGAAGAATAATTTTTTTTAAGGATTGATTCACAAAATGAATTAAAAGTATGAACATTTGTTGATATTCCTTGATTGATAAGTTTTGAGCTCATTTGTTTTCTTGCTTTTTTTGTAAATGTTATTGCAAGTATTTTTTCTGGTTTAACTCCTTTATACTTTATTAAAAACTCTATTTTCTTTGTTAAAACAGTTGTTTTTCCAGAACCTGCTCCTGCAATACATATTATCCTTGGAGATTTAGAAATAATTGCATTTTTTTGATCTTGATTAAACCCATTTAAAAAACCATTTAGTTCTTTGATTAATAATCTTTCAGAGTCATCAATCTGAAGTGCATTGTAATCTAAATAAGATAATTTATTTTTTTGTTCTCCTAAATTTCTGGAAGTATTTGAAGAAGATGGTTCTGTTATTTCTTTTAATCCTTTTTTTGTTAATTCAAGTACCTTCCAAAAGCGATTAATTTTACTTGGAACAACCCTAATTAAGTTTTTTTCAATTAAAAAGTCTATTTCTGATAAAATTTGATCTTTACTATAATTAGACAAAGAGCCAAAATTTTTTAATGAATCTAAATTATTATTAGGTATTGAATCATTATCATAAGAACCAATTAAAAATTCAACTAATAATTTTTTTCCTATTGAAAATGGTATCTGTATTAAAGAGTCTAATATATTAATATAATCTACTTGTTTTTCTTTGTTATCTTCTTTTTTAATAAAGTCCATAAAGATTGGTTTTAATTAAAACTTATAAATGTTTTTAATAATTTAAAATATATTCATATAAAGATGATAACAAAAAGCTTAAAAGCAATATTAGTTAATTAGATATAATAAAAGATGGTGAGAATTGCTATTAATGGGCTTGGTAGAATCGGAAGAACATTTCTTAGATCTTATTTTGAAAGAAAATTAAAAAACCCAAATGATGTTAAAAGTATAGAAATTGTAGCTATAAATGACTTATCTGATATAAAGACAATTTGTTATTTAATTAAATATGATTCGGTTTATGGAAGATTTCCTGAAAAAGTTGATTTTATAAAAAACAATAAAGAAGAGTATATTATTATTAATGGGAAAAAAATAAGATTTTTTTCAAAACCAGATCCATTAGATTTACCTTGGAATGAGTTAAAAATTGATGTAGTTGTTGATGCTACTGGAATATTTAAAGAAAAAGAAAAAGCAAGAAAACATATAATCGCAGGAGCTAAAAAAGTTTTAATTACTGCCCCAACGGATGATTCCGATATTACAGTTGTCTTAGGAGTTAATGATAGATTAATAAAAAAAGAGCATAAGATTATTTCAATGGCTTCATGTACTACAAATTGTTTAGCTCCTGTAGCAAAAGTTTTAGAAGATAATTTTAAGATTAAAAAAGGTTTTATGACTACTATACATGGGTATACTAATACCCAAAATATTTCAGATTCTTATCATAAACATCTTAGAAGAGCTAGGGCTGCAGCAGTGAATATAATACCTACTAGCACAGGAGCTACAAAAGCAACTTCAAAGGTAATTCCAAGTTTAAGTGGTAAACTTCAAGGTCTTGCACTAAGAGTCCCTGTTATCTGTGGAAGTATTGTTGACTTTGTAGTAGAAGTTTGTAAAAAAACAGATATAGAAGAAGTTAATAAGAAATTTAAATTAGCTTCGAAAAATCAATTAAAAGGTATTTTAGATTATTCAGAAGAAGAAATTGTTTCTACAGACATAATCAAAAGCCCATTTTGTTCAATTGTAGATGGTTTATTAACACAAGTTCAGGGAAGTACTATTAAAGTTCTTGCATGGTATGATAATGAATATGGTTATAGCACTAAATTAATAGATATTATCAAAGTTATTGCTAACAAAAAATAAAAAATGAATTTTATAAGAAATGAAAATTTTAAAAACAAATTAGTATTAATTAGAAGCGATCTTAATTCAGATGTTGTCAATAAAAAAGTTTTGGAATCTGAAAGAATTAGGGAATCTTCAAAAACAATAAAATTTCTTAAAAAACAAGGAGCAAAAATTGTTGTTATTTCCCATCAAGGAAGCAGAGGTAAATCTGATTTGGTTTCATTAAAAAAACATTCATATTTTCTAAATAAATATGTTAAAGTAAAATTTATAGACGACACTTTTGGAAAAAGAGCGATTAATAAAATTAAAAAAATAAAATCAGGGGAAGTTTTGGTTTTAGAAAACCTGAGATTTAATAAAATTGAAATAGATTTAAAAAATAAAAATAAAAATTTTATTGATTTTATTAAACTATTTGATTGTTATGTAAATGATGCATTTTCTGTTTGTCATAGAGAACATGCATCAATGATTATACCCCCAAAATATCTTAAAAGTTATGCAGGTTTATTATTAGAAAGAGAATTAAGTGCATTGAAAAAACTTAAATTAAAATCAAAAAAAATAATTTATATTTTAGGGGGTGCAAAACCAGAAGAAAATATTAGATTATTAAAACAAATAAAAATTAAAAGAAATTTATTAATACTAACAGGCGGTTTATTTGGTCAATTATGTGTTATAAGTAAAGGTAAAGATTTAGGTGCTCAGAATAAATATCTTAAAAATGATATTTATATTACAAAAAAATTAAGGCAGTATATTACAAAAAAAGTTTTAATGCCAGTGGATTTTGGAGTTAAAGTAAATAATAAAAGAAAAGACATTAATTTAGATGATTTTCCAAGTAATTATGAAATATATGATATTGGACCGAAGACAATTGAGATATTTAAAAAAAGAATAAAGGATTCTAATAAAGATACTATTATCTACATGAAAGGGCCATTAGGATATTGTGCTAATAAGAATTTCTGTAAAGGAACTTCAAGTATTTTAAAAGAAATATCTAATTCAAAAAGTTTTTCAATAATAGGCGGAGGACATTTAAATGATGCAATTAGAGATTCTAAGATTAAAATAAATAAATTTAATCATGTTAGTCTTTCTGGTGGTGCTTTATTGAGATATATTGCAGAAGAAAAGCTACCAGGAATAATTGCATTAGAAAACTCAAAAAAAAATTAAAATGGCATATGTTGGTGATGGGATTAATTTAATTGAAAATTTTTCAAAAAATCTAAAAGAAGCAAATGATATTCATGTTTCATTAGTAAAAAATAAAGATAAATTTGAAAAAGCAATTATTATTGGAATGGGTGGTTGTTACTGTTCTGGATTAATATTAAGAGATTTATTTATAGATGAGTTAAAAATACCTATTGATGTATACTCTGAACCTATTTTAAAAAATCAAGTTAATTCAAAAACACTTATTGTTCTTTTAAGTTATTCAGGAAATAGTAAAGAAATAATTGAATCCTATTCTAATCTTAAAAGATATAAAAAAAATATTATAATCTTAAGTTCAGGAGGAAAGATATCTAAAATAGCAAAAAAAAGTTTATTAATTAAGTTGCCTAAAAATAAACACCAAAGATTTACTTTTGAATATACTACAATCCCTTTAATAAGATTATTTGAAAAACTTAATTTAATACCTAAATTTAAAGATTTAAATAAGATAATAAAAATTATTGATAAAAATAAAGAAAAAATAAATAGTGAATCTAGAAGGATTGTATTAAAGATAAGAGAAAAAATCCCATTAGTATATTCTACAAATAAATTTTATTCATTAGCTTATAGGTTTCAGACATGTATTGAAGAAGATACAAAAACAATATGTCATTCTAATAAAATTACAGAGTTATTTCATAATGAAATTGAAGCATTGCCAGATAAAAGGTTTTTTACAATTATTATATTAGATAAAGAAGAATTAAAGAAGAATCAGAATCAAATTAATTTTTTTAAAGAATATATTAAAAACTATTATGAGATTGGATTTAATAAATACCCTAGAAAAATAAGAATCTTTCTAATAGTATATCTTATAAATCTTATTAGCTATCATTTATCATTATTAAAAGAGATTGATAAAAACCTAATCCATAAAACTTTAATATCAGATAAAATTAAAGATATAGAATAAAATGAGCTTAAAAATAGATAAATGTTATAGTGAATCAGTTAAGGTTTTAGAAAAAAACTTTTTCAAAGAAGGCATATTTGCTTCTCCAGGATATCATGCAATTTGGTCAAGAGACAGTATGATTAGCTTTTTGGGCGGTTCATTAGTTAATTCAGGGGAATTTAAAGAACATTTTAAAAAATCACTTATTAATTTAGCTGAAAATCAAAGTATTTCTGGTCAGATTCCAAATGCAGTTGATAAATATTCTAAAAGAAAACCTCATGTAGATTTTAAAACAATTGACTCAAGTCTTTGGTTTATTATAGGAGAACAATTGTATAAGGAAAGATATAAATCATCAAAATTATACAATAAACATAAAAAAAATATTAAAAATGCATTTGTTTGGTTAAGTTATCAGGATATGGGAAATGACCTTATGTTAGAACAACTTCCAACAACAGATTGGCAAGATGCATTTCCACATAGATATGGACATACAATCAACACACAAGCACTTTATTATTATGTATTAAAATTATTAAATAAACAAACTCTTAAAAATTCATTTAAAAATCAGGTTAATAAAAATAAAGATGTATGTTTGTGGGATTTAAAAAAAGGATATTATCTTGCATGGAGGTGGAAAAACCATAATAAATATCAGGAAAAAGGAGAATGGTTTGATTCCTTAGGAAATTTAATGGCCATTATTTTTGGTTTAGCTGAAGAAAAACAATCAATTAAGATACTTGATTATATTAATAAGAAGAAAATTAATTTTCCTTATCCTGTAAAAACAATTTATCCACCTATACAAAAAAATACTAAAGATTGGCAAGATTATTATTTAGATTCTGAAGCAACACCAGATAATTATCTTAATGGAGGAATATGGCCCTATATTGGGGGATTTTATGTTCTTGCATTAATTAAGTGTAAAAAATTTAAACAAGCTGAAAAAGAGCTTGAAAAACTTGCAGAATCAAATTTAATTGGAAATTTTCCTGAATGGATTCATCCTAAAACAAAAAAACCTTCTGGATTTGAAGTTTCAAATAAAAATTCAGGAGATTTTCAAGCATGGAATGCAGGAATGTATATCCTTGCTTATGAATCTCTTAAACAAAAAAAAGTATTATTACCTTAAAAAATAATCTTATTTTAATCCTAATTTTTCTTTTGTTATATCTAACATTTTTTTAGAAGTTACCCTGTAATCTAAATTCTTAACAGTATGTTCTCTTGCAGCTTCTCCCATTTTTTTTCTTAGTTCAGAATCTGTTAAAAGTTGAAGAGTATATTTTCTTAAATCTTCAATACTTGCCCTATATGCAAATGTTTTTGGTTTATCAAATTTGACAATTTGTTTTGTTGTGAAGCCCATTGAAGGATAAGCCCATTCTTCTTCCAATTGTATTTCTTCTGATACTTCTGCTAAAAAACCTGTTTTTCCATGAATAATTGTTTCACAAGGACCCATTTTATTAATAGAAATTACTGGTTTTCCACAAGCCATTGCTTCAACCTGTATCATTCCAAAACCTTCTATTCTTGATGGTGCTGCATAGATATCACATGCATTTAAAACTTCTGCCATAAATTCTTGCGAAAATGTATCATCTACAAAAGAGATCTTATCTCTTATTCCTAATTCTTCTAATAAAGCTTCTTCTTTATCTCTCCATTCTCCTGCGCATTCACTTGGCCAAGCCTTACATACATATCTCCAATTTTTAAACTCTTTATTTATTTCAGCTAAAGCTCTAAACATTTCTTGAGCCCCCTTTGAAGTTACATCTCCGCCCATAGTTAATATCATTACTTCACTATCTCTTACCCCAAACATTCTTCTTAATGCAAATCTTTTTTCAGAATCTTCCTTGGGCTTAAATAAATCAGTATCAATTCCAATATGTGCAGGAATTATCTTACTAACATCAACACCATCCCTTTCATAAATACTTCTAACCCATTCGCTTGTTGTAAACATTAGTTTTAATTTATTAAAATCTTCTTTATAATTTGCAACCCATCCATCTGCATTAAACCAAGGAACAGGAGTTAAACCATATCTTAAAGGTTCACTTACCACTTCTGGAACATTTCCCCAAAATCCAACTCCAAAAACAACATCTGGTTTTAATTGCCTTAGATAATATTCTTTTTGTATAGATTCTTTAAAATGACAAGGAATTGCATCAACACCATGATATAGCAAACCCCTATAGAATAATTCACCCTGTAAGCTCTGGCCATCAGGTTCTGTTGGATAGGGAAATAAAACTAAACATCTCATTTTAAAATATTAAAAGCTTCTTTTTTTCTGCAACATCTTTCTTCAAATCCCCCTCTTTGAAAACCATAAATTTTAGTTATTAATCTTTTTTTTTCTAAATATTCAGAGTTATTTAAACTTATAAATTTATGTGCATCAGAGTTAGGATATGCATAGTTCATTTTTTTATAATATGAAAAGAACATAAGATGTTTTGTATTTAGCTGGCCCTCTATAACTAATTGTTTAATAACATTATGAGTTTCTTTGTGTCTAATGTGTCCATACTCTCCGTTTTTATTATGGGTTATTACAATATCAAATGGCTTTGATTTTGATTTTTTAATAAATGGTTTTAATAATCTAATAATCTCTTCTGATTTCAGTGGATAAAGTTTCTCATCTTCTAAATCAAAGATAAATGGCTTTGCTCCAAGCATTTTGCAGATCTTTTTAAATTTAGGTGCCCTATCTGAATCATTTGCCCTACATAAGCTTATAATAGTAGTATCCCAAATTTTTTTGTTTTTTAAAATAAATCCACCGGACCAAATTAATTCATCATCTGGATGGGCAACTACAATTAAAACTTTCTTTTTAAGGTTCATTAATAAAAAAGAATATTGAGGTTTAAAAAGATAACTTTATTAATAGATTCACTTTATAAAATTAAAGGAAAAAGAGGAAAATGTTTGACATAATCACCTTTGGAAGTAATGTAATTGATGCTTTTGTATTTACAGAAATAAAAAATAAAAAGAATTTTATCTGTTATGAACTTGGAAGTAAAATACTTATTGAAGATTTAAAATTTGATATTGGTGGAGGGGGAGTAAATACTGCTGTTGCTTTTTCAAGACTTGGATTAAAAACAGGTTATATTGGTAAAATAGGGAATAAGGATTTTGGAGATAGGGTTTTAAAAATATTAAATGAGGAAAAAATAAAATTTTTAGGTTCTATTGATAATAATCATATTAATGGTTTTTCAGTTATTTTAGATAGTGTTGATAGATCCAGAACGATTCTTACATATAAGGGAGTAAATGATACTATTGACTATGAGGACTTAAAAATAAAGAAAATCAAAACAAAATGGATTTATCTTACTTCTTTAATGAGTAAGAGCTTTGAGACTCAAAAAAAAATAAGTTTTGAATTACATAATAAAGGCACTAAGATTGTTTTTAATCCCAGCGAATATCTTATTAAAAAGAAAGATTTAACTGAATTATTAAGAATATGTGAAATCTTGATATTAAACAAAGAAGAAGCAAAACTATTATCTAATAAATACAAGATTAAAGAAAAAAATATTTTAATGGCGCTTAATAGTTTGGGTCCAAAAATAATAGTCATTACTGATAAAGATAAAGAAACAAAATGTTATGATTCTTATTCTAAAAGATTTTATTCTATAATACCCCATAAAATAAAAGTTATTGAAAGAACAGGGGCAGGAGATGCATTTGGCTCTGGATTTGTTGCAGGAATGGTTTGTGGACTAAGTATTAATGATTGTTTAAAATTAGGATTAAAGGAAAGTGAGAGTGTGATTAAATATTTTGGGGCAAGAAATCACTTAATTAAAATGAATTTAAAAAAAATTAAAAAATTAAAATGATAAAACTAGATAAAATCACCAAAGATAATAAAGCATTGTATCTTGCATATGATCAAGGTCTTGAACATGGACCAGAAGATTTTAATGATAAGAATGTAGATCCGATCTATATAATTGATATTGCAAAAAAAGCTAAATTTAATGCATTAATTTTTCATAAGGGAATAGCTGAAAAATATAATAAGGAAATAAAAAATTCTAAAGTTCCATTAATAATCAAGTTAAATGGAAAAACAAATTTAGTCAAGGGAGACCCTATATCTAATCCAGTTTGTAGTATTGATGAAGCAATAAAATTAGGTGCAGTTGCAGTAGGCTATACTATTTATATTGGAAGTTTTTATGAATCTGAGATGTTTGAGGATTTTAATAAAATTCAAGAACAAGCACATAAAAAGGGTCTTCCTGTGATATTATGGGCATATCCAAGAGGGAATTCTATAAAAAATAAAAATAAAAAAGAACTTATGGCATATGCATCAAGAGTAGGACTAGAGTTAGGGGCAGATATTATTAAAATAAATTATGAAGGTAAAAAACAAAATTTAAAATGGGCTGTTAAATCTGCAGGAAAAACAAAAGTAGTTGTTGCAGGGGGAATTAAAAAATCAGAAGAACAACTATTAGAACAAGTAAAAGAGATTATAGATTCGGGGTGTATTGGTTTAGCAATTGGAAGAAACATTTGGCAGTCTAAAAATCCTTTAGCAATTTCAAAAAAAATTAAAGAAATAATTTGGTCTAAAAAATGAAAATAGGATTTTTTGAAATTGAATCAGAACAACAAGAGTATTTTAAAAATAAATTAAAGGGTCATGAGCTTATTTTTATAAGAGATTCTTTAGATGAAAATACCTTTAAGAAATTCAGGGAGATTGAAGATTTGGATATTGTTTGTATATTTATTTATTCTAAACTAAATAAAAAAGTAATTTCAAAATTTAAAAATATTGAGGCAATTATAACAAGGTCTACTGGTTATGACCATATTGATATTAAGGAGTGTAAAAAAAGAAAAATAAAAATATTGAATATACCAAATTATGGAGCAAATACTGTTGCAGAACATACTTTTGCGCTTATATTAGCATTATCTAGAAGAATACATAAATCTTATGAAAATACTATTAGGGGAAAATTTTCTCTTGAGGGACTAAGGGGATTTGAATTAAAAGGAAAAACAATTGGTATTGTTGGTTTAGGAAAAATAGGAAGACAAGTTGCTGAAATTTCAAAGGCATTTGATATGAAAATAATTGTTTATGATATTAAAAAAGATGAAAGATTTTTAAAAAAAATAAATGCGGAATTCTCTGATTTTAATAATTTAATTTCTAAATCTGATATAATATCTATTCATTGCCCATACAATAAAAAAACTCATCATTTAATAAATAAAAAAAATATTTTTAAAATAAAAAAAGGTGCGGTAATAATTAACACTGCAAGAGGAAGTATAATTGAAACAAATGCATTAGTTCAGGCATTAATTAAAAAACATATATCAGGTGCTGGGCTTGATGTTATAGAAGAAGAATCTTTGATTAAAGAAGAAGCTCAACTTTTATCTAAAAACTTCCCGAGACAAAAGCTAGAAAATCTTTTAGAAAACCATATTTTACTAACTTTTGATAATGTTTTAATTACTCCGCATAATGCATTTAATAGTATAGAGGCAATTGAATCTATTGCAGAAACAACCATCATAAATATTAAAGGAATCATTAATAAAACTAAATTAAATAATCTTATAAAATGAAAAAGAACAAAAAGATATTAGTAATAAATTTTAAAACATATAAGCAAGGAAGAGAAGTTTTAAATTTAATAAAAGAGATAAATAATTTTTTTAATAATAAAAAATTTATAGGTGGTTTTAATGAAATAATATTAGGAATTCAGGCAACGGATTTATATGAAGCCAATGAACTTTTAAAAAAATTAAATAAAAATAAAAGATTAAAAATTTTTGTTCAGCATATTGATTATTTTAAAAGAGGAAGAGAAACAGGATTTATACTTCCTGAAGCAGTAAAAGAAGATGGTGCTGATGGAACATTTCTTAATCATTCAGAACATTTGATTAAATTGAGGGTTATTAAAAAAACAATAAAAAGATGTAATGAAAATAAATTAAAAACAATGGTTTTTGTTTCTAATTTAAAACAGGCGAATAAAATTAAAAAGTTTAAAATTAAACCTGATTATATTGTATTTGAACCGCCCGAACTTGTTGCTGGAAAAAAATCTATTTCAGAAAAAAATCCTGAATTGATAAAGGAGTTTTCAGAAAAATTTAAACTTGATTTTATAGTAGGTGCAGGAATAAAAAGTAGGAGGGATGTTAAAACTGCATTTAGTTTGGGTGCCAGAGGTATTGCTGTTTCTTCAGCAATAACAAGATCAGATAATGTAAAAAAAGTGTTAAAAGAATTATCATCACTAGATTTTTAAATACTTATTGTTTTAAATTATATTAAAAAGATGGGAATAAAAAAAATTAAAAGGCCTTGGGGAAAGTTTGAAGAATTAGCATTAAATAAAAAATGTAGTGTTAAGGTTCTTACATTAGAACCAAAAGAAGAATTAAGTCTTCAGTATCATAAAAAAAGGGAAGAGTTATGGTATTTTTTTGATAAGGCTATTGTAATTGTTGAAAATAAAAAGATTAATGTGAAATCAGGAGATATTATTTTAATAAAAAAAAATCAAACACATAGGATAAGAGCACTTAGAAAAAGTGTTAGAGTCCTGGAGGTTTCATTTGGTTTTTTTGATGAAAATGATGAAGTTAGAATTGAAGATAAATATGGAAGAATAAAAAAACATGCAAGAGAATAAAGTAATTGCTGTAGATCTTGGTGGAACTAATTTAAGAGTAGCATATTTAGAAAAAGGAAAAATAGTAATGTATTTTTCTTTAAAAACCCCTAAAACAAAAAATAAAATAATTAATGAATTGATTAAAATTATCGAGGATATTCTTTCAGTATATCCTGATGTAAAAAAAATAGGAATAGGGTGTCCTGGCCCTTTATTGAATGGAATTATCTTAAACCCTCCAAATCTTCCTTTTAGAAATTTTAATATTAAAAAAGTTGTTCAAAAAAAGTTTAAAAAAATAAAAGTTGTTGTTGAAAATGATGCTAATTGTGTTGCACTTGCAGAATCTAAACTTGGTTGTAAAAAATCAAATTTTATTGTTCTTACAATAGGAACTGGAATAGGTGGTGGGATTATTATTAATAATCAGATTTATAACGGAGCTGGAATGGCAGGAGAATTAGGGCATATGATATTAGATAATAATAATGATTTTGAAAGTTTATGTGCTTGGAAAGGTGTTTCTCAAATTACAAAAAAAGAATTTAAAAAAGAAGTTTTAATAAGTGAGTTATTTAAAATAAATAATTTTAAGTCTAGGAGAACATTAGAAAGGATAACAAAGTATCTTGGTCAAGGAATTGGCTCTTTAATAAATATATTTGACCCCGAGGTAGTTATATTAGCTGGTGGAGTAAGTGAAAATGGAACTAAATTACTAAATATGATAAAAAAACAAACATACAAATATGTTGTATTCCCAAAGAAAACAGAAATTAATTGGTCTAAATTAGAAAAACCAGGAATTATTGGAGCAAGTTTATTATGATAACAAATAAAAAAATTTTAATAAAAGTTAGAGCCCCTGTAAGATTAGATTTTGCAGGAGGAACAACAGATATTGAACCATTTGCATCAGAGAATAATGGGGCTGTTTTAAATTCTTCGATTAACAGATATGTTGAAGGTGAACTTTATGCAGACAATCATTCTGTTGGATTAAGTTATTCTGGAAATGTTCCCACCTCATCTGGTTTAGGAACCAGTGGAGTTATGAATGTGGTTTGGCTAGCCCTTACTTCAAATGAAAAAAATAAAATAAAACTAGCTGAAAATTCCTATAAATTAGAACAATCTCTTGGATTAGTTGGAGGAAAGCAAGATCAATATGCAGCAGTTCTAGGTGGAATTAATTTATTGGAATTTAAAAATAATAAAGTCAATATTACAAAACTTAATCTAAAAAAGAATTTTATTAAGGAACTTGAAAAAAGACTTTTAATTCTTTATACAGGAAAACCTCATTTTTCAGGAAAATCAAATAAAGCAGTTATTAAAGAACTATTAAAAGGAAAAAATAAAGATTATCTTTTAAATATTAGGGATATAGCTTTTAAATTAAAAAAATCATTTGAAAAATCTGATTTTTATTCTATTGAATCTCTTTTAAATGAAGAAACTAAAAACAGAAGGAAACTACATAAATCCATAGTTCCAAAACATACTGATAAAATAATAAATAATTGTTTAAAAAATGGTGCTAGTGCTGTAAAAATATGTGGAAGCGGAAATGGAGGAAGTATTCTTTTATACTGTAGATCTATGGAGGATAGAAAAAAGATTATAAAATTGTATCAAAAAGATATTATTGAATTTGAATTTGATTTTAAGGGATTGAAATTTATTTATTAATCTCTCTAGTTTTATATTCTTCTAAAAAAAGTCTTGCTGTTAAATATGCTATAGTAGATTCTGCTCCTTGATTAAGATTTATTCCGGTTTTAGAAAGACCATCATAACAACCACCTGTTGTTTCATCATACATCATTTGTCCTAAATGATTTCTTCCTAAAAACCAATTAAATGCTAAGACAGCATTATCATAATACTCTTGTTTTTTTGTTAGTTCATAAGCAATTAAACAGGTTTGGACCATTGAAGAGGTATCAATTGGTTGTTGATCAAAAAAAGCTCTTTCTCCATTTCTTTTGCACCATCCACTTTCACCAACAGGGGATAAATGATTCTCTTCAAAAACAATACTTGAAAGAAACTTAAATGAGCTTTCAGCAATTTCTAAATATTTTGGATTTCCTGTTGATTTATATGCTAAAAAAAGAGATTCTGGAATTTTAGAGTTTGCATAAGTTAATTTATCTTCAAACCAATTCCACCCCTCAGAAGAATTTTGTTCATAGCGATTTACTAATGAATCAGATAATATTTTTAAAAGTTCAAATTTTTCAGGAGAATCTTTTGAAGCTAGATAATAACTCAGCCCAATTATTGCAAATGCTCTTGAACGAGTATGATTTAGTTTATTTGCAAAAAATATTGATTTATTGAACAAAATTTCTGATCTTTCTTTTATTTCAGGGTTTTTGGATTTAAAAAAAGTATATCCTGTTGCTAAAATAGTTCTTCCAATTGCATCTTCACTATAGGGATTTAAAATTTCATTTTCATTTTTAAAATTATTCTTAAACAACCCTTGTTCATCTTCTGATTTTTCAATAAATTCAAGATATTTCAATAGCAGGTTTTTTGAAATATCTGATTTAAATAAATGATTATGAAGTGTAGCTGCTACAAGTGCCCTTGCATTATCATCTAATGTATATCCTGAACTTAAATCAGGATATGTTTTTTTAGAAAATTGAATACATCCAAAATCATCAGTTAATTTTCTTAAATGATTTAGTTTTATTTTAGGATATTTTTCAGTTACTTCTTCCCTCAGTTTTACTACCTTATTAAAAATTGATAAATACCTTGCTGCTACATTAGGCCAAGTCATAATTCTGCTTGCAGCATAAGAATTATTTTCTAATTTTAATTTTAATTTTTTATCAGAGAGTATTTTTAAGATAGCTTTTTCAAAGGTTTCTGGATTTTTAAACTCAACTAAAACTCCTTTTTCATCTTCAAGTGCTTCAATAGCATGTTTACCTGGTGTTGAGATTATTGCTTTTCCACAACCCATTGCATAAGACAAAGTTCCGCTTACAATTTGGTTTGGATCTAAATTTGTGCATAAATAAATATCTGTTGCTAAAAGGTAGTCAATTAACTCATTTAAAGTTAAATAACGATTATAAAACTTAACATTTTCTTCTAAACCTAATCTTTTAATTTCTTGTTTTAATCTGTTTCTATACCTTTCTCCTTCTTCTCTTCTTACCTTTGGGTGAGTTTCTCCAATTATCAAATAAGTTAAATTAGGGTATTGTTTTACAATATTTGGTAATGCTCTTATTACATATTCAATTCCTTTTCCACTACTTAAAAGACCAAATGTAGATAAAATTATTCTTCCATCAAGACCTAATTTCTTTTTATATTTTTTTGTTGATTTAAAAGATGTTGAGGGAATTCCGTGCGGAACAAAGTGAACTTTTTCTCTATCAACACCATAATCTTTTTCTAATATGTCAATTGCACTTTTAGCCATTACAATAACAGCAGAACTTTTTGAACAAATAAATTTTACAAGTCTTTTTCTTTTCTCGTCAGGATCTGGTAATACACTATGAAATGTTATAACAACAGGCTTTTCAAGGGCCTCTAAAAAAGGGATAAGATAATTTCCATATTCCCCTCCAAAGATTCCAAACTCATGTTGAATGCAGACAATTTTAATATCCTGAGAATTATTTATTTGTTTTGCCTTTAAAATGTAATCTTCCATATCTTCTCGATTTATTTCTAAAATAACTTTTTTATTATAGTTACAAAATTCACCATCATCATTTAATGCAACAACTCTTGATTTAAGTTTTGGATTAAATCTTTTATTCATTGCATTAACTAAATCTTCTGTAAAAGTAGCTATACCACATTCATAAGGTGGGAAATTACCTAAAAATGCTGTTTTAGATAACTCTAATTTCTTTTCTACCTCTTCTTTGTCTTGCATCTTATTAGTTTAATAAAAAATAAAGGGTTATTAGATTTATAAAACTTGCTGATAAAAAAATACTAAAATTAAATAATACTTTTTCTTTCTATATCTAATATAAACATTTGTCTTCCAATTGCACTTGTTCCATCAACCACATCAATATATATCTTTTGAGTACAAAGACTTGTTGCTTCTGGAATAGACATCTGAATTATTGCAAAAGCTGTATCTCCTTCAAATCTATCAAAACTTAATGGAACATTCATCCTTTGTAAAAACAACTCTTCAGTTCCAGATCGTCCCAGAATATTATAACAATTTTCTTTTGTAGAAGTATCTAATGAAAGTTTATATTTTAGTTTATTAATATCAACTGTTGAGCCATCAGCAGTTCTTGCTCCAATACCGACCCCAAAATTTTTTGTTCCTGCTTTTACTTTTGCAACACTATCAGAACCTAATTTTACTATAAGATTACTTGAACTATCTGATAACAAAGAAGTTATTTCTGATTTTACTTTTTCATTTAGTTCGGTTATGCTTTCAGTCCCTCCTGAAAATATATTTCTAATCAAAACAAGACCAAGAATTAACATCGTTATTGCTAAAACAATTATAACTGCAGTTCCAACAGACAATTCCATTGCTGCTTTTTTTGTTTTAAATTTTAAAATCATTTTATTCTGAGTTGCATATCCTATAAGCAGGTTTAACTGCAAAAAATATTGCAAGTATTAACCACAACCATTTATAACTAACTAAAAAAGAATAATTCATAAAAGTAATAATCCAAAATGCAAAAAATAAAACACTTAATTTAATGAATTGTAAATCTAACCAATTTAATTTACCTGTTTTTTGATTAATCTTTTGATTAATCTTTAAATTTTTTTTAGATAAATCTGATTTTGACTTAATGTTTTTTTTCACCATTTTCCTCTTTTCCTGATATTATCTGACCTTTAGAGTATTTAAAGTTTTTTATAAAGATAAGTTTACAAAAATTAAATTCAAAAGAAAAGATTAATAAATTAGCGGATTTTTGAATAAATATGAATTCCTTGAAAAATTTAAGAAGTGATTATGGTCAGTTTATTCTTCCTGTAATAACCCTTCAGAAAATTAGAGAGAGAGAGAGAAAATAAAAAGTTTAAACTTTTAGATGTTGGAGCTGGAGATAAAAAATTAAAGGAATTTCTACCAAAAAATATAAAATATCATAGTTTAGATTGTTATGGAAAACAGGATTTTATACATAATTTAGATAAATTCCCTATACCTATAAAAGATAATTCCTATGACATTATTGTTTGTTTAGAAACCCTTGAACATACCTCTTACCCTCATAGGGTTATTCAAGAATTACAAAGAATAGCAAAACCTAATGCATTATTTTTATTATCTATGCCTAATGAATATAATTTTTATTGTCGTTTAAATTTTTTAGTAGGTAAAAAGACAGATGTTCAAGAACCATTTCAAATTGTAGAAAAACATTTACATATTCACTTACCTCGTGTAAAAGATATATTAAATTTTTTTTCAGAATATATTAAATTTCAGGAAATTGATTATCAGTGGCACTCAAGAACAGGAGGCCATAATAAAAACATAAAGGGAAAAATATTTGTTTTAATAGATAAAATTATTAATAATTTTTTTACTAAAATTAATCCATCTCTTTTTTCAAGAGTTGTAATAGTAAAAGGTATCAATAAGAAAAATAAGTAACATGGGGAAGGAGAGAATCGAACTCTCGACACCTACGTCTTCAGCGTAGTGCTCTCCCACTGAGCTACTTCCCCAATATGAGATATAAAATTATAGAATGGGTTGTTTTTAAATATTCTGTATCTAACTGTTTCATTAATTTGTAAAAAAATTTAAATAAGAACAATAGTATAAGATATAACAATGATTAAACAGAATAAAGATTTAGTGTTTCGGAGAATTTGTAAAGGTTACAATGGGATTCATAATTCTAAAGAAGAATTACAAGATAGAAAAGTAAAATATATTGGAGATAATAAGATTATCTTAGAATTTAACAAAGGTGGTTTTTATAGGGGGATGAAACCAGCAAATATAGTAATTTATTTAGAAAGATATCAAAATAAATTAGAGGAGAATATTAAAAAAGTTCATATTGAAAGTATTGAAGTGTTAAATCCAGATTTAGATAATCCAAGAGATGTTTTAGAAAGCCCTTTATTAAAAAAAGTTTTAGAAACTATTTTAGATGACTTTAGTAAAATATAAAAATGAGTGGGAAATAGGCCACCTTTTGTTGTTCTTCCCTTATATTAAATAAAGGAGCAGAACATGCAAACATTTGACTTAGCGGTTTTTACCTTGCATCAATCAGGTTGCTCGTTCCATCAAATCCTCTTAATCTTAGCTTCCTGCATAGTTCATAGCTCATAAGAGGCTGTGTCGTTTCTATATCAGTGCCCTGCTTCGCAACAGTCCTTTTTCAAGGATGATTCTATTTTTTATATAGTTATGTAATTTATTATTACATAAGATGGGCAGACCTTCCTCAGAAACTAAATGTTGATAATTTTTGCAACATTTGTCTTTTTTAATGACTAGTCTCCGAAAGTTTGCTTTCCCACTCAAAATAACTAAATAATTGATGTTTTTAATATTTTTGGTAATGTTTAAAAAATTCAATACTATTATTAATTATGGCAAGACCAGAAGATGATTATTTAGACCCTGAATTTTATTATAGTTATGATGAAGTAGAAAGATACAGTAATTCAAGGAATATAATAAGAACACAAGAGAATATTGCTTGTAAAATACTAAATCTATTAAATCTTGATAGGGTGCTAAATAAAAAAAAGTTAAATATAATTGATTTAGGTTGTGGTCCTGGACATACTACTTTATTTTATAAAAAACAAGGATATAATGTTGTTGGTTTAGATATCTTAGATAAGATGCTAGAGAAAGCTAAAAAAAAGGGATTAAAGGTGAAAAAAGGAAATATAATAAAGTTAGAGAATTTATTTAATAAAGAAACATTTGATATTGTTGTCTCTGCTTCTGCAATACAGTGGATAAAACCTAAAAAGATTAAAGCAGTTGCAAGTGGAATCTATTTTATACTAAAAAATAATGGTATTGGATGTATTCAATTCTATCCAAAAGATGAAAAAGAAGCTTATAAAATTTTAAAAATATTTGAAAAAAATAATCTTAAAACAAAGCTGATTATTCAAAATAAAGAAGTTCCTAAAAATAAACTTATATTTCTAGTTTTTAAGAAAATAAGTTTATCTTAATTATTTTTTTTAATAAAACAGACAAAAGAAGTCTTTGTTAAGTGAAGCTTTTAGTAGTTGTGCGCTGAATACCTCGTTGCCTTGGTACTTACACGCCAACTCTATCAACGTCATCTTCTATGACGGCTTTAATTGTCTCGTCTTGCGGCTGACTTCGTGCTTAGATGCTTTCAGCACTTATCCATGCAGTGCGTGGCTACGCAGCGTCCTCATAAGAACTGCTACACTAGAGGCACCCAAGCGCGGTTCCTCTCGTACTACGCGCTCGTTCCGCTCAGACAATTACGTATCTAGTAGATATTATACAATCTGTCTCACAACGATCTTAACCCAGCTAACGATTCCTTTTAACATGTGAACTCCAGCACCCTTGGCTGCTTGTGCACAGCCAGGATAGGAAGAGCCGACAGCGGTGTAGCAAGCCGCGCCGTCAATTTGAACTATCGGGCGCGACAACCCAGTTATCCTTGGGGTACCTTTTCTGTCACTATTGCGACCCATTAAAAGTCGTCAACGGTTCGCTAGGCCCGTCTTTCAACTCTGCATCCCTTGCTTTTGAAGATACAGTCAGACAAGCTTTTACCCTTGCACTCTACTCCAGATTTCCGACCTGGATGAGCTTGTCATTAGGCCCTACCGATATTTTTTCGGCAGGGTGCCGCCCCAGCCAAACCGCCCGCCTGCTGGTGTCCTCATAAAGAGTAAGCAAACTCACAAAGGGTAGGTAGTATTACAATTTTGCTCAGTTAACTCCGAAAAATTAACTTCTACGCTCCTACCTATTCTATGTATCCTTAGTAAATCTGCAGCAACAAGTTGCGGTAAAGGTCCACAAGGTCTTCACTTCCCACTAGATATCTCTGGCCCGTTCACCAGACTGGTAATTTCAGAGGGGACTGGTTAGGGACAGTAACAATCTCGTTAAACCATTCGTGCACGTCACCATTCAGATGACAAGGCATTACGCTACCTTAAGAGCCTCAGGAATTAAGCCCGCCGTTTGATGGGCCTTAGCCACCTTGAAAAGCGGTTTCAGACACCACCACTGGGCAGGTTTCACCGGTTATACAAGTCTTTTCAGATTAGCAACCAGCTACGTTTTTGGTAAACAGTCGGACCGTCCTTGTTATTGCAATCTAACAATGCATTACTAGCAAAGCTGAACACAAAGTTAGACACCCCTTCTACCGAAGCTAAGGGGCTAACTTGCCGAATTCCCTTAACCAGTTTAAGCCTTAATGTCTTAGCCTTCTCAGCTAGAGCATCTGTGCCAATTATTGGTACAGCCAAATATGCTCTTTATATAAAATTTTCACGGGCTCCTGGAATCAACAGTTATTCATTAGATTAATTCTTCTACTTCTTATCATTACGATCCATAGATTTCTTAACCTAAGCTTCCTTTCAAAAACCTGCCTATCCGGAAGCGTAATTATATAATTAGCGAACACATATGGTTCAGGAATATTAACCTGATGTCCATCGTCATACGCGGTTAAGGTATGACTTAGGTGCTGACTAACCCTTAGCTAATTGATATTGCTAAGGAAACCTTGCTCTTACGACATTTCTCGAATCTCAGAGAAATTTAGCCCTACTCCTGCCAGGATTCTCATTCCTTTTCGCTCCATCCCTCCTCTCGGAGAAACTTCTGTGCAAAAAAGACGCCTGTTTACCGCAATGCTTTTTCAAGCATGCCCTTAGTATCGGTATTATGCTTAGCCCCGTCCATTTTCAGTGCTTCAAACCTCGATAGGTGAGCTGTTACGCTTTCTTTAAAGGGTGGCTGCTTCTGGGCCTACCTCCCTACTGTCTCAGGTTTAAAACTCCTTTTTAAACACTTAGCATAAATTTAAGGACCTTAACTATGGTCTCCGTTGTTCTGGTCTCGTGACAGTACCTTACGCACTGACACTGTTTCCCATACTAAGCAGCTAACAAGTTCTGAGTTGGAAAGTTCGCCGTAGGAAGAATCCTCTGCACGAATTATCCGTACTTTACCTCGTTAGCAAGCCATGATATGAGACTATACGTAGGCATATTTCAACAGGAACCAGCCATTGCCAGATTAGATAGGCTTTTCACCCCTAATCACAAGTCATCCAAGCGCATGTACGCAGCACCGGTTCAGACCTCCATCTCCCTTTCGAGAGACTTCATCTTGCTCATGATTAGATCATCTGGCTTCAGGTCTTATCCAAGCGACTTTCGCATTTTCATACTCGCTTTCGCTTCGGCTTCAGTAACTTTAACCTTGCCGCTTAGACAAACTCCCTGGCCCGTTTTTCAAAACGTACGTTACAATCCTTTTTCTTTTTCAAGAAAAGAATCGTAACAAACTGTAACTGTTAGATTTCAAGTCTTTTAACCCTCGATTAAGAGTACTTTTCAGCTTTCCCTCGCGGTACTAGTGCGCTATCGGACTTAAGCCAATATTTAGGGTTAGCAGTTAATTCTGCTATATTCATACATCCAATCTAAGATGCACTACTCTTTTGAGTAATTTCATATCATCTACTTCTACGGGGCTATCACCCTCTAAGGCAATTCTTTCCAAAATTTTTGAATCAATGACTTAGAAATTTTCCTCACCACATCTCTGCCTTTTTTTCAAAAGGAGATTCGGTTTGCCCTTTTCCCTTTTCGCTCGCTGCTATTAAGGGAATCACTATTTGTTTTCTATTCCTAACGGTACTAAGATGTTTCAATTCCCGTTGTGTATTTTCCTCTCGGAATAAATGCGTTTTCGCATTGGGAAATCTCAGGATCAAATCTTGCGTGCAGATCCCCTGAGCTTATCGCAGCTTGCCACGTCCTTCTTCACAACTTAAGCCAAGCTATCCTTCTAACAGTATTTGGAGTATAGCATGTTGAGAACATGCTAAAACAAAGACTTCTTTTGTCTGTTTCATTGACCAATAAATATTGATCTCAACTCCCGCCCTAAGTAAAATTTATTCCTTAGGGAGTTCATTATTGTTTTTAATAAAAATGTTAATATAAAGGAGAATGAAATGGACTCGCCGCGAATCGAACGCGGATCTCCTCGTTGCAAACGAGGCATTCTACCACTAGACTACGAGCCCTTAATTAAAAGTTCATAGTCTAAGTAGTTTTTAAGGATTTCTATTCTCCTTTTTTTTGAACGTATGAGTGAACCTTTGATTTACACTAAAATATTTATAGGAGGTGATCCAACTGCAGGTTCCCCTACAGTTACCTTGTGACGACTTAACC
>CAYQOK010000006.1:0-32318 GCA_964419155.1 Candidatus Woesearchaeota archaeon
AATAATATAATATAATATAATATAATATAATATAATAATATTTATAAATAAATAATAAAAATAAAAATAAAAATATTTGTTTATAAATCTTTCCATAAGAAACCGCAGGGTGAGGGTCTATTTCTATTTATTATTTATTTAATAATAATCTTTTATTAATTTTATCTATCTATCTTTTATTTAATCTTACTTAAATTATCTTATAAATTACCTTTATTTTATAGAAATATTTATAAACAAATTACTCATCATTAAATTATGGAATCTAATAGAAAACCACTAAAAGAGATAATTAATAGAATGGTTGTAACAAAAGAGGGAAAAAGATTGGGATTAGTAAAAGATATCACTTTTGAAGCAAGAACCGGCGAGCTTATTCAATTAATTCTTTCAGATCCTACCTTATATACAAAGAATCTTCATCTTGAAAAAACAACTAATAATGAGATATTACTACCCTATAATTCAATAATTGCTATAGGTGATTTTGTTGTTATATCAGAAGAAGATTTAATTTAAATATTCTTTTAATAATATAAACATTTAAAAATAAAAATAACTAACTTGTATAAATTAAATATTTAAAATTTAAAATGAAAATAATTGGTTTTAATATAAACGAAATTTCTGCTAAAAGAAATAAATCTACTAAAGAGCAGGTTCAACTTAAGACAGGAATAAATATAGATGAAATTTCAGAAGAAGATATTAATATTACTAATCAAAAAGGATTAAAATTATCATTTACATTTAAAATTGAATACTCTCCAGAAGTAGCTGAAATACTAATTAAAGGATATGTTCTTTTATTAGATGATAAAAATGATTCAAAAAAGATATTAAAAGATTGGAAAAATAAGATATTTGATCACCCAATTAAACTAAGTCTTTTAAATTTTATTATGTCTAAATGTAATCTAAAAGCAATATCTTTAGAAGATGAAATTGGTGTTCCAATACATATACCATTACCTAAATTAAAGCCTCAAAATTCAAAAGACTCTTTAAACTACTCTAATTAATTTTAAATTTTTCCCTTTCTTAGCAGATCTAATTTTATTTTATCTTTATCTAAATTTTTTTCCATAACTCTAATTTTTCTTTGATTTTTTATTTTTTTAATTTCTTGTTTTGCTTCTTGTATTTCTTTTTCAGCTAAAAAAATTCTTTTTTCAGCATCTAAGATTTCTCTTTCAGCATCTATTTCACTTAATTTATTTGTTTTAGTTTTTAAAAATAAAATTAATTTATCTCTTTTAACTACAAGTAAAATACCACTAATCAAAAAAATTATCACTAAACATATTTTAGTTAAAAAATTTTTATTTATAAATTTATTATCTTCTAAAAAATCTTTTTTAAAAAATCCTTGTGATTGGTTCAAATCATAACTTTTAGTATTCATAATATTTATTAAATTATTTTTATTATTACTAATTTGGTCTTGTGATTTATTTATTTGAGAATCATTATTCTGTATTTTATCTTCATATTTTTCTTCTTGATTAATTTCCCAGGAGCTGCTTTCATTACTTATTTCATTATTCTCCCCTAAATCCAAATTCTCTTCTTCATTTATTTCATTATACTCATTAATATGATAATTTAATCTAATTTCCCCTGGAATAATCTGAACATAAATAGGCTCAGAAGTACTAAATAAACCTAAATCTTCATTTATAATATCCTCTTCTCCTTTTTTCACATTAACTTTTAAATTAATATTTTGTTCTTCTGTTTGATATTCAACTCTATAATTTCCTTCAATATCAGATATGCCTTTAAAATTTCCTAATAAATAACCTACTTCAGAGCCGTCATATACCTGAAGTATAACTTCGTGTTCTACTAAAGTATTTATATTTATCTCTACTCCAGATAGTTCTGATAAATTAATTAAAAATATAAAATAAAAGAAACATATTATAATTAAATTATTTAATTTCATTTTAACCTCTTCATATTATTAATCTTAGGTAATTTATAAATCTTCTTGATTATCTAAGTAATTTAATTTCCCGAAATTAAAAACTTTTTTATTATTTACAATATAAACTTCACTTTCGCTTAACTCTTTTTTTGGGATAATACATCTAAATTCTTTTTGTTTGTCTAATATAACTCCTGAAATAAAACCTAAAAAACTTGGAACTATGATAAAATCTTTATTCTTATATTTTCCCTTTAAAAAACATTTAAATCTTTCTCTCTTTATTTTTTGTTCATCCTCTAACATTACAGAAGGGTGGAGATGTCCTAGAATTAAATAATTAATCTCTTTATTGTTAATTATCTTAAAATTTTTATGTCCATGTAAAAATAAAACATTTTTATGTTTATAATAATCTCGTAATTCTATACCCTCAGTAAAGTTAGCATTATCATGATTCCCCTTTATTAATATAATATCTTCTTTATTTACATATTTTTGAAGAAATTTAATAAAAATATTAAATTCTTCCTTTTCATACCATTTAAATGAAAAAGAATGTTTGAGATCTCCTAAAATAATTATTTTATTTACTTTATTTTTTTTTATTTTTTTAAATATTAGTTTAAATTCTTCTTTCATTACATTTATTTGAGAATTAGGTAAACTAACTCCTTGTTTTATTATACCTTTTTCATATCCTAGATGAATATCTCCAAAAACCAATATATTCTCATCTTCAATAAATAAACATTTTTCAAAAAATCTAATTTTCATTTTTATTTTGTTTAGATTCAATAACTTTTAAATGAAGTTCATGCATCCTTTTTAAGAATTCTTGCTTATCTTCTATTCTAATAATATCAGAATATCCTTGTAAAATAAGATTTAATGCAAAAGGAGAAGGTAATTGAGTTTCAAAAACTTTTATTTTAACCTTTTTTTTATCAATCCAATTCATCACTAATTTAGCATTTTCTAAATCCATTAGATCTTCTAAAACCTCTCTTTTTGCTTCTTTTAAAATTGGAAAATCATTACTTATCTTTTTAACAGCTGCCATTAAAAAATGACTTTTTAACTGTTGTTTTCCTACACTTTTTGATTTTCCCTTATAATTCCTTAGTATCATTAAAGATCTTGATGCACAGTGTCTAAATCTTCTGGTTAACACATCTGTTTTATTTATCGCCTCTTTTAATATCTTTTCTAAATTATCTTCATTTAATTTTTTAAATACTTTTTCTATTTCAATTTTTTCTCCTGCTAAATAAAAACCCCTGTCATTTATTCCTATTTCAATATCCCTCTTATTTTCATCTCCTACAACATATGCAATTGCTCTAGACAATGCATCATTTACTCTTCTCCCATACATTGAATGAAACACAAAATAATTTTTTTCAGCTTTATAATGTTCTACTAATAATTGAGAACTACTTGGAATTTCTGCAAATTTATTTTGCTCTAAAAAATAAGAATAAACACTTTCTGCAACATACTTATCTACATAAATATATTTTTTTATAAACTCAATTATTTCTTCTTTTTCCTCTTTATTCTCTATTTTTTGTTTTAATAAGCTCCTAAACCTATTTATTTCTAATGCAGAATCAAAACTAAGTGGTAATGTTTCAGAAAACCAAGAAGGAATAGTAGGAGATCTATTAACAGCTGGTTTAACATAGATATTCATTCCTCTTGAATAAAGGTAAATATACTTATTTCCTCCTAAAACAAAAATATCTCCTTTTTTCATTCTTTCTAAAAATCCCTCATCAATAAAACCTATCTTTTCACCAGAAGGTGCTAATTTAACATTTATCTGGGATTCATCAGGTATTGTTCCAATATTAGTTAAATAAATAACTCTTGCCATTTTGCCTTTTTTTCCAATCTCTTTTGTTTCTAAATCATACCATATTTTTTTATAAACACTATTTTCTTCAAGACCATATTCTCCTGAAAGATAACTAATAACACTTAAAAAATCTTGTTTTGAAAGATTTGAATAACAATAACTTTTTTTAATTAAGCTATACATTTCATCAATGTTCCATATTCTATGTATAGCCATACCGTATATTTGCTGTGCTAATACATCTAAACAATTTTTTGAAAATTGTATCTTATTTATTTTCTTTTCAATCATCTCTTTTTGAATAACACAACATTCTAAAAGATCATCTCTATCCATTACAATAAACCTACCTTTTGCAGTTTCATGTAATTTATGTCCGGATCTTCCAATTCTTTGAAGGGCTCTTGAACTAGATTTTGGACTTCCTAACATTATGACTAAATCAATAAAACCAATATCAATCCCTAATTCTAAACTAGTACTACAAACAACAACTTTTAATTTTCCATTTCTAAGCCTCTCTTCAATATTAAACCTATGGCTTTTACTAAGAGAAGAGTGGTGTGCAGCAATATTATCTCCATACTCCACAGGATAATTTTCCTTTAGTTTATTAACCACTCTTTCAGTTGCAGATCTTGTGTTTGTAAATATTAAAGTTGTTTTATGCTCTTTTATAAGATTATTAAGCAATTTGTACATATCTTCATAAATCTCTTTATCTTCAATAAGATTTTTAACAGGAGTTAATACACCAATATCTAATTTTTTATTGAAATTAATTTCCGCAATACCTACAGTTCTTTCTTCATCCCCTCCATTTCCAACTAAATATTCTGCAACTATTTCTAATGGGGCAACAGTAGCACTTAGACCTATTTTTACAGGCCAAATACTACTTATTTCATTTAATCTTTCAATAGTTAAACTTAAATGAACTCCTCTTTTATTATCTAATGAATGAATCTCATCTAAGATAAAAAATTCTAAAAATCTAAAATACTCAACAAATTTTTTACTTGAAATTGCTATAGCTAAAGATTCTGGAGTTGTTATTAATATATGCGGAGCTTTTTTTGACATTTTTGCCCTTTCTGAAACACTCGTATCTCCAGTTTTTAGTCCAATCCTTATTTCCTGTAACTTTATTCCTCTTCTTTCTGCAATTTCTTTAATTTCATCTAAAGGTTCAATTAAATTTTTGTGAATATCATTTCCAAGAGCCTTTAATGGAGATACATAAATACTATATACTTTATTTTCTAATTCTTGTTTTTCAGATAGATTTACTAAATAATTTAAAATTGATAAAAAAGCAGTAAGTGTTTTTGTTCCTCCTGTTGGTGCAGAAATTAATATATTTTTTCTTTCCCAGATATTTAATACTCCATACCTTTGGGTAGGAGAAAAATCTCTATATCTACTAAAAAACCATTCCTTAACAATAGGATTTAAAATATCACTGATTTTTTCTTTTTCTTTTTCTTTTAAATATTCAATTTTTATCATTTTTAATTTTATAATCATTAACTATTTATTAGAAACATTAAAAAATAAACCCTACTTATTAATCTTAGAAAATCATTTATATAATTTTCTATTTATAGGTGTAACTAAAATGAGGTTGAGTAATGAAAAAAAACAGAAAATATCTGAACAGATATTATCATTGCTTTTTGAAAGATTTCCTGAACAACTTTTTACAGCACAGATAAGTAAAGAATTAGCAAGAGATGAGGAGTTTATTAAAAGGTTATTATATGAACTAAAAGAAAAAGGATTTATTATCTCTATTAAAAAAAATAAAAAAGGCAATTTATTTTTAAGAAGAATTAAATGGCAGTTATCTTCAAAAACATATTCTGCATATTCTACTATTTTAAACAAATAAATCCTTAAATATACTAATTGTTTAATTTTCTTATGTTCCCTGAAAAAGAGATAAAGAGGTCTTTTGAAAATGTTAAAAAAGATATTTCAGATTTAAGTATAGAATTAACTGAATTAAAATATCAACTTAATGAAATTCAAATTCAAATTAATGAGTTTATCTCTATTTTTAATTCTTTTTTAATTAATTCCTCAAAAATCCCTCAATCAATTCCTATTTATGAATCCGACAATTCGACATATAACTTCGACAGACAGACAGACACTTCGACAGTTCCATTGGAAATACAGGGGTTAAAAACCCAAAATTTAGATATCTCCAGTGGAAATAAAGGGGTTTCGACAGACAGACAGACACTTCGACAGACAGACAAACACACAGATTTTAACTTAAATTTACTTAAAAATGATGAAATCAAAACAAATTCAATTGATAAAACTATCCAAAAAGCTGCTAATATTTTAGAGTCCTTTGGATCAATTCAATCAGAGATTAAATCTAAATTTAAGTCCATGACACCTCAGGAAGTCCTCGTATTCTCCATAATTTATGAATTAGAAGAAGAAAATCCTTCTAATGTAACTTATAGCTTAATAGCAAATAAACTTAATCTCTCTCAAAGCTCTATTAGGGACTATGTTCAAAGGATTATTTCCAAAGGAATTCCTATAATAAAACATAAAGTTAATAATAAAAAAGTTTGTTTAGGAATTTCTTCAGATCTCAAAAAAATTGCTTCTTTAAATAGTATTTTAAGGATTAGAGAGCTTTAAATCTCCATATTTGAACTTTTCCTAATTTTTAATTACCCCCATTTTATTATTTTTTGTATTATTCGGTGTAACGAATTTAATTTTATAACTATATTTATATACTTTTTCTATTTCCTAAATTATTAAGTTTTTAAGCCTTTAAAGCCTAACTTTTTATTTTTATCCTAGTCTATTTTATCTCTATCTTTTTTAATTATAATCCTTATTTTTTTCCACCTTTTTTTATTTTATTCTCTTTTTTATTTTAAAATCTTTTTTAGCTCTCATTTTTCCCTCATATTCTATTTTTTTTAATTTTTTTACTCTTCCTAACTCTCACTTTTACTAATTTTTAATGTTATTTTAATAATTTTCTTCTTCTTTCTGTCTTTTTTTACTCTTCCTAACTCTCACTTTTACGCTTTTTAACATATCATTTCTAATTTCTTCTGGAATATATAACCTTTTTTTATTATTTTTTTCAATTTTTTCATATATTAAACCCTCACACTTTCTTTTTATATTATTTATTTGACCCCTTATTGTATTACTATCTTTACCCAACATTGCTGAAAGATCCTCATAACTTAACTTAATATCTGAATTTATTAATATCATTAATAATGCTCTTTCTGAAATAGTTAATCTATCCAAAATCTCTGTTTGAACAGCTGTTTGAACAGCTGTTTGAACACCATCAACAGCTGTTTGTTTCTCAAACACTGTTTGTCTCTGTTTAAACACCTTGGGATTTCCTACCAAAGAGATCATATTTCCAAGGTTTTCTATTTCTGATTTTATGTCAGATATATCGTCGTATATATCCTTTATCTCTTCTTTTACCTTAGAATTCTCATTGTTTAGATGTTCTATCCATTTACTCAAACTACCCATATCTTGTTTTATGTTGTTTAAGGCTGTTTGAACAGCAGTTTTATGGTTATTAAATTCGCTTTTTTTCACTCTTTTTTTTAAAAATTCAAACATACTTTATACATCTTATCTATATTTATAAATCTTTCCTTTATTATCGTTATAAAATCATCTTTTTATATTATACAGTTTTTTAAATTTTTTTATAAAAAATCCATAAAATATAATACAAACAGTGTTTAAACACTGTTTAAACACCACATAAACACCCAAAATCCTAAATTCGCATTTTATCTTTATCGTCTATAAAAATAGTCTTTAAAAGTTTTTTAATATTTTAGTTAAATTTAATATAAATATTTTGAAAATCTCCCCTAAAACCCCCCAAAAATATACATTAAGTTAATTATTCCCAAATTTTTAAATTTTAATAAATCACTAACTTTAGTCTTATTCATCTTTTTTATCTAGATTATATCCTCTCTTTTTATTAATTATACAAATCTTTAAAAAGAAGATAAACCTATATATTATATAAGCTCTTTTTAATCTCATATTTTTTGAGAAGGTAAAAGGAGGTGGATAAAATGGCAAAAAAAGAAGGTAGTTTAACAAAAGTATTGAATTTTCTTGTTTGGTTAACTGGAGTTATAGTTGCATTATCAGTTGGATTTGCTATGATTGCTGGAACATTAACACTTCCAAGGTGGTTAGGTGGAAGCATATTAGCAATGCTTGCTGGATGGGTCACAGTTGTATTAACTCTTCTAGGAGTAATTTTAGCTATAGTTAACAAATAAATTTTAATTTATTTTTTTATTTTTAATTTATTTTTTTAGGATTTTAATCAAAATCCATTTTTTCTTTTTATTTACAATTTTTATTCATTGATTTATTAATGTTCACTAAGCAAACCTAAGTGCACAAATCAACCAATATTTTAACTATCAAACATCATCTAAAAAACAAATACAAAAATATACATATTTTAATAAACCTTAAATTCTCTTTATTTTTTAATTTTAACATGAAAAAAGGATTTAAAAAACTAGGAGATTATTTTGATTTTAATACTCAAAGAAGTTCTTTTAAAGATATTAAATCAGAACTTATTGGTAGAGAATTTTATAAATCCCTTTTTGGATCTTATATTATAACAGATATTAAAGAAGTTCCAGAACCAAATAAAATTTTTAAAGAATCTAAAAATAAGTTATTATTAGAAAACTTATTAATTTCAGTAGATTATATTAAATTAGATTTTAATCAAAATCCTTACTCAACAGTTTATAAAGGAAACAATTGTATTTATGATCTTGAAATTAATAAACCCTAAAATTTAAAAAATATAAAATTTTTTTAAATTAAAGTAATAATTTTCTAAATTTAATAATCTGTTATAATTCTTTATTTTAACATTATCTTTTAATAAATAATATTTAATTTAACTATATGAACTAAGCAAACCTAAGTGCATATTATAGGTTTTTATTATAAATTTTTTAAAATTTCGTCTTTAATTATCTATTAATTTTTTAATAAAAATCCGCAGAATCTATTAAATTTACAAAAAATCACTATTTTTCAGATTTTTTTTAAAAATATAAAAAAAGGTTCGCACAAGATACATTATACGAACCATAAAAACAAGCTAAAATAAGCCTTAAAACACTATATTTTCAATTGTCTTAGTACTTTACTATTCAAAACACAAAATTTAAACAACATATTAAAACCCTTCAAAACAAAAATAATTAGAGCTATGCACTAAGTTAGGCTAAGTGCACGAGGTAAAAATATAATGTCCCTGCCAGGAAAGAATAATCTCCGCCTCCTTTAAGGAATCCAGTTACTATTTTTATAAAGAATAAAACTCATAGAATTAACAAGATAAGCTACTCTTTTTCTAAAATTTTTTGACATCTTTTAATGAAACATCCTAATTCCCAACTATATCATAAATAAGTTCGGCAGAAATCAATTCGTTATCTTGTTTCAAGAGATCTATTAAATATTTTGCTTAGGGTTTGGCAATGATTATTCTCATCAAAGGAGAATTTGCTAGGTAAAAGTGCTTTGTAGCAACAATAAGGTGATGGGCCACCACAGGATTAGAAGTTTTCTTTAAAGCTTCATAGCCTTTATCATAACTAATCTTCAATTTTTATTTCTAATTTTCCAATAGCACCATAAAACCTATTTCCATATGAACCTTGAGATTTAAGTTGATTATAAAAAAATGAATTAATTGAGAAACTTACACTATCTGCATATCCAAAATAACATTTTTGAGGATCTTGAGAAACTTCAACTAAATCTTCCTGATCTTCTGAATAATCTAGTGAGATATTAATTTTGCATGTACTTTCTCCATTAGAAAAATTCAAAATACCTTTTAATGACTTATTTTTTAATGTTTTTAATTCTCTTGAATTTAATTTTACTTGAATTTCTAATGCTTGTGATTTTGCTCTCATGTTTTGTTATTTAACCTCTTATTTTAAGGATTTACCAATGTTCAATATTAATAAAAACAAGAGAATTATTTGCTAAAATCCCTGAGATAAATTTATCTTTACCTTCAAAATAAATCCCATCACCCTCAGAATCAAAAACTTTTTCACCATTAGGCTTAATCCAAATAAATTTATTTATTAATCCAATTCCAACATTTAATTCTGCTTTTTCAAAAAACTTTGTTTGAGTTATAAATCCTAATAATGTCTTTTTTGAATTTTTTGAATAATCAATCATTGAAGAGATTAAGATACTTCCATACCCCTTACCTTTTTTTAATGAAATTATACTACATATCCCTCCAATATTATAATCTTTCTTAAGATAATTTATTTTTAATGGCCTAATACCTCCTAAAGAAGTTATTTTATTTTTATGTTTAACAAAAAACCATAAAGTATCTGATTCATAATCTTTCTTAAAATCTTTTTTTGAAGATTTACCAAAATTTAATACTCTAGCATTATTGATTATTGTTTTTTCATTTTCTGATAAATCTTTATTTTTTATTATTTTAACTTGAATTTCTTTTTGATTATCCATCCTCAATATAGTTCAACAATCTTTAAAAATTATTCTTATTCTCAAAAATTTTCTTCAACAACTTTATAAACTTGTTCGCACAATCTATCCTAGATTGTATTGATAAAAACTAAAATAAAAATGAATAAACTAGAATTTCTTAAAAAACTGGAAATTGAATTGAAAATATCAAAAAATTCTAAATATACATTAAGGAACTACCTTGACTCAAATAAAAAATTATTTGAGTTTTGTAACAAAGAACCTGAAGGAATTAATATTGATGATGTAAAATCTTATTTAGTTGAAAAATTAGATAATAAATCTAGTTCTTCAACAATTTTATTTCTTGCAGCAATTAAATATTCATATGAAACAATTTTAAAAAAAGACATAACATTAGGAATTAAAAGACCAAAAAAAGAAAGAAGAATTCCAACTGTATTAACAAAACAAGAAATTAAAGATTTAATAAATTCAATTCATAATTTAAAATCTAAATTAATGATCAGATTAATGTATGCTTGTGGTTTAAGAGTAAGTGAATTAGTAAATTTAAAAATAAATAATTTACATTTTATTGAAAAAACAGGTTATGTAAAACAAGGAAAAGGTAAAAAAGATAGGGCATTTAATATTCCAGATTCTTTAATTGAAGATCTAAAAAAACAAGTAGAACAACAAAAATCAATGAACCAAGAATATTTATTTTCAGGTCCAAAAAGCTATTTAACTCCAAGAAATATTCAAAAAATTGTTGAAAGAGCATCAAAAAAAGCAGGGATTAAAAAAGAAGTTCATTGTCACACTTTGCGGCATAGTTTTGCTACACATCTTCTTGAATCCGGAATTGATATTAGAATGATTCAAGCACTATTAGGCCATTCAGATCTTTCAACAACACAAATCTATACCCATGTTTCAAGAGAACAATTAAGTAAAATAAAAAGTCCTTTAGATAACCTTGAGATTTAAAATTCTTTAATTATCTTTAAACCCTCGGCGCCAATAAATCTGTTGTTTTCTCTTGATTTGAATATAATTTAAAATTTTTTTTAAATGAACTATAAGATCTTGGAAGTTTGTCTCCAGTTAAACTAAATAATCTTTCACAAATTCTTTGATTACCTAGTTCTCCAGGAAAATCTTTTATGATCTTCTCAATTCCTTGCTCTGAGTTATAAGGATCTAAGTCCACTAAAAAATAAACTTCTTTATTACTAATACCTATACCAATATAAGGGGTTTTTACAGAACCATCTGGGTATAACTTTAAATTTGAAATTATTTTTTCACCATTATTAAATATTTTAGGATTTTTTTCTGCAATCATTATTAAATCTTTTAGAAATCTTATTTTTTTAAATTTTAAGTCTTTATCTAAATAATTCATAATAAATAAACATCTTCCTTATTTTTAAAAATTACTGCAGTTTATAATAATTATTCTATTTCTCTGTAAGATCTTCTAATGAATTAGAATCTTCTGAGCTTTTCTGAAACTGACTTTTTTCTTTAATATCGAGAATTTTGATCTTAAAAATTAACTTTTTTCCAGCCAAAGGATGATTTAAATCTAATGTTATTTCTTCTTCTCCAACATCAATAATTTTAACAGGCAATACCTGACCTTGAGGTGTTCTCATACCCAAAACCATTCCTGCTTGAGGTTCAACCGGATTACCTTGTTGATCTAAGGGATTCTGAAAACTTTTTTTAGGAACTTTTCTTTTTAATTCTTCTCTATACTCGCCATAAGCATTTTTCGGTTCAATATCAAATTCTTTTTCTTCTCCAATCTCCATGCCTAATACTGCTTCATCAAATCCCGGAATAACCTGTCCAGCTCCAACTTCAAACTCTAATGGGTGTGAATGGTCCCCATGTTTAGAAGTATCAAAAATTTCTCCATCTTCTAACTTTCCTTCATAATCCAATGAAACAACTTTTCCTTTTATTACTACCATGTTATACTTTTGCCAAGAAACTATCTTTTTTAAGTGTTTTGGTTAATATTTTTAAATTATATCTACTTAGGAGATTTATGTCATTAGATTTAACAGCTTTATTTGGTGTTGGTCTAGGACCCCTTATTGTTCTTGTTCTGAGATTAGTTATTCCACTAACAATTTTTAAAAAACCTTTTTGGGGAATTATTTTTTCTTTAATTATTGATGCATTAGATGTGATAATTGTTTATTTTATTGGACTTGGCACAGTACCTAATTATCATAATATTGACAAGATTCTAGATACATATTATTTAACAATCGCATTAATTGTATCATTAAAATGGCAAAAATCATCTAAATACACTGCTATAATTTTATTTGTGTATAGAATAATAGGGGTAATTGGATTTGAGTTAACAGATCAGAGAATATGGTTATTTATTTTTCAAAATTTATTTGAAAACTTTTTTATTTTTGAGTCTGCAAGACAAAAGTTTTTTCCTAAATGGAAATTAACAAAAAAAAGATTGATTATTTCATTAATTTTATTAGAAATCCCTAAAATGATTCAAGAGTGGGTTTTACATTATGCTAAATTAGCACCTTCTCAATGGTTAAGATCTATATGGGAGTCATTAATATAAATGTTTAAAAAAACATACACCTTTTTATGAATAATAAAATAATTTAAAATGAAGAATAAAAAAATTTGGGCTTTTTTAGGAATTTTTTTAATTTTAATTATTATTTTATTATCATCTCAATTTCAAAGAAAACAATCAAATCAGGTTTTATTTAAAACAAATAAGGGGGATATACTAATTCAGTTATATGAAGATGTGCCCATAACAACTGAAAATTTTAAAAAATTAATAAAACAAGGATTTTATAATAACACTACTTTCCATAGGGTTATTCAGGGGTTTATGATTCAAGGGGGAGATCCTAATGGGGATGGGAGTGGAGGTCCGGGTTATGTAATTAAAGATGAGTTCACGCATAAACCTTCAAATAAGAATAACCGAGGAACAATTTCTATGGCAAATGCAGGTCCAAACACAGGAGGAAGTCAATTTTTTATTAATTTAGTAAATAATAATTATCTTGATTCAAAACACCCGGTTTTTGGAGAAATAATCTCTGGAATGGATATTATAGGTGAAATTTCAAAAGTACCAACAGATTCAAATGACAGACCTCTTGAATCTATCATAATTTTAGAAGCAAAAATTCTTAATTAATTATTTAATTCCTCTTCAATAATATTCTTAAAATCTATAAGGGAATATGCACCAACATATAGTTTACCATTAATAAAAAATGAAGGTGTTCCTTTAACTCCTAATCTTAATCCCTCATCAAGGTCAGATTCAACTTCTTGTTTAAATCTTCTTAAATCTAAACAAGATTCAATATCATATCCCATTTCATTAGCCCAAATTACAAGATTTGATTTAGATAATTGATTTTGATTTTCAAATAAAACATCATGATACTCAAAATACATCTCATTTCCACTTTGTTCTCTAACACATTCAGCTGCTTCAGCAGATAATTGGGCCATCGGATGAATAGAGGTTAGAGGAAAATCCCTAAATATTAACTTCACTTTTCCAGTTTCAATATATTCTTTTTTTAAATCTTCATGAGTTTGTTCCCAGAGATACCTACAAGCAGGACATTGATAATCAGAAAATTCAACAATTGTTAATGGAGCATTTTCATCTCCTAAAAATGCATCATTGTCTTCTAACTCTAATGCACTCACAATATTATCACCCCCTTTATCTTGTTTAGCATAAATAATCCCTAATAAAAAAATGCTAAATAATACCAGAATAATTCCTAAAAATATTTTTGTTTCTTTTTTCATTTTTGAAATATGAATATCAATTCATATATTATAATGGAGCTACTTTTTAAATCTTTTTGTTAAGTTAAAATTTGAGAAAAATAATTACCACAGAAGAATATAGTATTTTTTTATTTTAACTACCAAACTTACAAAATCTTTTTATTCTATTATGAATATAATTAATATATTTCTAAACTATTAAAAATTAATTAAATAAAAATAATAAATAAAAAAAATTAATTTGTTCTTCTGATAACTTGGATACTAGTCCATAGAGCCCATAACCAAGCAATTAGAACTAAGCTAGATCCTATAAGAATCACTTGTGGTCCTAGTAATAACACACCAATTACAAAAAGAACAATTTGCCCAATACCATTGACATTTCCTACAAATAAACTTCCTAAACCAGGAATAACAAAATTAACAATAAAGACAATAACTGCAACAGCTGTTGAGTATCTTTTTGTTTCTTTTTTTCCAGCAACTTTTTGTTTAGGGGCAGATTCTTTCTTTTTAACAGGTTTACTAACAACTCTTTTTGTCTTTTTAACTGGTTTCCTAGACGCAGTTTTGGTTTTTGCTCCCTTTATTTTCTTTTTAGCAACCATACTAACCTCCTTTTTATTTATATAACATATCTTAATTATTATTTAAATATATCTTTTTGAACATAATTTATTTTTTCTTAAAATCTTCATTAAGACTTCTTGCCCCTGAAAGTATTTTAGATAAAACATTTTTAGATATTCCTGATTGATGGGATAAATTGTCTAAGTCTTGTTTTAAAACATCTTTTATACTTAAAATTTCTAACTCAAATAAAGATCTTTTTATCTGCCCCCTTACTTGTTCTAGAATAGTTATAGGATATATCTTTTTTAATTCAATTAAATTTCTTAAATTTTCTTTTTTAGGATAATCCCAACCAGTTATTTTTTGATTTACCCCCTCAGAATAATTTATAGCATCAATAGAACACTTAGTATTTGTTACTAACCAAGATTGATTAAAAAATTTTTTTAAATCTAAAAATCTTGCATAAGTATACATTGCTACCTTAAGATCTGTGTAGATTCCTGGTTGATTATGGTATTTACATTCAATCATATAATTTTCATTATCTTTTTTTGCAAAAACATCTACTTCTTGATTAACTTTTTTCCCCCTCATAATTTGTCCAACTCTTGTTTTAAAACCATACTCTTCAAGAATCCTGGAAAAATAAATTTCAAAAGGAAAACCAGAAGGACCCAACTCCATTATTGCCTTCTTTAAATTATATTTTATTGCACTATTTTGATTTTTATATTTTTTTAAAAGAATTATCACTTTTTTTAAAATTTCTTTTGATTCAATACCCTCATAAATCTGTTTTTTAATTTCCTTACTTATCTGATCTGCCTCGCTTTTTGAAACTCCTGCTCTTAAACAAGTTCTTCTCACTTTTTCTTCATTAAATTTCTCAAAATTACCAGAAGCTTTTCTAATCAAAACCATCTTTTATAAAATTTCTAATAGTTTCCTACTTATAAATCTATTTAAGAACTAACTAAAAATTTATTTTAAAAAATATTCATTGACCTTTTCCCAATTTATTATATTTAAGAAATCTTCAATATAATCTGCCCTTTTATTTTGGTGCTTTAAGTAATATGCATGTTCCCAAAGATCTAATGCAATTAGTGGTCTTTTGTTTAAGCTTAGGGGAGAATCTTGGTTTTTTGTTTGAATTATTTCAAGATTATTATTTTCATTTAAAACTAACCAAATCCATCCACTTCCAAAAAGAGCTATGCTCTTTTCTTTAAATTCATTTTTAAATGACTCTAAACTTCCATAGGTATCACAAATCTTTTCTGAAATCTCTCCATTAAATTCAACATCTTTCTTCAAAATAGACCAAAAAAATCTATGATTGCTATGCCCCCCGCCATTATTTATAACAGAACTTTTTATTTCTTCAGGGATTATGTTTAAATTAGATAATATTTCGTCAATATCTTTTTTTATTAAATCAGGATGTTCTTTAACAGACTCTTTAAGTTTATTAAAATAATTTTGATGGTGTTTAGAATAATGAACTTCCATTGTTTTAGCATCTATAAATGGTTCTAATGAATCATATTCATATCCTAACTTAGTTAATTTTTCTTCCATTTTAAAAATCTATCTCTACATCTCCTTTTTTTATTTTACATTGACATGCTAATCTATTTTTTTTATTCATTCCAAAATCTTTTTCTCTTTCTGTTAATTCTGATAAATTTTTCTCTCCTTTTAAAATATTTATCTTACAAATTCCGCAAGTTCCTTCATAACAAGAAAAGGGAATTCCTAATGTTTCACAAGCAGAAGAGATTTCATCACCCTCTCGGATCTCAATTTCTTTTTTATTATTAATTATTTTAGGCATATTATAAATGAATCAAGATTCATATGTTTATAAATCTTTTGAATTTTAAAATAATACAATTTTTAGAATACCTTATAAATCTAAAATATTAAAATATTATATGAAAGATAAATGGTATAATAAAAATTATATTAAAATCCTAGTTTTAATATTTTTGGTCTTTTTTTATATTCTTTTAATATTGACCCACATAAGGTTCTTAACAGAAGATCTTGGAAGACATATAACAAATGGAAGACTATTATTAGAAGATTTTTCAAAAAATAAGGCAGTTTTAACAACTAATTTTTATACCTATAATTTTTCAGAATTTAGTTTTATAAACCATCATTGGCTTTCAGGTGTAATCTTTTATTTGTTTTATTCCATTGGAGGTTTTTTTGCATTAGATATTCTAAAAATTTTAATCTTAATCTCAATGTTTTTAATATTATTTTACATTTCTTATAAAAATTCTAATTTTTATATAACTGTATTATTTAGCTTTTTGTTAATTCCGATTTTATCAGAACGATCTTCACTAAGGCCTGAAATGTTCTCTTATTTACTTATTTCAATCTATTGGATAATTTTATCTAGGTTTAATAACAAAGATTCTAAATTAAATGATTTTATGTTTTATTTAATTCCTTTATTGAATCTAATCTGGGTAAATCTCCATATCTATTACTTTATTGGATTATTTTTATTTTTTATTTTCTTTATTTATCATTTATTTTTTACAATAAAATCTAAGAAATTAAAAGATAAACTAAAAGACCCAGCAACAAAAAAATATCTTTTAGTTGGAATTCTTCTTATTTTAACTTCTTTATTAAATCCGAATTTTATAAAAGGAGCTGTCTATCCATTATTTATTTTTAATAACTATGGTTATGATATTGTAGAAAATAAATCTCCATTTTTTATAAATAATTTAATAATCAGTCCAATAATCCACTTATATTTTTTTGCATTATTTTTATTTTTTTTGTTAATGTTACTAAATATTAAAAAACAGGATTTTAAATCTATCTCATTATCTTTATTTGCAATTTGCTCAAGCTTTTTTGCATTAAGAAATTTAATTCTTTTTGCTATGTTTTCATTACCCCTCCTATCATCTAATTTTGATGATCTTATTAAAAAAATCAAAAAAAAATATGCATTTGTAATAATAATCTTAATATTGATTATTTCAAGTTTTATTTTATTACAAAATTTTTCCTTTTTTGAAAAAAGAATTGGTTTTGGAATTGAAAAAGATTCTTTATCCTCTATAGAATTTTTTAAAAATTTAGGTCTTAAAGAAAATCCAAAAACAAGAATCTTTAATAATTATGATATCGGAAGTTATCTTAATTTTTTCATTTTTCCTAATTCAAAAGTTTATGTAGATAATCGGCCAGAGGCATTTCCAAAAGGATTTTTCAAAAATACATATATTCCTATGCAAGAATTAGAGGAAATTTGGGATGTGCAAAATAAATTACAAAATTTTACTATAATTTATTTTACACACACAGAATCAACCCCTTGGAGTCAGAATTTTTTACAAAATAGAATTTTAGATAACAATTGGCAAGTAATCTATATTGATAAACATACAATTATTTTATCAAGAAAAGATATATTTCCAGAGCTAAATAATTTTGAAATAAATAATTCAAATATTTATGAAAAATTATCTTATTTATTTGATTCAGAAAATGTAGAAGATAAGTTATCTGCTTTAGATATACTTTTGTTATTTAATGAATTTTCTTCCTCATTTGAAATCTGTAATCAAATTATTAAACAAGAACCAAATAACCTACAAGCAAATTTAAAACTCGCTACTTTTTATTCCTCCCTATCCTTAGATAATTCGGGTTACATTAATAATGCAATATACTATTATCAAAAAACATTAAGCTTGGGATATAAAAAACCAAGCATCTATAATGCACTAGGTTATCTTTATTTTAATAAAGGAGAATATAAAAAAGCAAAAAATTATTGGTATAAAGCACTTTTTAGAGATCCATTTAATAAAACCGCAAAAAATTATTTAGAGCAATATAATCAACTTAAATCACAAAAAAAGTTTATTGAGAAATAATAACCAAAACTTATAAACATAATTAATATTATTAAACAATGAATAAAAAGATATTTATTGGGCCTGCAGGTACAAACGGGAGCGACGATATTAATTTTATTCATCTTAAAGAAAATAATTTAGATGCAGTAGAATTTGAATTTACGTATGGTGTTTGGTTAAAAAAAGAAGATGCGCAAAGATTAAATAATCTTAATAAAAAATTAAATTTAAATTTTAGTATTCATGCGCCTTACTTTATAAACTTAAATTCTAAAGAATTTCAGAAAATACAAGCATCAAAAAAAAGAATATTAAAGTCCTGTGAGATTGGAAATTATCTTGGGGCAAAAAATATTGTTTTTCATGCAGGGTTTTATCAAGGACAAGATAAATTAATGGTCTATGAAAGAATTAAAGAACAAATAAAAGAATTAGTTAATGAAGTTAAGAAAAATAAATATAATGTTTTGCTTTCTCCAGAAACAACAGGAAAACCAACACAGTTCGGAGATCTTGATGAATTAATAAAATTAAAAAAAGAAACAGGCTGTTCTATTTGTATTGATTTTGCTCATCTAAAAGCAAGAAATTTAGGAAAAATAAATTATGATGAAGTAATGAAAAAAATAAAACCACTGGGTAAAATACATTCACATTTCTCGGGAATAGAATATGGAAACAAAGGAGAGAAAAAGCATCTTTTAACAAAAAAAGAAGATATTGAAGAATTATTTTTTTATTTAAAAAAATATGATATTTCGGCTACAATAATAAATGAATCTCCAGAACCATTTGAAGATTCTTTAAAAATGAAAAAAATAAGAGATAAAATATTTTCTTAAAATGGACATTCAAAAAAAACAAATATTAGAAAATGCAAAATTTAAATGTATTAAATGTAATTATTATAGTCCATTAGGACAGGGATTAGAAATTAATAAAAAACATAATAAAGTATTATGTAGTGTTTGCAATTCTTTTGCACCTGTTGATACTGAAGAGTTTAATAATTATATTAATGAAAAAATAGATTGGCAAGAAATAGAAACCTTTAGAAAATATTCTTCATTATTAAATTCTGGAAAAAAAATAAAAAAAGGGATGGAAGATTCTGCTCAAAAAGGAAATATTGTTTCAAGACCTGCATTCGGATATAAAATAGAAGAGAATAAATTAATCCCATCACAAGATTCAGAAGTAGTAGAAGAAATTTTTAAGGATTTTACATATAATAAAAAAAGTTTAAATCAAATATCTAAAAAGTATTTTATTTCTGTTAATGGTATTAAAAAGATTTTAAAGAATTTTACTTATGTTGGTAAAGTTAAATTTGACTCTCAGATTCTTCCTGGAAATCACAAACCAATTATTTCCTCAGAACTTTTTAATGAAACTCAAAAAAGATTTGAAGAACTAAAAGTCAAAAAATAAATCAACTCTATTTGTTCGTTATAACGAGTAAATAAAAGAGTTATCTAAAACTAGTTTGTCTTTTTGCTCTTGCTTTACTATCTCCCGGCTTATTTGTTTCCTTTCTTCTTGTATCTGCAACTAATATAGTTCTATCATAATTTGTTAATGCTTTAGCTACTTCTTTTGATGCTGTTATTTTAACAATTGCTTTTCCTAATGCTAATCTACATGCATCAATTCGTGATTCTTGTCCACCCCCACTAACATTTATAGAAACATCATAATTAAAAGATCCTAGAACCTCTTGTGCAATTCTTTTAGGTTCATCAATTAATAATCTGTGAGTATTATTTAAATTTTTATAGTCTAATTTATTTACAGTTATTTTTCCATTTCCACTTCTGATTGTTGCTTTTGCTACAGATGTTTTTCTTTTCCCTGAAATTGTTACTGATTCTTTGTCATACATTTTATAATCTCTGTTTTAATTCTTTTAAATTTATTTTTTCATTTATCTGTTTTTTTTGCAATTTTGTAATTTTTCCATTTTCAAATTCTTTTGGAACTCCATTATAACATTTTATTCTTTTCCATGCTTCTCTTCCTCTTCCAACCCTGTGGTCTGGTAACATTCCCCTTATTGCTCTTTTTAATATTCTTTCAGTATTTTTCTGAATTCTCGGGCCTTTTAAACTATTTCCCCCCATTCTTCTAAGTCTTAAATATTTCTCAGTTATGTTTACCTTATCTCCGCTAATAATAACTTTTTCAGAATTAATCACTGAAATTTCATAGCCTTCTAATGCTTTTTTTGCAGTATAACTAGCAAGCCTACCCATTACAATTCCTTCTCCATCTATAATCAATTTATCCATATTAAACAATTATTCTCACTTTATCAGACTTTTTCCCTTTTAAAAATTCTGATAAATATTTTATATCGCTCCCACTTGATTTTATTTTTTCTTCAGCACTATTTGAAAAGCTTAATGAGTAAATAATAACTTTTTTATTTAATTCACCAACACCTAAAACTTTTCCAGGAATTATTATCTCTTTTTCACCTTCAATTTTTTCATTAATCTCCTTTAAATTTAATTTTACTTGTTCTCTAGTCGGTCTTGAGAGATATTTTAATAATTCTTTATTATTTTCTTTTTTTGCAAATTCTATAGATTCAACTAATTCTGAACTTGTTTTTCTTTTTGTTCTTATTTTTATTTTTTTTTGTGAAACTTTCATTTTCTTTTATATGCGGGAGAGAGGATTCGAACCCCTGCAGGCACTAAGCCAATGCGGCCTTAACGCATCCCGTTTGACCGCTCCGGCACTCCCGCTTATTTAAAATTATTTTATTTTTTTATTAAATTCTTTTAAATCCTTAATTAAACATTCTATTGCCTTAATAAAAATTTCTCCTGAACTTATCTGTCCATTAGACTCAATAAATATCTCTAAATCTTTTTTATCTCCCTTTTTTATAGATTCAACAAGGTTTTCAAATTTTTTGTTTTCTTCATCAATATCCTCTAAATTTTCATCTTCAGTATACTTATAAAAAAATAATCCTGGAGAAAACTTAGCATGTTCAATTCCCATACCCATTCTTGCTGTAGCGCTAAATTCTAATTCTTGATTTTTCTCAAGAAATGTTATTGGAATTTTATAAATTGAACTTGATTCAGGCTCTAAACTATCAGAATAAACAAATCCAGGGCCTTTTACACTTAATCTTAACTTTGTTGTACATTTATTACATCCCTCTCCCTTACAACTGCAATTTTCTTTTAATTCCAAGTTTTGATTTTTTAATGGAACCAATCCCATTCTATGAGCAATTATCTCATCAAATAAAGCAGAATCATTTTTTGAAATTTCTAATTCTTCTATAGCTAAAATTGGAATAGATAAAACACTTCTTCTTATAGCATTAGCTAATGAAAAGGAGATATCTGTTACTAAATTAATTTTCTCATTTGATTTTTGTTTTATTTTTATCATATTCTTATTAATTTTTATTGTTTTTTAAACTCTTCTACCTCTTCTACCGCCTTTTTTCTTTGGTCCTCCTCTTGGATTTTTTGTTGTTTCCATTATACTTAAAATCTTAAATCCCTCTCTACTTAACGATTTAATTACTGCATGAGATGCAGAACCAGGTGAAGAACTTCCTGTTTTTGCTTTTATTCTAACATAAAGATTTGTTATTCCAATCTCTTTTGCTTCTTCTGATATTCTTTTTGATAAAAACATTGCAACAGTAGGGGTAGATTTTAATCTACTTTGTTTTGTTTCTTGACCTCCTGATGCGCGGACAATAGTATTTCCACTGATATCAACAAGATTTATTGCAGTATTATTTTTACTTGTCTGAATATGCAATATTCCTGTTCTTTCTTTCTTTGGTTTTTTCACAACTACTTCTGATGTTTCTTGATTTTCACTCATTTTTTTGCTTTTTCTCCTTTGCTTCTTTTTTTAATGGTATTTTTAATTTACATTCTATTGATTTTTCTTCTTCTAATGTTGTGAGATGAGATGGGGCATCTATAACACCACCATTAATTTTCACATGTTTATGAACAATTAATTGTCTTGCTTGTTTTGGTGTATTTGCTATTTTCTTTTTAACAACAACACTTTGTAATCTTCTTTCTAAAAATGCTTCTTTATCTAATGAAAGAACATCTGCAATTGTTTCAATTTTAAAACCCTTTGCTCTTTGTCTTTTAAGAAATTCTTCTTGTTCTTCAACATTTGCAGTAATAAGTCTTTTTGCAATATTTCTTATTTTTTCAATAGCATAATCTGCTTTCCATATCTCTTTTCTATTTTTTAATCCATATCTTTGAACTAATTTACCCTCTTCATCAATTCTAACTTTATTATAGATTTTTCTTGGTCTATTATATCTTTTACTTTTTCTTTTTGGCATTTTATTTTTTCTTCTTAGCTTTTATTCCAACACTCCTTTTTCTATTTTTTCTAAAGTGCGATTTTGTACTTTGTCCTCTTGAAGGAAGTCCTAGTGCATGTCTAAGTCCACGATAAGATCTTATCTTTTTAAGTCTTCTGATATCCATCTCATTTGTAAAATCTAAGTCATTTCCAACTAAATGAGATGACTCCCCAGTTTCAAAATCTTTTTTTCTATTTAACATATATTCAGGAAGATCCATATTTACTAAAAAACTTTGAATTTTTTCAATTTCTTCTTTTGATAATGAGTTAATTTTTCTTTTTTTATCTAATGTTAATTTTAAACATACTGCATTTGATACTGCCCAAGAAACTCCCTTTATTCTTGTTAATCCTGGATAAAGTTGTTTTTCAGCAGGAATATCTGTTTGCATAATACGAACAATTCTAACAGCACTAGGACTATCCTTGCTTATTCCCAAACTTTTTGCATTTTGTTTTTCTTTTTCCATTTTAATGTATAAATAATTGATATCTCTCCTTTCCACCTAACTCATCAGTTATTCTTTTAACAATTGAATTTTTTGGATCTGGTATGTTTGCTACTCTTTCTTTAATATCCTTAAAACTTTCAAAAGGCTTTTCTTTTCTTATCTCAATAATTGCCTTTGTATGTTTTTTACCAAATCCAGGTATTAATTCTAACTGATGCAATCTAGTGTTAATTGGTTCAGCTTTATTGAAAAATTCAACAAATTTTAATTCATTTTCTTCTATTTGCTTTTCAATAAAATCTTGTAGTATTTGTTTTGCACTTTCTGTTATTTTTTCAAAAGATAATCTTCCTAAGATATAATAGATTTTATCTCTTTTGCCTTCTCCAATGTAAACTTCTTCATTAGGTTCTAACTTTAATCCTTTTCTAGGAACTAACTCTAAAAGTGTAAACTCTTTTGTACCCACAGCTTGTGCTATAGGCATCATCTTTTTCTCTAAAGGATAACCATACGGAAGGTAATCTAAAATTATTGCTTTTTCTTCTTTTGCTCTCATTTTCTTGTTTATTTATATTTTTTAATTGTTTCAAGTATTTTGTTTGTCTCATCAGTGTCTAAATTCACCTCATTAGTCAAAATTTTATTAAGTTCTGCTGAATCTTCTGGAAGCATATCAACAATTTTTTTAATATGCTCTTGTTTTAGTTTTAAAACCTCTAATGATTCAATTTCTTTAATTAATTCCTTTGCTTTTTCTAATTCAATTTTATTAAATTTTTTTATAAAAGATCTTAATTCTTTTATTTTTTCACTTTCAGGTAAAGTTTTAACTATTTCTTCTACTTCAATTAAACTTAGTGCTTGTTTATCCGTTATCATCTTTAAATAGTATTATTTTAGTTTTTTTAAATGTACTGGTTTTAAAATATGGGTCTTTTCTTTATTTCCTTGTTTTAACTTAACAATATATGCTCTCCCTCTTTGACCTTCTATCTTCCCAGATAATCCCTGAATTCTTTCAGGAAAACCAGGATTAAATGTATGGTCTCTGACAATTGCAACTCTATCTCCTTTATTAAATTTCTGGAAATATCTAGTAAAATTTACATTTCCTTTTTCTTTTACACTTTTTCTTTTTAACATCTTATATTCTTTATCTATTTCAGTAGAATTATCTGTTTAAAAAGCTTTCCTTCAAGAATTATTTATTAATTTTTAATTAATTTTAAGAAACTCCGCCTTGGTCTAAATCCCCTCTATTTTTTGCTTGTTCCATGTTGTCAACAATTGTTTTAAACATTTTTACACCAAAAGTCTGACATCCACACCTCTCGCAAAAATCAATTACACTCTCTTCACTTAGAATTGTTCCACAATAGATACATTTTTTAACCATTTTTCCTCTTTTTAAGATTATATCTTTTAATAGCTATTATTTATAAAGATTTGTGTTCTTTGAATTATTATTTAACTAATATTAATTACTCATACCTTAATGCATCTATTGGCTTTATTTTGCTTGCCCTATAAGCAGGCCAAGAACCAGAAACAGCACCTGCTAAAAAAGCAAAAATTAAACATCCCAATATTAAATAAATTGGTGTAGAAATACTAAGTAATCCTGTACCGTAGTTTATATTTACAAAAACTTCAATTGACTTTCCAAGTATAAAACCTAAGAAAATACCAATAATTCCACCAATTAAACCTAATAATCCAGATTCAATTAAAAAAATTAAAAGTATGTCTTTATTTTTAGCACCTATTGCCTTCATAACACCAATCTCTCTTGTTCTCTCTAAAACAGAGGTATACATTGTGTTTGTTATTCCAATCCCCCCTACAATTAACGATATCCCTGCAACACTAATTAAAAATCCAGTAATTATAGAGAGGACTACTGAAAAACTTTCTAAAATTTCTTCTGGTGTGCTTATATTAAAGTCTTTTGTTTTCTCATCCAATCCCCGGTGATTTAATAACTTCTTATTAACTTCCTCTGAAACTTTTTTTATGTCTTGGCCTGATTGAATCTTTACCATAATCATGTCTACTCTATTTCCTGAGTTATAGATTCTTTTAAAATCATCAAAGGATAAAATAATCATTTGATCATCAATGGGATTTCCAATTAAAGAAAGAATTGTTTTAACCTCAAATTCTTCATTATTTATTTTTAATTTATCTCCTGTTCTAATTGTTTTTTTAAATAAATCATCGTCTTTAAACTGATTCCCAACCATTATTTTACTTTTATCACCTTTTTTAAGAAAAGTTCCTTGTTCTGCTTCATAGTTTCCTATTTCAACAAAACTTTCAATATCTCTTATTTCAACACCTATGGACATAGAATATCTTTTTATTTTATTAAACTCAATTTCAGCAGTTCCAGCAACATAATAAATTACTTCTTCAATTCCCCTCACTTTTTTTATTATATCAACATCATCCAATGTTAGCTTAACTGCACCACCTGTTCCAGGAGCACCTAGTTGACCTTTTGGTTCGATAAAAAACTTATCAGTTCCAAATACTTTAAATTGTTCCTCAACCGAATCTTTTAATCCTATTGATAAACTAATTAAAACAAAAACAACAGAAACTGATATTAAAATACCTAATATAGTTAACCAACTTCTCATTTTTCTTCTTCTAAGGTTCTTTATTCCAATATTTAAATAATCAATTATCATTGTCTTAGTGCATCAACTGGTTTTAATTTAGACCCCTGATATGCAGGAACAAATCCTGCAATTATTCCTATTAAAAATGAAAATAATATTGAAGATCCCATAAGGGTCCAAGAAATACTAATCTTTAAATCAAAACCCCCTAAAAATAAACTTACTAACTTAGATAATGCTATCGCAAGACTAATTCCAGTTATCACTCCAATAATTCCGCCAATTAAACCTAATAATCCTGCTTCAATTAAAAAAATTAAAAGTATGTCTTTGTTTTTAGCACCTATTGCCTTCATAACACCAATCTCTCTTGTTCTCTCTAAAACAGAAGTGTACATAGTATTTGTAATTCCAACACCACCTACAACAATAGAAATAAATGCGATTCCATAAACAATTACATTTACTATATTTAAAATATTATTTATTCCTTCTATTGTTTGAGCAGGAGTTTGAACTGAAAAATCTTCCTCACCTTTTTTTAAATTTCTATTTTCTCTTAGTCTTGATTTAATGTCTTCTGAAATTCTACTTACTTCATCTTTATTGTCTACTTTAACAGTTATAAGATCATATTCTTCTTTTATATCTAATAGGCTTTCTAATTCCTGATAGTTTATTAAAATTACACTATTTATTTGAAATGAACTTGATTTTTTTAATACCCCTATAATTTCAAAGGTTTCATTTTGGATTTTTATTTTTGATCCTGGAAAAATCTTTTTTTCAAAGCTGTTTAAGACATCAGAGCCAATAATAACCTTTCCAGTATCTGTATTTCTTAATAATCTCCCCTGTTCTATTCTAAGATTATTACTTTTATAGAAATTATCAATACTTTTTGATTCTATTGGTAAATTAGTTATATATAAAAATTTTTTTTCATCACCATATTCAGAAGAAACAATTCTGATTAATCTTGGGTCAACTTCTTTCACACCCCTCACTTTTTTAATAATTTCTAGATCTTCATTATTTAATTTTTTAATAGAAGTACTTCCAGGAGGTCCAAAACCAGTCCCTGAATTTTGTATTGTTAAAATATCTGCTGAAAGAGTATCAAATTGACCTACAATTGCAGTTCTTAATCCTTGCCCAAGAGAGATAAGAGACACAACAGCAGCAATTCCTATTAAAATTCCTAATAATGTGAGCCAGGTTCTCAGTCCCCTATGTTTAAGATTATTTATAGATATTTTCAAATAATCAAAAATCATTTTATCTTAGAATTTTTTTTTATTCTTCTTGCTTTTTTTATTTTACGATATACTACAAAAAGAATTATTAATAAAACTATTAAAAATAAGTAAAGCCCTGTTTTATTCTCAGTAACTAATCCTAATTTTTTAGCTTCATCTAATGTATAAACTTTTACTGGGACAGATATTAATTCAATGAGTTCTTCATTATTTATGTTCTTATAACTTATTTTTAAATTAATATCTGTGCTTCTCTTAAACATTAATTTAGTTTCAAATGTTTCAAAGTCATCACTTTCAACATCTCCAATATAATGCATTTTTCCAGAGATAATTTCATAATTTCCACTAAGAACCTCAATCATCATAAATTTAGCATTACTTAAACTAGGATTGATTATCCTTATAGGGACTTCAGTAATTTCATTTTCAATTATGTTAATACCATCTACAGAAATTACTACAAAAGGATCTGCACCAACTTCTATGGAAATAATATCTGATTTTGTATAACTATCTCCAAAATCATCCCGGTATTGTAAGGTTATTGGAATTTTATATATTTTAACTTCAGAATCCTGAAGACTTGTTAACTCAAAACTAATTTTTTGTTTTTCTTTATCTCTTATTTCCTCAATAATTTTCTGGGTTCCAGAATCATAAGGCGCAAAAGGAAGATTTTGAGATAAATCTAATTTAATTAAAACATCATTAACATCTATTTCTCCAATATTCTCCAGTTCTAAATCTAAAGTAAATCTTTTACCTGGCTCAACAATTTCTGGATTTGTTTTTGTTCCTTTAATAATCAATATATCTTTTGGATTTGCAACAGTAATACTAAATTTTTCCGATTTAAAACTACTAAAATTATCCTCTTTATATTTTATTTCAAAATCCTGTGAACCTGAATCTGCATTACTTTTTACACCTAACTGAAAAGTGATTATTTTTGTTTCTTGTGAATTAATAGAAAATGTTTTTTGAATTTCTGATGTTGCAAAAAGATCATCTTTAGGAATTAATTGAAGGGTCATTTCCTGATGATCTACAGAATCTTTATTTTTAATAGATAATTGAATTAAAACAGAATCTCCTGATTGAGCTGGTTGGGGGTTATATGAAACTAAATCTATTTCAGCGCTGATAACACTATTTATAAAAACATTTAATAAAATTACCAAAACAATCCAGATTATGCTTTTATTTTTCATTTTGTTTACTTCTTTTTATTTTCTGCATTTTTAAAATTTTGCCGTCTGAAATAACATATATTGTTTTAGCATGTTTTTTTGCAATATGTTCATCATGTGTAACCATAATTATTGTTCTACCCCTTTTATTTAATTCTTCTAATAAATTCATTATTCCTTCCCCTGATTTTGAGTCTAAGTTTCCTGTTGGCTCATCAGCCAATATAACTTCAGGATCATTAGATAATGCTCTTGCAATTGCAACTCTTTGCATTTGTCCACCAGATATTTGAGTTGGATAACTATCTAATTTATCAGATAAACCCACCTCAGTAAGATGTTTTATTGCTTTTTCCTCTCTTTCTTCAGAAGTTGTATCCTGGAATAACATAGGGAGCATAACATTTTCCTTCACAGTAAGATTTGGTATTAAATTAAATCTTTGAAAAATAAAACCTATTTTTTTGCCCCTTAATTCAGCTAATTCACTTTCTTCTAATTCTTCAATATTCTGTCCATCCAGATAAATTTCTCCTTTTGTTGAAATATCTAAACTTCCAATTAAGTTCATTGCAGTAGATTTTCCACTACCACTAGGACCCATGATTGCAACAAAATCACCATTTTCAATATCAATATTAATGCCCTTTAATGCAGTAAACTCTACTTCTCCTGAAGAATAGGTTTTCCAAACATTTTTTAGCTGAATTATATTTTTTATAACCATACTGTTATTTTTACTCAGAATACTGAGGATTACACCTCTTACAAGTAAATCATAAAAAGATTTATAAACCTTTCCAAATCTCTAATATTATGATAATCCCAGTTAGATGCTTTAGTTGTGGAAAACCTGTTGGTCATTTATGGAAAGAATTTAAAGAAAGAACTGAAAAAGGAGAAGATGCTAGCAAGGTTCTAGATGAACTTGGTTTAGATAGATATTGCTGTAGGGCTCTTTTTTTAGGTCACGAAGACACATTAGAATTAGTTACTAAATTTAAAAAATCTTAGGGTTATCTTTTTTCTATGAAAAATCAAGAGAAGGTTTGGAACAATATCTCTAAATTTTGGGCAAAATATAGGGTTAATTCCCCGAAGCAAATACAGGATTTTTTAAATAAACAACAAGATAATATTCTAGATCTTGGTTGTGGTTCTGGAAGAAATTTCCCTATTAAACAAATTAATAATCAGATTATCTACGGGGTTGATTTTTCTGAATCCATGTTATTTTTTGCTGAAGAACTAATTAAAAAAAGAAAACTAAATGCACTATTATTAAAAGCAAATTCAAAAAGATTACCCTTTAAATCTAATTTTTTTAATGCAGCAATTTGTATCTCTTTATTAAACACAATTCCTAAAAAACAAGATCAATTAAAAACCATTAAAGAGCTTTATAGGGTTATTAAACCAGATTCAGAATTATTAATTTCAACATGGAATAAGAATTCAGAAAAAATAAATCATTTAAATAAAAGAGGGTTTTTTAAATGGAGCTCAGATAATAACTCTTTTTTGAGATTTTCTTATTTTTATACTAAAGAAGAATTAGTTTATGAATTAAAATCATTTGGATTTAAGATCTTAGAGATTTTAGATTCTAAAGAAAATAAATTTACTAGGAAGAATATTATTATCTATTGTAAAAAATAAATAAAACAGCTTCTTGGATTGACCTCTTGTGGGAGACTAAAACCAAGAACATAAACTGCTTAACTTCTGTGTTCGGAATGGGAACAGGTGTGACCAGTTTATTATGGCTGTTTCAAATTTAAGTAATTCTTTAGGTTTATAAAGCTTTTTATATACTACAGTTGTTAGGAAAGTAAAGAAGTGGGCAAACGATTGCGTATTTGGTTAATACAAGCCCTATAAACCTGATTTTCTACATAATTCACTGTAAGAGCTTTTTGCTTCTGTCTCCAGTATCCAATTCGAGAATTAAACCTTGTAGCCTCGATGTTTGCATTTCTTCGAGCATTTCGTTTTTCATTTTGAATTATTTTGCTTTGCTCACTTATGTTTCTTCTTTGTTGATTTATTTGATCTTTATTTTGTTCATGTTTCTCTTTCTTTTGTGCTAAAACTCTATCTTTATTCTTAGCATACCATTCTCTTTGCCAAGCATTTCTATGCTCTCTTGTTTTTTCGTAGTAGGCTTTTTTACGAGCCTTAACATAATCTCTTTTATTATATTCCCTCTGCCAAGCATTTACTTTATCTTTATTCGCTTTTCTATATCTTTTCCAATTTTCGCTATTAATATTCGCTCTGGCTTCTTTCTTCTCTTTTTCTCTCTCCTTTTTATTCCATTCTGCAAATTCTTTAGTATCAATCTCCTTCTGGCGAAAGAGTCTTCCACACTTCGCACATTTGTATTTCATCCTCTTTTCAAGAAGCACAAGAGTATAATTACATTTAGGACATTTTGGCATTGTAAGTAAAGGTAGTGCAGGATTAAATATTTTTGCATGAAAAGTGGCGAGGAATAAGGTTTTTAAAGTATAGTTTGCAATAGTTATTATGAAAAAGCTAATATTACCAGTATCATTAATCTTAATATTAGGAATTATGACTTTTGTTTCTGCTCTTTGGACTTATCCTTATCAAGATAACGAAAAAGTAACTTTTACTTTAAGAGATGGATGGAATATGATTCCAAATTCTTATGATTATGTAGAAATGATGAATCAAATTCAAACCGAAGCAGTTGTTGTTTGGGCTCTTGATCCAACGACAAAAAAATTCTTACTCTTCGGTGGAGAAGGAGTTACGCCCTCTGCTGATGCAGAAGCGTTTGCTCAAAAACTCAAGACAGATAAAAGTTTAGAACTAAATTATAACTATGGTGGTTCTTGGGTTTATTGGAATAAAGGTGAAAAGCAATTTCAAAAAACATTAACCTCTGCTGACTTTGAATTAAAGAAAAATTGGCAAAAACAATATAATAAAGATTTTTCTGGTGGTTCGGAAATAAAAACCGTTAAACTTTATAATGGTTGGAATTTTATTGCAATTTCTGCTGGAATGATTGATAGCACATTAAATGAAGTATTCGGATCTTGCAATCCCGAAAAAGTTGCAAAATGGGTAACCTTACCAGATAAAACTGGCTGGGATGTTCAATCATATACTTCTGAAATGGGTTCTGCTAAAATAACAAAATATAGTCTTGGCGATGCTTTTTTAATCAAAGTTAAAAATGATTGTAACTTAATGGGTGGAACTCAAGAAGCAATAACGCCACCACAAATGCCTTAATAATATGGAAGAACAACAAGAAAAAAAGAGTAGTGCTTGGATTTGGATTCTAATAGTCCTTATTCTTTTAGCCGTAGGTGTAGGAATCTGGTTCTGGCTTTCTGGTGGTTCTATCGGTGGAAGCTCAATACCCCAGCCACCAGCATTACCTAATTAAGTATAATCTTAGAATTTTTTAATTAATAAATCTAATTTTATCTCTCTTTAATCTTCAACTTCTTTTCTTTTTCTTTGTATGACTCTGATTCATAATTAATTTTATCCATGATTTTTGTATCTGTTTTCCAAAATATCCTCTTATTCTCTCCTACTTTGCCTCTCTGAACCATTCCTAACTTAAACAACGCCTCAAGATTATCTCTTGCCGTCTTCCAGCTTATATCCATGAATTTGGCAACCTGCATCGTGCTGACTGGCTGTCCAAACTCCAGTAATGCAGAAAGCACATTACTCATATTTGATCTTGTTGGCATCTTAATTATTGTACTCTATTTATAAAGATTGCTCAAATTTAT
>CAYQOK010000006.1:32328-34641 GCA_964419155.1 Candidatus Woesearchaeota archaeon
CCTTCTTAATCTCAAAATTTCCCTTGAGAGTCTTAGTCTTCTCGTCAAAGTCTGCTGAAGACCATTTAATCTTCATTTCATACTCTCCTGCTTTCTTAGGATCAAGTTTTAAGAATTGTGTTAATTGCGTCGGTAATCTAATAATAAACTGATTAGCAGTATGGCTCAAAGCCACATTTTTCTCAATTTCACCCTTTTTCATAGGTGTAGAAAGTCCTTTTAAAATGTCTTTTTGCTCTTTCTCGACGGTCTTTTCATCAATTTTTTCTTTTTCCCAGATTATCTTTTCCATCTTAAATTAGTTAATCGTATTAACTATATAAACCTTTCTATTATCCAATAATACGATTAGATATAAGAAAACCAAAAGGTTTAAATACTTGCGATGTGTTAATAAATCATACGATTGGATATAAAAGGAGAATCCAGAGAGAAAAGTTTGACGACCACCTCTCTGGATTAAGTCCACAAATGAACTCAATACAAGAAATAGAAAATCAGGTTAATAACCTTTTGGCGAATAGGGGTGAACCCAAAGTAAGAGTAGCATATATCTTATCTCAAATTGATCTTTCTATTCCAGATGAAAAATTAATTACTAAACATACATTACATTCAATAGCGAGGCTTTACATTTTTAGAGTTATAAAAGGATTCAACAATTACGAGAAACTTAAAGAATATCTTGAAGATCATCCAGAAGAAGCCTTTTTATTAGGATTTTACAGAAGCGAGAATAATAGCCTTGAAATTCCTCCTAAAAGGACATTCAATAATTATATACTTTCACTTGATAAAAAATTCTTAAACTCTATTGCAGAAAAGATTATGGCTCTTACAACACAGAATAATAAGATTTTAGACTTAGAAATCGTAAAGAAAGTAGAAAAAGAAAAGATAGATACTCTTCAAAAAGAAACAAGAGAAGCAGTTAGAATAATAAAAAAGTTAGTTTATCCAAATATTCCTTTACATTTAGCTAAAAATTCTAAATTCAAGAGCAAAGATTTTCTTGATGTTTTAGTTCATGTAGCTTCTCGATGTGATTTTACGAATAATGGAGCAAACACTTTCAAAATATCTTATCCTGAAAAAGAAACTCCCTCAGGAGATTTAATGATGTATCACTTTTCCAAGTTTGAAAAAAGAGAAGATATACTTGCAATCTACGATAGAATCTTAGAAGTTATTTTTGATTTTGCTAAAAGTAATTATAACCTATTGAGAAACAGAGCAGTAGACATAGCTTATGATATTCATAAAATTCCCTATTATGGCAAGAGAATAGGATTTACCTGTGGAGATAAATATGAAAGAGGGACATCTGAATTTATTGAATTTCTAACTTGCTCAATAGTAGAAGAAGGAGTAAGATTCATTATTGATGTTATTCCAATTCATACTGCTTTCGACTTATCTAAAATAATTGATCATAGTTTAACAAAAGTTAGAAGAAAAGTCAAAATAAAGAAAGTTTATTGCGACAAGGGATTTAATAGTGTAAAAATCTTTAAAGTTTTGAAAAATCATTGCGTAAGATTTCTAATGCCAATAGTTAGAACTAATAGAATAAAGAAGCTATTTGATGAGGCAGAGCATTCTAAGGCAAAAGTTTTCAAGGATTATAAAATAGGAAATAAAGATAATAATGAGAAAGTTAATATTATAATTGTCGATGACAAAGATGGAGTTAAACATTCTTTTGTCTGCAATTTTGAAGTTGAAGAACAAAATGCTTCAATGCTATATGCTTTATATTCAAAAAGATGGGGAATTGAAACAGGTTATAGGAACTTAGATCACGATTTTAAACCAAGAACAACTACGAGAAATTATAATATTCGATTGTTTTACTTTTTATTCTCTTGCTGTTTGTATAACCTTTGGGTTTTAACAAATATTTGTGTAATGCTAACTGTTCATGGAAGAATAAAGGAAAAGCCAATCATTACAGCAAAGTTATTCGCAATAATTCTTTACATGGTTAAACTTGGTTACGAAACCTGAATAATCTTCTAATTCTCATTTTTCTACTGCATAAATTTGAGTCACAACCTTCCAATAAATCAAAAATCTTCTTCTAAATCTCTTAGAATAGCTAAAAATAGCTTTAAAAATAGCACATCTCTCTTATTTCTATGGAATTAAAACTTAGAAATAGGAGTTGTTAGTAGGTAGATTCCTATCTACTGATACTATTTAACTTATGTTTTTAAATAAGCGGGAGTGCCGGAGCGGTCAAACGGGGCAGACTCAAAATCTGTTGGCTTAGTGCCTACAGAGGTTCGAATCCTCTCTCCCGCATAATCAAAT
>CAYQOK010000007.1:0-25292 GCA_964419155.1 Candidatus Woesearchaeota archaeon
CTAAATAAAACATGTTAATATTTGTTCCAAAACATAATTAATCTTTAACAAATTAATCTGTTTCAACTCTTGGTGCAAGAATAAAACTTAGATTAACAATAGGAGTATTAAAATCCAATCTCAATGGATAGTTTTCTCCAATATTTATAATAACATTTTGACAAAGTTTTGAAGCTTTTATCATTTTTTGTAAATATTCTAATGAATATCTACTTTTAGTATTTCCAGAAGATTGAATTTGAACTTCATCAGAAGAATAAGTTAATTTAGCAGAATTTAACGGGCCTTTTGCATTTATTTCAAACATATCTTCTTTTACTTCTAATCCACAAGAATCAGACACAATAGCACAATCTTCAATAGCTTCTAAAAAGTCAATTGAATCCATTTCAACTTTAGTAGAAAATTCAAGATTTGGAATTGGTTTTTCTCTTCCTTCTAAATCTAAAATAGTTAAAGTGAATTCTCTTTTTATTTTTTCAATTATTTCTACTTTAAGAAGATTTTCCTCTCTTTTTAATATTAGATTACTTTTAGGAGAACATCTTCTTAAAACAGCTTTTAAACTTTCAAGATTAACTCCAAGAGATTCTTCTTCAACTTCTATTTTATCAAAAGCAGAAGAAGGAAGTTTAAATATAACCATAGCAACATTTGCAGGATCTACAGCTATGATACTCATTCCCTCTTTATTCACCTTTATTTTTACCTCAAGAACTAATTCAGATATAATTCCAATAACATCTGAAAAAATCTTAGGTTTACTTAATTCTAAGAGCATTATATTAAAAATATGTCCTTGCTTTTAAATATTTTGATAACCTAGAATACTCGTATTTTTTTGAAAATAATTAAAATATAATAAATTTCACTAAAAATTAGTCAAACTAATAAAGTTTCTTAAATAATCTTTTAAATTAAGAGACTTCACTATACACCCTATTCAATATTTTAATCAATCCTAGTTTTAGTTAAAAATCTAATATGGCTTTGATGTTCTGTATAAAATTTATGAAATCTATATTTAATAATCAGTATTAATTTATTCATTATATAAGAAATCTCTAAAAAATCCTTAAAAACCCAATAATTATTTAAACATTCTATAAATAATTAGATTATGGTGAAGAAAACTGATTTTGATAATACAAATAAAAAAAATTCTTTTCAAGAAACATTTAATAGAGACTTTAGTTCAATGAGTATTAAAGAACAAAGAATAAGGAAAATAGCCCCCTCTTATTATGCTAGACAAGATATTAGAAAATCAATACTAGACTTTTCTAAAAATAGGGAATGTGTTCCAAGATATTTTGAAGGTTTTGGAAAAAGGCCTGATGTTTTAAATTATGAGTCAGATATATTAGAGCTTGCAAAAAAAGGAGCAACATCCTTTCATTGCTCAGAAGAATTATGGCAAGACCCATTAGAAATTGTAACTGGAATGAATGAAAAAGAATTCAATGACTTAAGAATTGGATGGGACCTTTTACTAGATATTGACTCAAAATATTTTGATTATAGTAAAGTTTACTCTGAGATATTAGTTCAGGTTTTAAAAGAAAATGGAGTTAATAATATTGGAGTAAAATTTTCCGGAAGTAAGGGAATGCATATTATTGTTCCATGGAAAGCATTTCCAAAAGAATTTTCAGGAAAACAAACAAAAGATATGTTTCCAGAATGGCCAAGATTAATTTGTAGATATCTTGGAGAACAAATTGCATCAAGATTAAAAGATAGAATTCTTGATTTAGAAGATTCAAATAAAACAGATTCTAAAATAGATCTATTAGATATTTATTGTACAAAATGCGGAAATGTTGCAGATAAAAAATTTTTAATTTATTTTCAATGCCCTGGATGTAAAACTCAAATGCAGGGAGTTCATGATATATTTGATAGAAAAAGAAAAATAAGATGCCCAAATTGTTCTAAAATAGTTGAAGAACTAAGAAGAGAAGAATTTTATTTATGCCCAACTTGTTCAAAAGATTCAAAAAAAGACCCCTCACTATTTAAAGAGAAAGTTAAAACACAGCATATTGATGCAGATATGGTTCTTGTTGCTCCAAGACATTTATTTAGAATGCCTTATTCATTACATGAAAAAACAGGACTAGCATCTGTTGTTATTGATAAAAATAAAATAAATGATTTTGAATTAAAAGATGCAGACCCATTAAAAATAAAACCAATACCCTTTTTACCAGAATCTAAACCAGAAGAAGCAAAAACTCTTTTATTACATGCATTAGAATATAGACCCCCGGAAATCCAAAATATTGATACCCCTCCTGCAAAAAGTTATGGAAAAAAACAATTTAATGAAGTGATAATAGATAATCTCACTCCTGACCTATATCCCCCCTCTATTAAAGAAATATTAAACGGAGTTTCAAGTGATGGAAGAAAAAGAGCATTATTTATTTTATTAAGTTTTTTTAAATCATTAAAAATAGAAGACCAAGAAATTAGAAAAATAATAAATGAATGGAATAAAAAAAATTATGAACCACTAAAATCAGGTTATATTAATGCACAATTCTCTTGGTATAATAAAAATTCAATAAAACTTCCTCCCAATTATGATAAACATTATTACAGAGATATCGGAATAAATCCAACTAAAGAAGAACTAGATTCAAAAAATCCAGTTAGCTATGTTATTAAACAAGCATTTAAGAAAGGGAAAGTTAAGAAGATCAATTAAAACTTATTTTCCATAATCTCTTTTCTGTATTAATTAAACATTTTTCCCCTAATGGTATTGAGATATTTGGTTCTTTATGTCCAATTGGTTGATTATAGATTACAGGAACATTAAACCCTTTAAAAAAATCAATTAGAATTTTATCAGTATTATTCCCGCAATTTAAAAAATATCCTAAGATGATTCCTCTTACTTTTTTAAATTTTTTAGCTAATTTTAATTGCCATAAAAAATCTAAAAGATAACCTTCTTTTAATCTAACATCTTCCAAAAATAATACTCGATTGTCTGTATTAACTTCAAATTCAGTTCCTAATGATCTTACTAATAACTCAAGGTTTCCCCCAATAATTTTTGCATTACACCAACCTTTTTTTATTATATTTTCTTCTTTAAACAAAACACCATAGTTCTTTTTATTTAAAACATCTAAAAGACTTGAAATTGTTTTTCCATGAAACTCTTCAAATGGCTGATTAAGATTTGGCCCATGAACACATCTTTTTTTTGTTTTTTTATAAATTGAATTTAAAATTATTGTAATATCACTTGAACCAATAATTGTTTTATTTTCCCCCTTTATTTTTTTATAATCTATGCCATTTATTACCTGAACTGCTCCTGTTCCACCAATAATACAAAAAATATAATCTGTTTCTTTACAGCTATATGCCTCATTAATTTCACTTATTCTTCTTTTAAAATCTCCTGCATAATTAAAATAAACAGAGATAACATCATCCCTATTCTTTGATTCAAAACCTATTTTTTTTAAAAATATTTTAGCATCTTCAAGCATTTTTTTATCACACTTTCCAGAAGGTGCTATTAAAAAACCATCTTTATTCATAATCTATAAATGTTGGAATCATACCGCCCCCTTGACACATATTAACGATTCCATCAGGATTTAATGAAAATCTTGAAAGTATTCCAGCAACATCAAATTTTTCAAGCTTATTTTTTTTAATATCAAAAGTATATGCAATATGGACCCCAGTATCATAAACAGCATAACCCTCATTTCCATAATTTGTTAATACTAAATATTTATTTGGAAAAATTCTTTCTTGGATTACTGAATTATCAGGAACACCATCTAAAGAATTAGGGGAAATAATAACACCTCTTCCTGAATGAAGGTCTTTTAATTTTAAAACATAATTAGACAAATCATTTAATTCTTTTGCTTGTTCAACATTTAATAGTTTTGGAAGATAATCCTTTATATTCTGATTAATATCTGTTAAAAAACTTAAATCCTTATCTTCTATTAAAATTGTTTTCCAATTATCAAAAACAAAAGTATTTGATTCAAGCATTCTTTTTATTAATCCACTCTGTTCTTTAAATTCTCCATTAAATCCCTCACTTCCTGATAAACATCTCGGATATAATGAATCAAACTTCTTACCTTGATAAACAATTTTTTTATTAGGTTCAATTAACATTTTATCATAATCTTTTTTACTAACTATTTCAACATCTAATGGGCTAAGCTCTTTTTTTACAAAATTAGGAGCACCATTTATATCATCTTCGCTCAATAAAATAACTTTTTCTAAACCTAATTCTTTATGTCTTTTTACTGAAAAATCAATCGGAGAATCAGATCTAACATCACTAAACACTTTTTTAAATAACTCTTTCCAAATCTGATTGGTTTCTATTAAATATCTCCAAGAACCAATATAAACAAAATTATTCTCAATAAGTTTATATTCTTCTCCTTGTTTTAAAAAATCTAACCTTCCTACACCTGAAAATTTATCTTGATTTAATGGAAGATTTTTTATGAAATTATTCATAGGAGAATAATTTATCATATCAGGATTTTTTAAAAATTCATTTAATGCTTTAAAACTGGTTTCAACAATATCATATGAAATATCTCTTAAGTGACCTGCTTCTTTTTGAGATATGACTCTTGGTAAAATTGATATTTCTGTTTTATCCTCTTCAGAATCTAATTTTCTGTCTCTTAATTCTCTTCTAAATTCATTAAGATTTTCTCTAATATTAGAATAGCTTTTTATTACTCTTTTATCAAGTAAATCAATTTTATTCCTCATTTTTCAAAAATAAATTTAGAATAAACCTCCTTAGCAATTGATTGAGCATAATCATTAAGGGTCCTACAATTCTCATTTAAAACAGAACCCTTTAAAAATATTTTACAGATCTCATCTGATTCTCCCAATACTCTTGTTCCATTTAGTGGAACATCCCCTGCAAGAATAAACTCTTTGTCAGACTCTCTTTCACTTAAAAAATTAGCAGGCCCAAGATATTTTATTTTATTTTTTTCAAATATATATCTTCCAGGTTCAGGGGATGAAACTAAATTAACATCTTCGCCAGACAGATTATGCAAAAGAATCTGAGAAACATTTAAATCTGTTTCTAATTTATTATACCTGTTTAGGCTTTTAGGTGCTAAAGAGAATCCTCTTAAATATGCAGCAAAATGAAACATAGTAAGTGGTATTTTATTTTGTTCAATTTGTTGGTCAATTAATAATGATGTAGAACCCTGAAATCTGGGATTTATTTCTGTAAAATAAACCTCTTTACCATCACTTATTAAATCCACCCCATAAGTTCCTTTATAACCTAACTCTCCCAACCAATTTCCAACGCCCTCAATAATTTTTCTTGATTTACTTATTTCTTCTTTAGATAATCTTTCAGAAACATTAAAATCATTTCCACAATAACCAAAATCCTTATTAATGCAATTAGGGTCTCCGATTATTTGAAATGAAAGTCCTGTAAAAACATTATAATTAGCAGTTTTTACTGCATTTATATTAAGACTTTTTGTATCTTTTAACAAAGGCATATAAGATACTTTTTTCCCTTTATTGTGCTTAACAATATTTTCAAATTCTTTTTTATCAGATACTACAAATGATCCAAAACCAGACCAAGCTTTGTTAAGCTGTAAAAAAAATGGTAATCCAAATTTTTCTTTTGCTGTTTCAAAATCTTCAGAACTTACAATAGAATTATAACAAGGAATTGTTTTTACACCCCTCTTATTTAGTTCTTCTCTTGTAAAATTTTTCTCATCTAATTTTTCCTTTAATTCATAAGAAGGATTAAGAAGTTTAACATTTTTAAATTCCTTAGCAAGATTTTCTAAATTTTCTGTTGAATGATATGCAATTATCGCTAACGGGTTATTTTCATAAGAGCTAATAAATTTTCTTAAAAAAGGATCTAATTGTTCCATACCAGAATCTTCTCTTGTTTTTGTTACTTGTTCAACAGAGAAAAGATCATATTGTTCAGCGATTTTAACAGTATCTTTTCCAAATCTTGTTGCAATAGCGCCCCTCGGTCCAATAAAATCAATATTCTTATAATCTCCTGCTCTTGAACCAACCCATAGAATAATATTTCTCTTTAATCTCTTATTATTTGTCACTTCCTCAAATATCTGATTTATGCTTTTTAAATTTGGTTTTTTATTTGCAGAACTAGAAAGATTTCCAATGATTTTTGTTTCTAAGTTTAGTTTCTTTTTCATCTTTCGTGTCTCCTAATTCCTCATCCATTTTTTTATTAATTATTATCAAATTTTAATGATTTACTTTTGAATAGTTACAATATCTTTTTAAACACAACTACCACTATACTCATAAGTTTAACATATAGACCATTTAAAAATCTTTCTATTTATTTTTAAAAAATTTAATTTTAAGAACTTAAAATTTAGATTTTTCATTTCTTAATCTTAATTATTTTTTTTTAAAATTATCAAATAAAGAAAAAATCCTTAAAATCACAAAAAAAATATTTTTTTAATAATATAAATAAAATTTAAATAATTTTTTAATATTCCTTAAATTATTTTAAAACGAAAGGATTTTAAATACAATATTACTTATCTCTTAATGAATCAAAAAAAGGTGTTAGGTGTATTTTTAATAATAACTCTGTTATTTTTATTTTCAAATAATTTTATTATTGCAGAAGAAAACTCATCTACCTCTGAAACTAAAAAAGAAGGTTTTGAAAAAGCATATGAATGTCTTGAATCTTTAGTTGAAGACAAAGATTTAAGTTCATTAAGTGTTGAAGAAAATTCTTTTGCATTAATGTCATTAGCTTATAATTCAAATTTAAAAAACGATTTAAAATCTTCTTTATTAAATAAAAAATCAGATAATTGCTGGCTTAAAGATTCTTGTTCTATAAAAGATACTGCTCTTTCAATTCTTGCACTTGATTATTCAAAAGAATCTACAGAAAATTATGTAGGTTGGTTATCAAATCAAACAACTGTTCCAACAGAATTAATATGGTTATTACAAATAGATACATCAGATTCAGAAGAAGCAGAATGTACTATATCTTATAATAATGAAAAAAGAACAATAAAAATAGATTCTTCAAAAAAAATAACAGGGAATTTTGGTTCTTGTTTAAGAAGTGCATATGGGGGATACTGGCTTGAGATATCCAGTTCGGGAACTTGTCAAGATAATGAATATGAAATTTCCTGTAATAAGGATTTCTTTACTTCTCTTGCTTACAAAAAAAAGACACAAAGTACATATTATATTTCTTCATTAACAAATTCAGGTTCTGCAGGAGGAACTACAAAAGAAAAAGTAAATTCTTTTTGTTTTGGTAAAAAAGGAACTTGTGATTATGAATCTAGTCTTTGGGCAGCTTATGCTCTTAAAAAAACAGGAAAAGGAGTAAATAAATTTCTTCCTTATTTAACTGCATTTGCAGATGAAAACAAACAATATCTCTCTTATGCATTTTTATATCTCTTAACAGAAAATTATGAAGAACATTTAACAAATTTAATTTCAGCTCAAAAATTAGGGGGATATTGGCAAGAATCTACTTCAAATAAAAGATTTTATGATACTGCACTCGCTCTTTTAGCACTATCTGGTTCTGGTTCTGGACAAGATTCAGTTCAGGATGCAAAAGAGTTTTTAATAAATAATCAACAAGAAAATGGTTGTTGGCAAAATTCTATAAGGGACACTTCATTTATTCTTTTTTCAGTTTATCCAAAATCTCCTTCAGGAACTTCTGGCGGGGTTTCGCCATCAAGTGGATGTATTGAATTTGGTCATTATTGTGTTTCTGAATCTGAATGTAGTTTATCAGATAGGCTGCCTAATTTTGAATGTTCAGGACATAATATCTGTTGTAACAAAGAACCTGATTTAAAATCTTGTTTTGAATTAAATGGAGAAGAATGTACTGCAGATCAAACCTGTACTGGAAGATTAATGGAATCTAGTGATACATTAAGATGTTGTATTTCTGGAATATGTGAATCTGAAGGTTCTTCATCAGAACCAATGTGTGAAGAAGTTGATGATGATTATATGTGCAGACCAAGTTCAAGTGGATGTAGTGAAAATGAAGTTAAAAATTCTTATAAATGTAATTTTGGAGATGTTTGCTGTGCCCCTAAAAGTACTGCCACTAAACCATCTAAAAGTTACTGGTGGATTTGGTTATTAGTTATTTTAATAATCTTATTGGTACTTGCAATTATTTTTAAAAATCAACTTAAGGTATGGTCCTTTAGATTTAGAAATAACTTTAAAAAAGGACCTGTAAAACCAGGTACCAGACCAAGTTCACCACCTTCAGGAAATCAAATGCAAATGCCCGTTAGAAGACCAATACCACCTCAGCAGTTTAGAGCACCTCAAAGACCAATAAGACCTGAATTTAATAGGCCAAATAATCCTAATTTTGCAAAACAAAAAGAACTTGATGAAACCCTTAGAAAACTAAAAGAAATAGGAAATTAATTATGAAAAAAAATTTTTTAATTTTGTTTTTAATTATTACTTTAATAATTCCTAATTTTATATCCGGTGTAGATATAAAATTAAACAAACAAGAGTATTTTCAAAAACAAACTTTATTAGCAGAAATATCTGGAAACTTTTTAGATGGATTAGATATAAAAAATATTGGATTATATGAAGAAAATGGTTATAAAGAAATTCCATCTGTTTCTGAATTAATTAAATATCAAAACAAATATTTTTATTATGCAACACTTCCAAATTCTCCTGGAAATTATAGTATTCAGATAAAAGATACAAGATATTATGAAGCAACAACAATAACAAATAAAACTTTTACAAAATCTTTTTTAGTCTCTTCATCAAATACATCTTATCTCTCTGTTTTTCCAGGCGCGATAGTAACAAAATCAGATATTACTCTTAGTTTAATTGCTTATGGACCTATTAAAAATTATAATATTGATTTTGAATCTTATTCAGAATCTTTTGAATTAGGAGAAGGACTGGAAAAACAAATTAAAATCCCAATAAATATAATAAATCAAAGTTCTCTTTATGAGCTTAAGATAGATGATTACCTAATTCCAGTGATTGTCTATGCTGAACAAACAAATAATTCAAAAGAAAATAATACTATAACTCTTGAAGAAGGTTATGAACTAGATTTTCCATCTGATTTTTCACTAACTTTAATAAAAGACCAACCTTATTCTTTTACATTTTATATAAAAAACATAGGAGAAAAAGATATTGATCTATTAGAAATCTCAAAAACCTCAAATTTAAAAAGTATAGATATTTTTCCAAAGGAATTTAATGATTTTTTAATCAATGAAAAAATAACAATAGGAATCAATATAAGCACAAATAAAGAAGTTCAAGGAAACATAACTCTTTTATTTGAGGATAATAACATCGATATCCCTATTTCTATTGAATTAACCTCTAATCCTGCTCAAGTTAATTTAAGTCAAGACGATATAATTGAAAAATCAAAAACTTGTTCAGGTTTAGGCGGAAAACCCTGTAATAAAGAAAATAATGAAGTATGTAGGGGTATTGAAACATTTGCTCAAGATACTCCTGACGGTTCTTGTTGTATAGGTGTTTGTGAAAAAGAAGAAAAATCAAGTTCATGGATTTGGGGATTGATTATTCTAATTTTAGTTATTGTGATTTTTATTTACCTTTATAAAAATGCTAAAAAAGTAAAAGATTCAAAAAAACCAGATAAAGAAATGGATAAAAGATTAAAGGGATTTGAAGATAGATTTTCTCCTAATCGAAGAATAGAACCTGGTCCAGAAATCTCAAAAGGACTTTCTAAATCATAATTATTTTTTTTCTTTAATTATCTTAGTCTCTTCAGAAATCTCTTTTAATTCTTTTTCTTTTTCTTTAGATTTAGGGGGATTTTCTTTTATATACTCCTGGAAATTTTTTTGAAGTATATCATTTTTAATAATAGCACTTTTTGATATTGCATCATAATCATGTAGTCTTCTTGTAATTTCATTTAAAACATTTGTTAAATCAAAATTCTTTATTTTAACATCCATAGGGCTTAATATTTCTAAATGCGAAGGCATATAGGAAAGAACCACTCTTAATAAATTTCTAATTTCATCTGCTCCAATTTCTACTTCACAAAAACCAGTAAAAAAACCACTATCTTTTATTTCTTTGCTCTGGGTATTATCTCCTGATTCTATCTTTTTTGAATCATGTATTAACTTTTCTCTAATGGTTATGCCTTTTTCAGAACCAAGTTTATCTACAATTGAATTTATTACTTCATCAACATATTCTTTTGGCTTTCCCATAACTTCTATTATCATAGAAGCAATTATATTTTGTTCACTCATTTTAATTTTTTTATAATTATTAATAAGATTATTACTAAAATAATCATTAATAAAATTAAATAAGGTAATTGGTTAATAAACTTTTGCTCTTTTGAATAATAAATATCTAAATACTCTTTTTTTGATTTAATTGTTATTGTTTTAGTTTCTTCTATTGTAATATTTTGATTTATATTACTATTATTCGATATCTCTTTGGGTTTACTATTTTCCATTTTTTCTATTTCTTCATTTTCTTTGTTCTTTTCAGAATCTTCTTCTTCTTCTTCTTCTTCATCCTCAGAATTAACTTCCTCGTTATTTAATATCTCTTCTTTTATTACTTTTATGGATGAGTCAAATGATTTATAGGAACTAGAACCTGATTTTCTTATTCTAATATTTACACTAGCGGTTCCTGAAAAATCTTTTGTTATTTTTAAAAGAAAATCCTCATTATTTGCTTCATTTAAATTAATTGCATTATTAACATAATAATGAGTAGATTGCCATGCTTTTTTTTCAGGATTATATATTCTTGAGATTCTGGAATCATCTCCAAAAAGATCTATTTTAACATCATAAATTTCTAAATCAAAATCAATTAATTTAATATTACATTTAAATTCACTATTAACCTCTACTTCACCAGGACATTTTGCCTCAATATTTTGTTCTTGTGAAATTAATAATTGAGATAAAGATATTAAAATTATAAGAAAAAAAACTAACTTTTTCATATTAATAGAAATTTTTTAACCTTATATTCTTTATTGATTTAGATTATATGTTATTATAAATATTTTTTAGATTTTTTTAATCTATAATCAAAATGCTTGGCCAAATCTCTTTCCTTTTTCTTGGGCTCTTTTTAAACTTAAAACAATTCCATTTGTCTTGGTTCTTTCAAGATCTTTTGGATCTACAAAATACCACCCCTGCCTGTTAAATCTAACAGCAATTCTTGGTTTTAATCCAAATATAGATGAAAAAACTAAAAAGCGATTTATTTGATCTGTATCAAGATATTTTTTTTCAGATTTAACAGATTTCACTTCAATAGCATATTTTTTTTTAAATTTTCCAACAATTAAATCACAAGAAGGTTCTGGGAGAAGACCACTTCCAGCCACTCTCACAGCCATCCAACCATCATCAACAAACTTATGAAGTAGTTCTCTTTCAGCAGCAGCTCCTTTTTGTTTATTTCCCATATTTTAAATTTTCCAAAAAATATTTAAATGCTTATTTTTTCAGCAAGATCTCCAATAATAAAAACTTTTTTCTCTTCACCAGATAATGAATAAATAATTCCAATTATCCATAAAACAATTAAAAAAACATTATAAATCCAAGAGATAATGGGAATAAAACTTATAATCCCTGCAAAAACCCATGCTATAAAAAATATTAATCCCTGTTTTGAATAATGCATAATATATTTATCTTCTTTTTTTAATATTATTGCAATTAAAAAACCAACTATTGTTAAAATAATTCCTAAAAATGCAAATATCTTAGATTCATCACTAACTTTTTGTTTTTTCTTTAAAGAACCACTTATTTTTTTATCTCTTTTTTTTCCCATTTTATAAAAAATTAAATCACAAGTCTCTTGCATGCAATGTTTTTCTATGATTTGCTTCTGCTCTTTTAACTGCCTCTTCAATAATCTTTTTTATCTTATTATTAAGCGCATCAGATACTTCTTCTGCAATATTTTTTATTTCTGTTGTTCCTGTCTCTTTTACAGCATCTTTTATCTTACTCTTTATAATAAGATTAACCATAATTTAAATAAGATATATCTGCTTATAAATTTTCTGTTTGTTGGGGTTTCATAAAAGGAAAGAAAATTACATCCCTAATAGAGTCTTGACCTGTTAAAATCATTACAAGCCTATCAATACCCATGCCAAATCCAGCAGTAGGAGGCATCCCATATTTTATAGACTCAATAAAATCAGAATCCATAGGCATAGCATTTTCATCTCCTTTTTCAATTAATTTTTTCTCTTCAAAAAATCTTTGTTCTTGATCAATTGGATCATTTAATTCATCATATGCTTTAAAAATTTCTGCACCATCAATAATTAACTGAACTGTATTTATTTTATTTATATCTTCATCATTTCTTTTAGCTAATGCAATCATTTCAACAGGATAGTGAGTAAGGAGTGTTGGTTGAACTAAATTTGGCCTAATAACTCTTTTATATACTTCATCTAATAAAGAACCATAATGTTTACACCCCTTAATATCTATATCTATTTTTTTATTTGAAATTTCTTTTTTTAATTTTTCAAAATTATCAGCTACATTAATATCAATTTCTAGTTCTTGTAAAAATAAATCCCTAAACTTTATTTGTTTAAATGGGGTTTTTAATGAAATCTCTTTTCCCCGATAATTTATTTTATCTCCAATCCCCAGATCTTTTTTTAATTTTTTAAAAAAACTATATATGAATTCAATATGATAATTATAATCTTTATATGCAATATAATATTCTATCATTGTAAATTCAGGATTATGTGCAAAATCAATACCCTCATTTCTAAAATTTTTACAAATTGTAAATACCTTTTCATAACCCCCCACAATTAATCTTTTAAGATATAACTCAGGAGAAATAGATAGATAAGCATCTAAATCTAATGCATTTATATGGGTTACAAAAGGTTTTGCATTTGCACCCCCATAAACCGGTTGTATCAAAGGTAATTCAACTTCAAAAAACCCCCGACTCTCTAAAAATTCTCTTAACGATTTTATAATTTTAGACCTTTTAATAAAAATTTCTTTTATTTCAGGATTCATAATTAAATCAAGATATCTTTTTCTATATCTTTCTTCTTTATCCTGTATTCCATGCCATTTATCTGGGAGGGGTAATAAAGATTTACTTAGCATTTCAATACTTTTTGATAAAATAGAAACTTCTCCGGACTTAGTTTTCATAATGGTTCCACTAACACCAATAAAATCTCCAACATCAACATATTTTTTAAATAATTCAAATGATTTTTCATCTGTTTCTTGTTTTTGTAATATTATCTGTATTCTTCCATAAAAATCTTGTAATGTAACAAAAATGAGTTTTCCTAAATCTCTTTTCATAATTACTCTTCCTGCAATTTTTGTTTTTTTATCTGTCCGCTCTTCATTTTTTAATTTATCAAATTTATTTTTAATTTCATTAGAATTATTTTTAACATCATAGCTATGTGGATAAGGATTTATATTATTCTCCCTTAACTCTTGCATTTTTCTTTTTCTTTCAGTAATTATCTGTTCTTCTCTTCCCATTTTAAATATTCATAATTTTAAATTCTTTAAAACCAACATGATTCATGTCTTGAAGTTCTATTTTCTTAACTTCACTATGCATAGAACCTTTTTTACAAACAAGCCTCATTGTATCTACTTCTTCATCTTTTCCTTCAACCACAACTTCAACTTTTCCATTTTCAAGACTTCTTACATAACCTTTTAAACCTAATTTAATTGCCTCTTCTTTTATATAATTTTTAAAAAATATTCCTTGAACTAAACCAGAGATTAATATTTTAATAGTTCTCATTATTGAAAATAGTTCTTTATTCTTTTAAATCTTATGTTTTCTAATTTTAAAAGACCTAAAAAACCATATTAATTAAAAAACTCATAAGATTTAAAATCAATAAGGATTTTAAATAACCCAATCTTAATAATCTTATGAAAAGAGATAATGTAATACTGATTTTACTAATTATTTTAGTAGGTCTTATAACTTATGTAAACATTTATTCAAATGATTTTTTATGGGATGACGAATTTTTAATTCAAAAAAATCTTTTTATAAGAAGTTTTAAATATGTTCCAGATATATTTCAAACACCGAGCGGCGGAGGTGTAGGTAGATTAGATAATTTTTACAGGCCTATGCAACAAATAGCTTATACTTTTGTATTTCAAATAGCAGGACTTGTAACTTGGCCATTTCATTTATTAAATCATTTACTTCATATAATTAATGCAGTCCTTATATTCCTCTTATTAAATAAAATTTTTAATAAAATTTATCTGAGTTTATTTACCTCTCTTTTGTGGGTTTCACATCCAATACAAACAGAAGCAGTAACTTATATGAGTGGAACAGCAGACCCATTATCATTATTCTTTGCACTCACATCTTTTTTATTTTACATTAGTTTTAAAGAAAAGAAAAATAAAAAATTAAATCTTACATTTTATTTTTTATCAATATTATTTTTTATTTTATCTTTATTATCAAAAGAAACAATGGTAATCTTTCCAGGTATTTTATTTTTATATGATTTTATTAAATCAAAAGATAAATTTAATATAAGAAATTATTATTCTTTAATTGCATTTGCTCTAATATCGATTTTCTATTTTATATTAAGATTAACTATTCTAAATTTTGGAAGTACATTAAACCTTTATCAAGAATCTAATGTTTATACTGAAAACCTTTATGTTAGAATTTTTACTTTTTTAGCATCTTTAATTTCTTATTATTCTTTTTTAATTTTTCCAGTTAATTTACATATGGAAAGAGACTTTCCTTTTTTTACAAACTTCTTCTCAGGATTAATTTTATTTTCTTTGTTAATTTTTTTAATTTTATTTTATTTATCTTATAAAAGTTATAGGGGGGATAAGATTTTTTTCTTTTCTGTATTTTGGTTTTTCATTTGTTTTATCCCAATGTCGGGAATTATTCCTATTAATTCATTATTACTAGAACACTGGCTCTATATTCCCTCAATTGGGTTTTTTATGATTTTATCTTATGTATTACTTAAGTTATTTGAAAAAAAAGAATTAAAAAAATATGCTATTGGTATTTTAATTTTATTATTGGTATTATCTGTTTCACTATCTTTTCAAAGAAATAAAGATTGGTCAGACCCAATAACTTTTTATAATAATATTTTAAAATATGAGCCCGGAACACCAAGATTATTCAATAACTTAGGTATGGCTTATGCTGACAAAGGAGAATTGGAATTAGCTGAAGAAAATTATAAACAATCTATTTTACTTTATGATTTTTATCCCCAACCACATTATAACCTTGCAAGAATTTATTTATTACAAAATAAAACAGAATCTGCATTAATTCATTTAAATAAAAGTCTTGAGATAAACCCCAACTTTTTTTACTCATATCAGTTGTTAAGTGTAATTTATGCTCAAAAGGGAGATATTGAAAAATCAAAAGAATATTATGATAAAGCAAATTCAATCAATTATTATTAATAAGGATTTAACTAAAAATATATTCTCTCTGATATTATTATTTAGTATTATTGGGGTGATAATATATTATCCGGCTCTTAATGCAAGACTTTTTTTTGATGATGAATATTTTATTTTAAGAAATAATCATGTACATAATTTTAATATAATTAAAATAATTAGTACTGGTGATTCGGCTGGTTCTGGTCATGCTAGTACATTTTATCGCCCCCTTCAATTTATAGTCTATTCATTTATATGGCAATTTTTTAAATCAGGACCTTTATTTTATCATCTAACTTCTTTATTTTTTCATATTTTATCCTGCTTTTTATTATTTTTTCTTTTATTAGATTTTAAAATATCTAAAAAAATATCTTTTTTTTCATCATTATTCTTTTTAGTTCATCCAGTTAACACTCAAGCAATTAGTTATGTTTCGGGATTAGGGGATGTATTGGGATTATTTTTTATTCTTTTAAGTTTAATAATTTACAGAAAAGATGAATTTTTTAAAAACAAAATTTCACAATACCTTTTATTTGGTTTCTTCATAATTTTATCTTTTCTCTCAAAAGAAAGATCTCTTATGTTTTTAATTATTTTAATTATAACTAGTTTTTCATTTCCAAAATCTAAAAAAACAATACAAAACAATCAAGATAAAGAAATAAATCTAAAAAAGATATTTAAAACAGATTTCTTATTCTATATAATATCTTTTTTATTGACTTTATTATATTTTCTCTATAGAATCTTTAATTCTAGTTTAAGTTTAACTTCTTCAAATAATCTCTATACTTCTAATATCTTAATTCGGGGATATACTTTTTTATATGAGTTCACAAATTATATTTTAATAATCTTTTTTCCAAAAACACTATATTCTGAAAGGCCATTTTTAATAATTGAAACATTATTTAATTTTAAAGTAATTTTTTCCTTAATTTTATTATTATTTCTAACATTTTTTTCATTATATTTATTAATTAAAAGAAATCATGCAATTTTACTTTTTTCTTTTTTCTGGTTTATGTTTTTTCTTGCACCTACCTCAGGAGTAATTGTTATGTCCTATACTATAAAAGAACATTGGATATATTATAGCATGATTGGTTTTTCATTAGCATTTACTTATTATTTTTTTAAGTTCTTTAATAAAATAAACAAGAAAAAATTAGCAATTATCCTATTTATCTTAATAATTCTATTACTCTCTGTAAGAACATATAACAGAAACTTAGATTGGTCATCCCCTCAAAGATTTTTTCAAACAGAACTAAGATATAATTCAGAATCTGAAAATGCACTTGCAAATCTAGCATACGAGTATTATCTTAATGGGGATTATATCAGGGCATCTGAGCTTTATAAAAAAGGAATAGAAGTTACTAATTCAAATCAATTAGCAATGATGTACTATAATTTAGGATATATGTACTTTTTAATAGACAATAATTATTCAAGGGCAATACCGTTATATGAAAAATCTCTTGAAATAGATCCATATTATATCTATGCACTTCAAGAACTTTCAAATTATTATTATAATTTAAATAATACAAAAGAGTTTAATAAATATTATTTTAAATTAGAAAACTTAATTAAAAACACAATTGATTATTAAAATTAATTTATTTTTTCTTTAAAAAGCATAAGAATAGCTTTGATTCCATCCCTATATTTTATTTTTTTCCCTGATTTTATTTTACGGGGATTATATGATATAGGAACCTCAATTATTTTGTTACCTGTTTTTAATATCTTTGCTGTTACCTCAGGTTCCCATTCAAATCCATTACTTTTTATTTTAATTTCTTTAATAACTTTTGAATCAAATGCCTTATAACAAGTTTCAATATCAGTTAAATTAGATTTATATAAAATATTGGCAACTTTTGTTACTAATATTCCTCCAAGATGAAATAATAAATTACTATGTTTTTTGTTTTCCTTATTTAGTCTTCTACTACCATAAACAACCTTTGATTTTTTATTTAATATAGGCATTACACATTTGATGATATCATTTGGATCATATTCAAAATCAGCATCTTGTATAATTACAACATTTCCCCTACTTATCTTAATACCTTTTCTAACTGCAGAGCCCTTTCCTTTATTTTTTTTAAAATTTAATAAAACAATTTCATTAATATCCTTTAAAACATTTAAACTATTATCATTAGAACCATCATTTACAACAATTATCTCTTTTTTTAAACCACCCAGATATGCTTTTTTTACCCTATTAATTAGATCCTTAATGGTCCTTTCTTCATTATAAACAGGAATAATAATAGAGATAAGGGGATTAATTTCATAATTCTTATTCATAATAATTTTTAATAAACCTATCTTATAAATGATTGTTTATTAGATTATATTAATAGAAAAATATAAATAACAAAAGTATCTTATAAATAATATTTAAATTAATGTTTAAAAAATGGAAATTAAAAAAATAGATGTAGTCTCTTGTGGTAAAATTTTTGGAGGAATACTAGGTATTATAGGTTTTATCCTTGGAATTATTTTTAGTTTAGCAGTTATAATGATTGCATTTAGTTCAGATTCAATGATTCAGGTTTTTCTTATTTTATTTTCTTCTTTGTTTGTTTTACTACTTATTCCTGTTGCTCTTGGATTATATGGGTTTTTAGCAGGTATCATTATGGCATATTTGTATAATACCTCAGCAAAGAGATTTGGTGGTTTAAAAATAAATACTAAAAAATGAGGTTTATTTAAAAACTACTTCTGGTTTTGCAAAAATATCTGTATTTTGTTCTTCTTCATATTTTAAAACATTTGCAACCTCTATCAAATTATTTTTATTTAAAATGCAAACTTTATCTCCTTCATTTAATTTTTTCATTATCTCTTCGGTTTTTTTATCTTTCATTATCATAGAATAATAAACAGGACAACCATTTGATAATCTTTTTAATATACTCGAATCATCATCTTTAATTTTTATGCAAGGAAGAATTTTTTTAATTATTTCTCCTGAAATAATTTTTTTCTCTAAATTTAATATATCTTTGTTTTTTATAAGTTCTATTAACTCATCTAATTTAATAAACTCTTTATCTTTTTCACAAAATAATCCTGCTTGAATTCTTCTAAGATTAATCATGTGTGCACCATTTATACTTTCTAATTCTCCTAAATCACTTATTAATTTTCTAATATAAGTTCCTGCTTCAACCCTACAAAAAAATCTTACCTCTCTTTTTTTTTCATTAAATTCTAAGATTTTCCAATCATAGACTTTTCTTTTCCTTAGCTCTCTTTTAACTCTCGATCTTTTTGGAGGCAATTGGTTTATTGTGCCAATAAATTTTTCCATTTCTCTGTGTAAATCCTCTTTTTTTATTGATCTATGTAATTTCATAATTCCAGTATATGTTTTATCCATACCCATAAGATATCTTTGAATTCTACAAGATTCATTAATGCAGATTGGAAGAACACCAGTAACATTAGGATCCAAAGTTCCTAAATGTCCACATTTTTTTATCTCCATCTCAGGAAAATGTAATTTTAATTGTTTTCTTATTGCCCCAACAACATCAAAGCTGGTCATTTCACTTGGTTTATCCACATTAAATATTGCAAAATTAAGATTTTTTTTAAAAGAGCTTTCTATTTTTCTATCTGTCATTTTATTCCCTCTATACTCTCATAGACAATCTCAGAAATATCTTCTATAATAAACTGAGATTCATAAAGACTATAATTTAATACCATAACACAAAGAATATAATCTTTATTATTTTTTGGATAAACAATGCCGCAGTCATTATAATATTTTCCAGTTTCATCTTGCCAAGAACCAAATTTATGTGCTACATTTATTCCCTCTGGAATTCCAGATCTTAATCCAATTCTAAATTCTGTATTTGATAACAAAGATAAGGCCATTTGTGAAGAAGACCTTTTCAAATAACTGGAATAATAAAGTGTCTTAAACATTGTTCCTATTTCCTTTGCATTCATTGGAAGGATATTATTCACAACCCAAGTTCCATATTCAAGCCCCATATTAAATAAAGCAGTTTCAAATGAACCTTCTTTTAGTATCCTCCTTAATGTTCTATAAGAAGTATTATCTGATTTCTGTATGGATTGTCTTATTAGTTCTAAAATACTCAACTGATAGTTATATCCAGATTCAATAAGAGCCCCATAACTAGGATCTAAATCTTCATATAAAACAGTAACATTGGTATTAAGATTATAATCGCCCTCTTCAATTTCCTTTAATACTGCAACAAGAACAGGGACCTTAATTATACTTCCAGGATAACTTTTTATTTTTTCATTAATTCCAATCCAGGCACCAGTTTTTAAATCTTCATAATAAAAATAAACCTCTCCCTGCTTTTTCTTATTAATATATTCCTGAACCTCTTTTTTAAGGGGAATGTAATTTTGAGTTAATCTTTTTTGTTCTTTTAAAAATCTTTCAAAATCCATAACTGCAACATTAGTATCTAATAAACTATAATTGCTTTTAATTTCAGAAATCTTATTAATTTCTGAACTTTTTAACAGTATTTTTTCTTTTTCATATATTTTTGATATTAAAATAAAATTTAGAAAAACAGATATAACTAAGATAATCAGGAAAATAAAACAAATGTTTTTATAACCTATTTTTTTAAATAAAATCTTGACCATATCTGGAATCTAAAATAATTATCTTAGTTTATAAACTTATTTTTTCATATAAAAGTATTTTTTCTCTTTATTAAATCTTTCAATTGAATATCTTAACATAGTTCTTGGCATGTTTTTATAATTATTATTTTTTTTTAAAAATTTCTCTTCTATATTCAAATTTCTTTTTCCAATTTCTCTTAACATCCATCCAACTGCCTTATGTATAAGATCCTCTTTGTCTTTAATTAAAATTTCAGAAATATTTAATGCATCTTGAAAATCATTATTTTTTATAAAAGCAAAACAAGAAACAATGGACGTCCTTCTAACCCAAAAAGTATATGATCTTGCAAATTCATATAAAATATCTCTTTTTTCAATATTTCTTATTAAGTAATCCCCTAAAATTTTTGGAGCACTTAAATCAACTAAATCCCAGTTATTTACTGAGTTTATATTCTTTACATAAAATTCAAAGATTTCTTTTTTTTGGATTTCATTTGATTCATTATATTTTTCAATTAAGATTAATAAACTAACGAATCTATATTCGTGTATTTCACTTTTTAGTAATTCACTGATTTCTTTTAATGTTAAATCAATATATTTTTTAGAAACTATTCTTTGTTTAGGAACACTAATTCCTAAAAAAATATCTCCCTCACCATATTCACCAAGACCTGTTTTAAAAAACCTGGATAATATTTTTGCTTTCTCAGGATTTTCTAGACCTTTAAGTTCTTTTTTAAGATTATCATATAAACTCATTAAAAACAAAATTAATTCATCTTTAAAAAGATATATCTTTATCTTCTAGAATTACATTCTTTTAAAATTCTTTTAAATTCTCTTAGATTTATTCTTAGTTTTTCAGCTTTAGAATCTTCATTAATCTCTCTATAAATTGAGATTCCTTTTTCACCAGATTTAATTCCCAAATCAATTAATTCTTTTAAATGATCTCCTTGCATTACTTTTAATTTATTCATAAGATTTGAGAAATAAAAAATATTTGAATACCCCTCTGCAAGTAGGTTTAAATCTAAATTATCTTCAAATTTAAGGAATTCTAAAGAATCATTTAATGAATCAAATATTACACTTGGACTAGGATTTATTTCTGAAAAATAAAGTGCTTTTTTTGAATGTGCTCGGTTATGATATCCCCTGATATAATAGTATTTATTAGTTATTTGTTCTCCGCAGTTAATTGCTTCATTACAAGAGTTTATTGCACCATTAAGATAATCTTTTATTCTTTTGTCTTTATTAACACAAAATCTAAACAAATCTCCATTTGCAGAGCTTTTGGCAAGCTCCCAGTAAATCCTATCAGAATTAAGATAAAGTTCAGCTTGTTGTTTGTAAAGCCCCTGCATAAGATTATTATTCCACTTTTCTGAGACCAAATTTATGGTTTCATTTAATTTATCTGCACAAATAATCTGATACATCGCAGCCTTTATTCCGTCAGAATCTGATTTTTTATCATTATTTAAAATAAAATCTAAATAAGCTTTTTGAGCTTCTTCTTTGATTTCTCTAAATGAGACATTTGAAATATCCTGTTCTCCTTGCAATACTCTTTCAAGTTTACTTTTCATTCCAATTTTATTGGGACATTCTTTGATTTGTGTCATTATATAATTAATACATTATTCTTTTTAAAAGTTTCTATATTCTTTTAAATAACAACCTATTTTTACTTTTATGAAAAACAAAAAAACTCAGGAGTTTTTATTTATTTTTAAAAAAGCAAAAAAGAAATATAATAAAAATTCTAAAAGACTTGCTGCAGAAGGATGGGACAAGGATTGGAAAGTACTTATAACAACAATAATGTCTGCACAGTCAAGAGATGAAACAACAATTTCTATTGCAGAATCTTTATTTAATAAATTTCCTAATCTAATCTCATTATCTAATGCCTCAATTAATAACATAGAGTTTCAATTAAAATCCTTAAATTACTATAAAACAAAATCAAAAAATATTAAATTAGCTGCAGAATGCTTAATCAAAAACTATAATTCATTAATTCCAGATAGATTAGAAGACTTATTGAAAATTCCGGGAGTTGGTTTAAAAACAGCAAATTTAATTTTATCAGAAGTTCATAAAAAACAAGCAATTTGTGTAGATACGCATGTCCATCGAATTAGTAATGTTTTAGGTTTTGTTAAAACAAAAAATCCAGAACAAACAGAAAAAGAACTTAGAAAAATAGTTCCTAGGAGATACTGGAATCAAATAAACAGAATATTTGTTTTATGGGGAAAAGAAGTTTCTGGAACCAATAAAAATAAATTTTTAGATTCACTCAAACTAATCTAGAAATGTTAATCCCAGCATAACTATTATACCAATTATAAACATTATTAACTGAAATATTGACTTTAAAATTTTTGGTTCTTTATGTAACTCCGGAATTAAATCAGCTGCTGCAATGTATATAAAAGTTCCTGCTGCAAAAGGTGTTAAATAAAAAGCAATTTCATTAAAAGATTGACTAAATAAATAAGTTATAATTGCCCCTAATACTGAAGTTAATGCAACTAAAAAATTTAATAATAATGCTTTTGTTTTTGAATAACCCCCGTATATCAAAACACCAATATCACCCATCTCTTGAGGTATTTCGTGAAATATAACTGCAAGAGTAGTTGCAATTCCTGCTGGAACACTAACTAAATAACTTGCAGCAATAATTATCCCATCTATAAAATTATGAAATACTTCTCCAATAAGATTCATAATTGCAAATGAATGAACATGCTCGTTTGTTGCAGTTAAATGACAATGTCTCCAATGAATAATCTTTTCTAAAAAAAAAGAAAAAACAATTCCAAATAAAATTGATATTGATATTGCTATTGAAAAACCTCTTTCTTCAACTGCCTCAGGAATTAAATGAATAAATGCATCACCTATTAAAGCTCCTGCAGAAAAACTCACTAAATAAATTAAAATTTTTTTTAAAAACTTTTTATCATTAATTAAAAATGCAGCCCCAATTAAAGAAACAAAACTTACTATAAAAACACTTAATAAAATATAGAATAATTCTGCCATTGTTTATTTATTTTACTTTTTTTTAAGATGAACATCTAACTGAGGATATGGAATATTAATCTTTGCTTTATTTAATGCATTATATATCCTTGTATTTGCTTCATCTAATGCAGAATATCTATTTTTAAAAGAGTTCACATAAAAAAATGCTTTAAAATTCAATGAAGAAGAACCCATTTCTAAGAATCTTACAACAGGCTCAGGATTTTCAATAAAATTTTCTACTTTTTTTATTTCCCTCATAATAATTTCTTTTACTTTTTTAATATCACTACCATATTCTACACTAAATGGGACCACCACCCTTGCTTCTGGTTCTGGTAATGTAATGTTTTTTACAATTCCATCAGCCATTTTACTATTTGGAACAACAATAAGTTCATTATCAAAGGTTCTAATTTTAGTACTTCTTAATCCAATTTTTTCAATAGAACCAGAAGTTTCTGGATCTAAGCTAACTACATCCCCAATACCTATGGTTTTATCTAAAATCATAGCAATTCCTGAGAAAATATTACTTAATGAAGGTTGTAATGCAAGTGCAACAGCAAGACCTGCTATACCTAAACCTGCTAAAACCGGACCTATTTCAATGCCCCATAAATTTAGGATATATAATATTGCTAAAACAACCAAAAGTACCTTTAAGAAACTATGAACTAAGTAAACTAAACTATCATCAAGATTTGTCCTGGTCTTTGAAACAAATTTTCTCCAACTCTTAAATAAAGCTAAATCAATAATAATATAGAATACACATCCAATATTTATGACAATTAAAGAGTGCAAAATTAATCCTATTTGTTTTATTACAGAATCTAAAATAGTTAGTTCTTGAACTGATATCCAAAAGCTAATTAGAAAAACAATAGCTGTAATTGGGAATGAAACTTTTTTTAAAATAATATCATCTAATTCTGTTTTTGTTTTTTTAACAAATTTTAAAATAAATTTTTGTAAAACATAAACTCCTAATCTGATTAATAATAAAAATATAACTAAGAGTATTATTGCTCTTACATATTGATTTGGAATATATCTTGATAAATTAGATATCATTTTATTAAGTTGTAGACTCAGGAGTTTGCTCAACATAAATCATAAAGCACCCCAAAAACATTCTCAGTTCTGCAACCCTTCCAGCATCTAAACCTATGCTTAGGGCTGCTCCGATCAGGGTCTGACCCAGTTTACACAAGCAAGATCAAGAAGGACAAAACCTCACAGTCAATTTTTGGACCTTATAACTTAAGTATCACTCGCCCCCTTGCAGCCTGCCATAAAGCCCATTTGCATATGGCGCAGGGCTAACGCGCCAGCCTAGTCTACAATTTTATTAAATAAATTAAAGTTTTTAAGTTTATTGTTTTTAAACTTTTATTTAATTAAAAAATAAACAATAAGAATTATTATTAATGATAATATTATTAGTAAAAACAATACTACTAATGCAGTTATAAGATAACTTTTATTTTTTGATTCAGGTTCTTCTCCGAGGATTATCTTTTTTTGGGTCATATTTATAGCTCCTGTTCCTTTTTGATGGACATCTAAGAATCCCCATTCATATTCTCTTTCAGAATCATATTCATATAATCGCTCGTAATTTCTTTTTTCAGAGCCAATCTCATCAACATAATCATTATCATTGAAATCGCTTCTTGTATAGGTTGGTTTTGTTATATGGATAACCTCATCTTCTTCAATCTCTGTTGTATCTACATAAAATATAACACTATCACTTCCAACACCATTCTCATTTACACCATAAACAATTAATCTATTCTCTCCTTTAATTACTTTTAATATATTTCCTGTGCTAAATGTAGTTTCATCTCCTTGATTAAGAACATAAATCCAGCCAACATTTTGATTACTTGTAACAATTAAAGGTATATCAGTTGTATTATATGTTTTTCCATTTTCAGGACTAATTATGCTAATTTCAGG
>CAYQOK010000007.1:25392-34626 GCA_964419155.1 Candidatus Woesearchaeota archaeon
TATCAGTTGTATTATATGTTTTTCCATTTTCAGGACTAATTATGCTAATTTCAGGCCCATTTACACTTGTAGAAGTATTTACATAAAAAACAATGTTTTTAATTCCAACACCATTTTCATTTACACCATAAACAGTTAATCTATTCTCTCCTTCATTAAAACTTATTATCTCACCTGAAACAAATGATTTTTTTAAATCATTATTTAACTTATAAGACCAAACAACATTTTGATTACTTGTAACAATTAAAGGTATATCAGTTGTATTATATGTTTTTCCATTTTCAGGACTAATTATGCTAATTTCAGGAGCTGTTACAACCGGAGGTTGATCTAAACAGATTCCCTCTTTACATCCAAACTGACAATTTTGAATTAGTCTAACAATAGGTTGAGAATTTTCAAAACAATTATTTGTTATAGCTGAACATCCTCTATTAAAAATCTTAAAATTTTGGTAAACATCATTGCTTAAACAATATCGTTCTCCTTGTGCAGATTCTGAATTTTCTCCACAATCTTGTATTAATTTAGGCCCCTGATTAACAACACAATGGCTTTCTAATGTTCCTGCATTTTCACATCTTGCTGATTGAAATAAATTAAATAAATCATTATTTGAACAAAAATTATCTCCGAAAAAACCATTAAATCCACAATCATTATCTTTAATACAGTTTACTTGTGTATTTCTACAAAAACTATCTTTTGTTCCGGGATTTATGCATTCATCAAATGTTCTTTCATTATCATCATCGCAATCACTATTAGAATTACATCTAATTTCTTCAACAGGGGGAGTAGGGGGATTAATTGGTGGATTTGGAGCACGACATACTCTATTTTGAGGCGATGGACAAGTACTATAATCATCACAATACCAATAACCAGTATAACCATTTATAGTAGCATAAGTTGTTCCAGCAGTTTTAAGTCCCATTTTAGCACAAGTGTCTTCACATGGAAAATCAAAAACTTTATTAACATTTTTTTGACCATAACACTCCGGAACTCCTGCTCCAGAAATAAAGCTTAAACTTAGAATAATTAAACTAATTGCAGATATTAAAAAAAACAATTTGGTTTTTTGGTGATTTCTCATATTTTCATAATTCTCATGGGTTTAATGTAATCATTTTAGAGTTACAACCCTTTTTAAAGATTACTATAAACCAAAATATACATACTAAATACTCTGTAAATCAAGTAAAAATAATTATTCAATAAACTAATGCGGGAGGTAGGATTCGAACCTACGAAGACACTAAGTCACAGGATCTTAAGTCCTGCCCGTTTGACCACTCCGGAACCCCCGCAAGGACCAATTACAAATCTAATTAGAATAATGACTTTTAAAATGTTACGATAATTAATTATGCTTCTTTAATTATTGCTTTTTGATAATACTCTGAATCCATTTGACAATCACTACAAACATAAATAAACCTAGGTTTTTTATTCTCAAGAACTTTAATCATTGTACCCTTTAACTTATTAAATTCTTCTTTAATAACACAATTACACAAAACACATCTTTTTTTTAAGCTCATTTTTAATAACTCTAATAATAACTTATATAACTTTATAAATATTAATTAATTTAATTTAAAATGTACAAAAAAATTCCAACAGATTTTGATAAAAAAATAACCTTGCTTCTATCAAAGAAAATTGGAATATCTTTAAAAGAGATTCAAGATTTAATTGAAGTTCCTCCAAAATTAGATATGGGGGATTATTCTTTTCCTTGTTTTAGACTAGCAAAAAAAGAAAAAAAAGATCCTAAAAAAGTAGCAGAACAACTTTCTATTTCTTTAGAAAAAACAAAACCAAAATATATTATAAAAATAAATTCAATTGGACCTTATATTAATTTTTTTATAGATAAATCTTACTATGCTAAAACAATTTTAAAAAATATTTGTGAAAATTATGGAAAATCAGAAGTTAAAAACAAAAAAAAGGTTGTTATTGATTTTTCAAGTCCAAATGTTGGGAAACCAATGCATATTGGACATATAAGATCTACAATAATAGGGGACTCTTTGTTAAAAATTCATAATTTCTTAGGTTATGAAACAATTGGAATAAACTATCTGGGAGATATTGGGCTTCACATCGGAAAACTAATTGTTGCATATGAATTATGGGTTAATAAAGACGAACTAAAAAAAGATCCAATAAAGGAACTTTTAAGACTTTACCTTAAATTTAATGAAAAAGAACAAAATAAAGAAGACTATAATGCTAATATGGATCTAGAATTAGAAGAATCTATTGATGATGAAAGTTATGAAAAAAACCCTTGGACAAAAAAAGCAAAACAAAAACTTAAAGATCTTGAATTAGGAGATAAAAAGTCCCATGAAATCTGGAACGAAATAATAAAATTCTCTGGAAAAGGGTTTGATAGGGTTTATTCTCTTTTAAAAGTAGATTTTCATGAAACAACAGGACAAAGTAATTATTCAGAAAAAGGCAAAGAAATAGTATTAAACGCAGCAAAAAATAAAATAGCAGAAGTAGAACATAACACAGGAGCTGTTTATATAGATTTTGAAAAGAAAAATAAAGAAAATCCTGAAATTAAAAAACTTTCTAAAAAATATATATTGAGAAGTAATGGAACTGCTTCATATATTACTCAGGATATTGGTGCAGCAGTCAATAGATATGAAAAATATAAATTTAATAAAATTATTTATGTAACTGATTCAAGACAAAAACTTCATTTTGAACAATTGTTTGAAATACTTAAAATATTAGGTTATGATTTCTATAAGAATTGTGAACATGTTGGTTTTGGAACTGTTAAGTTTCAAGGGGAAATTATGGCAACAAGAAAAGGAGAAATAGTTTTATTAGAAGAGGTATTAAACAAAACAATTGAAAAGGCAAAACAAGAGATTGATAAAAGAAAAACAAAAGGAGATCCTACTAAGGTAGGGGTTGGCGCTGTAAAATACACTATCTTAAAAAATGACCCTGTTAAAGATATAGATTTTTCTTGGGAAACTGCTTTAAATTTTGAAGGAGAAACAGGACCTTATTTACAATATAGTTATGCAAGAGCTTGCTCAATAATTAAAAAATCTAAAATAAAGAATCCATTATTATCTAAAATAAAAAAGGAATATACTCCTTGTGAAAAAGAAATAAAATTAATTAAAAAAATTCAAGAATTCCCAAAAATAATTAAAAGATCAGCTGATACACTAAACCCAAGTTTAATTGCAAATTATTCTTTTCAGTTATCCCAAGCATTTAATGAATTTTATCAGGATTCAAGAGTAATTGGCTCTGAACAAGAATATTTTAGGATAATTCTCGTGGATTCTTTTAAAAAAACTCTTTACAATTCATTATATTTGTTAGGAATTGAAGTAATGGAAGAGATGTAATATTAAATAACAATTAAAATAAATCTTATTATTAAGTATATTTTTTATTCAAATAATGTTTTTATACTTATCTGTATTCACTTCAACATAATAAAATGGTATCTGAATTAACATTAAAAAAAAGTTTTAAAAAAGTTAAATTAGAAATTGATTTTTTAAAAGACGAACTTGCAGTAGCCCTTAAAAGAATATCTAATTTAGAATCAGAAATTGAAAAACAAAAAAATCAACCTAAAAAAGTTGTGAAAAGAACCCTAATAAGAAGAAAAAAATAATCTTTCTTTTAAAAAATATATTATTATTATTATTATTATTATTATTTTTATTTTAAAATTTGTATAATGAAAATAGAAAATAAAGAAGATTGGACTTGCCAAAAACCTATTTTATTTCTTCCTAACCAAATAAAAAATTTATTTAAAAGCGAGGCAAGTTATTTGCTTCAAGATTTAAAAGAAAATAATTTAAAAGTAGTTTTAGTTCCAGCACCAAATCCAAATTTTGATTCACATAAAATAAGAAAATGTTATCAAAAAAATCCTGAATGATATAGGAAATTATGGGGAAAACATTCTTATTATAGAAAGAGAAGAAATGGGGCATTTAAATTAGAAGGAAGAATAAAAAGGAGAGAATCTATTAATGCCTTAACAAGAATTATTTATGAAAGAGATGGTTTCTAGGGTAAAACAAAATCTAAAAATTATTTCTATGATTCTATGTTTAGAAATCTAATAAAAGAAAGACTTTTAGAAGGTTATTTTTACCAAGGTTATGATATTCCCCCTTATGAGGAAGTTATAATTTATTTTAAGAAAATTAAATTATTTAACAGGTTTAAACTTACTCCAAGCAACTTCAAATAATTGTTCTAATGCTTGTGCTAAAAATTCTGCATTAAGCCATATTGCAACATCATAATTTGGATGGACTTTTTCATCATCCAAAACCATAAACATCAGTTCTTGAGAATCAATTATAGCAAATCTTGCTCTAAGTTTAGATAATTCTCTAACTTCTGCTACTTTTGAGAGTTCTTTTGCAATTTTTTTATTCATCTCATTTATAGGGGCTGCAATCTTTACCTTAACTCCTCTTTTAACAGCCTTTTCAATTGAAGGCATTAGGTTTTCCATTTTTCTATTTATTCCTGATGCAGTTGTAACAATAGTAACTGTTTTTTCAGCTTCCCTTATTAACATGTCTAAATGATTGTAAACATTCTGTCTACCCTTTAAACTTCCTGAAAAATCACTTGGTTCTACAAACTTAACTCCTTCTTTATGTAATTCAGAAAGTTCTTGAAGGATATCTTCTTGTTTTAATTTTTCTAATCTTTTTGATTTTTCTTCAGCTTCTTTTACTAAATTCCTTTTTACTCTTTCAACAACTTCTTCTGGTTTTAATGCAACAAACTTTATTGGTTTTCCAAGCCTCATAATAATAAAACCTCTTTTTTCAAGAGATTCAAGAATATCATAAGTTCTACTTCTAGGAACATCAGAAATTGTACTTAATTCTCCGGCAGTTGAAACTCCTCTGGATAATAAAGCAGCCCAAACTTTTACTTCATATAAATTCAAATCAAATATCTTTCTTAATCGACTTAAAAACTCATCTTTTACTATCATTATTAATCACCTTTTTTGTTAATTATTAAATTAACTATTATATTATTTTTAAGAATGAGTAGTATTTAAATGTTTTTGTTCTCATTTTTAGGTAACTAAATAATAATTGTTGTAACTATCTCTTTTTAATGTAAATATTGATTTTATCGTCCTTAATTTCATATTCAGAGGATTTATCATATTTAAACTTATCATCTATTTTGTCTTTTATTTCAATAATTTCTGAATTTGTTTTTTGTCTAATATTTTCCTTTTGTTTATTTAATAAATGAACTAATTTTTGAGAAACTACAATTTTAATGTCAATTAAATCTTGTTTCACCATGCCTTCTTGTTTTCTCATTGATTGAACTTTTCTTGAAATTTCCCTTGCATAACCCTCTGATTCTAGTTCTGGTGTTATTAATGTATCAAATTTTACAATAATAGATTTACCTGCATTTAATTTTGATTTTTTTACATTTAATTGTTGGTTTATTATTTTTATTAATTCTTTACTTAGTATTTTATCACAACCAATTTCAACACTTGATAAAGGCCATTTTAATCCGATCTTAAATTGATCTCTTTCTCTTAACCCTGACTCAATTATCTTTAAAACATATTCAAAATCACTTTCAAGTTTTTCATCAATAAAATTTTCATCTGCTTCTGGCCAAGAACATAGATGAACTGATTCTTCTTTTACAACTCCTTTTTGTTTTAATTCTTGCCAAACATTTTCTGTTAAAAAAGGGGTGATTAAAGAACACATTTTTATAAGATCAGTATATACGCAAGATAAAGTAAAATTAGCTTCATTATCTTCTGCAGCAAGTCTTTCTCTGATTATTTGAATGTATCCCCTACTAAGGTCATTTAACCAAAAATCTTCAATTGCCCTTGTTGCAATATAAACGTGTAACAGATTAATCTCTTCTTTAACTTTCTTTTTTAATGAATTAATTTTACTAATTATCCATTTATCTTCTACTTCTTTTAACTCTGTTTTCGGTGTTTTTTTAATTAATTTCCCAATATTATATAATATATTTAGATTATTAGAAGGCTCCCTAAGAACATTATATCCAAATTTTAATTCTTGAGAAGGATCTTGTAAACAATATAATAATCTAATTGGGTCTGCGCCTGTTCTTTCAACAGCATCATCAAACCAAATTGCATTTCCCTTACTTTTATGCATCTCATTACCTTTTTCATCTTTTAATGTTTCATAACCATAAAGAGATTTAAATGGAGCTTTACCAGTTAAAGTAACACTTGCCCAAAAAAGGGCATTAAACCAACCTCTATATTGCCCAGGAAGATTTTCACTGATTAATTCTGCAGGAAACCACTGTTTCCAATTTTCATTATCATTAAGATATCCTAATGTAGATAAAGGAACAATTCCTGCATCTAACCATGCATCTCCAACATCTTTTATTCTATTTATTTCTTCCTTACATTTAGGGCACTTTATAGTAATTTCATCTATCCAGGGCCTATGAATTTCATTAAGACTTTCAACTTTTTTCTTATCAACGGCTTTTTCTTTTAATTCTTCTAATGAACCTATAACTTCTACATGTCCACATTTACATTCCCAAATGGGTAATGGTAATCCCCAATATCTTTTTCTAGAAATTAACCAATCACCCATATTGTTAAACCAATCTCTTTGTCTTATTTTTCCATATTCAGGATACCAAGAAATTTTTTCATTTTCTTCTATTAATTTAGGTTTTATATCTTTACTTTTAATATACCACTCATCAACTAATCTAAAAACAAGTTCTTCCCCACACCTCCAACAATGAGGATATCTATGTTTTATTTTAGTAATCTTATAAGTGAATCTTCTTTGTTCAAGATCCTTTAATACACTTTCATTTACCTCAGAATATTTTTTAAAACTAAATTCTTCAAATCCTTCTTTATAACAACCTGCTTCATCTAATGGGGATATTGAGGGGAATCCAAGTGATTTTCCAAGGTCATGATCTTCAGAACCACAACCTGGTGCAATATGAACAATTCCAGTTCCCTCTTCTTCTGAGGCTAAATCCCATAAAACTACTTTATGAGGGGAATCTTTTTGTTCTTTAAGATGAGAATAAGGCATCACATACTCAATATTTTTTAATTCCTTTCCCTTCTTTTTTTCCAATATTTTAAAATCTTCTTCAAGTTCAACAACTCTTTTTTCAGCTAACCAATATTTTACTCCTTGGTTTTCAACTTTAACATAATCAACATTTTCATTAACTGCAATTGCAACATTCGCAGGAACTGTCCAGGGTGTTGTTGTAAAAATCAAAAAATATTCATCTGGATTTTCTTTTAGTGGAAACTGCATAAATAATCCTTTATGAGAAACTTCTTTATAACCCTCTGTTATAATGTCATGTTTTGAACTAGCAGTTCCACACCTCCAACACCAAGGAACAGTATCATTTCCCTTATATAACCAACCTAATTCAAAATATTTTTTTAATAAAAACCAATTATGAAGATTATTATTATCAGACATAGTGTAATAAGAATTATCCCAATCCATCCAATAACCTAATCTTATGCTTTGATTTTTTTGAATTTCAGAAAATTTTTTAACTCTGTTTTTACAAGAATTTACAAAATTTAAAACACCAAAGTTTTCAATATCTTGTTTATTTTTTAATCCTAAATCTTTTTCTTCTTCTCTCTCTACCCACAAACCCTGACAATCAAAACCATTTTGATATCTCATATCATAACCTAGCATTGCCTTAAATCTATGGAAAAAATCCTTATATGTTCTGCCCCATGCATGATGTATTCCCATTGGATTATTAGCAGTTATAGGTCCATCAATAAAACTCCATTTTTCATTTCCCTTATTTTTCCCCCTAAGTTTATTAAAAATTTTTTGTTTTTCCCAGAACTCCAATATTTGTTTTTCTTTTTCAGTAAAGTTATACATTTTTTTATTTTTTTATTTAACTTTATTTTAATTATAAACTTCTATTTATTAAAGTTATGGTTTTATTAAAGCTCTCCTTTTGTCTCATATTCATTAATCCAATGTTTAAATCCGAAAAAAGGCCCAAATTCTTCTGCTAATCTATTTGCTTTTTCTTTTCTTTGGTGATCAAAACTATTATTCATAAGATTATAAAAAGGTTTTGAAATTAAATAACAGATAGCAGCCTTATCCATCCTTTTATCTTTTGAATTATTTAGAATCTTTTCAGAAACATCTTTTGCCCTAGAATATTCCCCTAACTCTATTAGTTCTATTATTCTATTTTTTTGAGATAACTCTATCATATTAATAAATAAAAAGCAAGCCAGAAAAATGGCTCGCCTCTTTTAAATAATTCTGGCTATAATTAAGCTTATAGAATTTTGCTTAATTTTATCAAACTTCTGGTTTTTAATTCCAAATATTTGACTAACCATAATTAGATTAAGAATTATTTATTTTTAAATTTTTCTTTAATTAATAGAATATCTTTCAATTTGTTGTTTTTCAAAAAAATGTAATTCACCAGGAATAATTAAACAAAATGGAAAATCAATATTCATTTTTTCTAATTTTTCTAAACTACCATAAACTATTTTTTGATTTTTTGTTCCTATCTTTGAACAAGCAACTATATTTTTAATTTTAATTTTTTTATTTTTTAATCCTTGTTGTAATTGAGATAATGATTCTTTAAAACTCATTCCAATATCAATAAGAATAAGCGAATGTGCATTTATTTTTTGATTTTCTTCTACAATCTCTAAAAAACTATTTGGATTATAATTTTTTTGCCATTTAGGCATACTAGTGATTTTTCCAAATTTATATAATTGAAGTCCTGTTGTAGAAATTCCATCAAAAACACTTGAATTAAAAATAACTTCAACATCTATTTTTTGTTTTTTTGCTTCTTCTATTAATGAATTATGTGTTGTTGCAAATAACGGACTTCCATAAACTAATAATGCAATTGTTTTTTTACTTGCTTTTTTAATTAAAAAATCAGATTCAACTTCCTCTCTTCCAATTTCAGTAATTTCTTTTTTTATGATGCTTTTTAATTTTAAAATATCATAAGGAAAATTAACAGTATAATCTTCAAGATAAATATCCTGACATTTATCTAAAACCCCTAATGCCCCTATACTAATTCCTTTTTCATTTAATCCAAGCCCTATTAAATATATTTTTTTCATTTTTTTGATTTCTTAATATT
>CAYQOK010000008.1:0-33189 GCA_964419155.1 Candidatus Woesearchaeota archaeon
AATCAATAAAGGAGTTAATAAAATTATAAAAGCTATTTTGGAATAAAATTAAAATCTTTAAAATGGTTGTATTTTTCAAAACACCAAAATAACATCTAGATAAAAAACTATTAATTCACCACGCACAAATCAGAAGTAAGTATTCATAAGCAGATTCAATTGAAAAAGGTATAAGTGAATATCACAATACTAAAACAGAAAATTTAAACTTATTAGATCATGGAAGAAAATAAACTTTTTAATTTTGTCATTAATTTTTTTAAAAATTTAGGCTCAGAAATCTCTGGAAATAAAGATCTAATTGTAATCTCAAATGTTTCAAAAGAATTTGAATCTTTTTTAGGACTTAAACCTCCATATTATCTTGTTTTTTCAAAAGAAGATATTAAAGAGGGTTATGAATTGGTCTCTCAAGGAAGTTATTTTTTAAAGAAAATAATGGAATATCTTGAAGAACAATCAACAAGTACTCTTTTAGAATTAGATTTTGATTTTAATAAATCTAAAGAGATTAAAAAAGCATATAATTTTCCAAATGCCCAGATCAGTTTATTAAAACAAAGTCATAAAAATAAATTTTTTTCAAGATTTACTTTTCAAACAAGTTTTAATTATCTTAGTAAGACCACTAAATCAATAAATGAGGTTTTTGTTCATGATGGAAATGTTATAAAAGGAAATTTAGAAGGATATAAAGTTAAGAAGGGTAAAAAAGAAGATCTTGATGAAAAAGAAATTGAAAAAAATTATAATTGCGCAAAAGAATCATTAAGGAGCATATTAAATCCAAAGATAAAGGAAATCAGTAAAAATCTAAAAATAAGTCTTGAGAAAGAGATAAATGATTTAAAAGCTCATTTTTCAAAAGTATCATATGAAATTAATGAAGAAATAAAAAAAGAAAGAAAGAGATTAGAATATCTTGAAAAATGTTATTTAAAAATAAAAAGTGAAGAAATAAAAGAAAAAATAATTAAATCTAGAAAAAATTTAGAAAAACTAGAAAATAGTGAGGAACTAAAGAGAATAAAACAAGAACAAGATTTTACTATAAATGATTTAAAACAAAAACATAGTTTAAATATAAATAATAAATTAATTAATACAACAATCATATATTATCCCCTTTATATTTTTGAAATTAAGGTATTTAAAAAAGATTCATCTTATTATTCAATAATATCAATTGAAATAGACCCACTTACAAAAGAATCGAAAAATATTGAGTGCAAAAAATGTAAAAAACAAATAAATAAAATATATCTTTGTTCAAAAAGCCATATTGTATGCGAAGATTGCATTTCTAAGTGTATTTCCTGTGGAAGAGATTTTTGTAAAGATTGTTTAACTAAAAAATGCGATTTTTGTTCTGTTAAACTATGTTCAGATTGTGCAACAAAATGTAGTGAATGTGGAAAATATTTTTGTAAAACACATATCTTAACAGATTCTGTTACAAAAGAAAAAGTTTGTGTAAACTGCATTAAACTATGCCCTAGTTGCAACCAACATACCTCAAAGAAATTTTTTAAAAAAGATTCTCTTGGAAACCTTATTTGTCAAAAATGTCTTAATAAAAACATTGCTAAAGAAGTTATAAAAGACCTAAATAAATAATTCTAAATAAAAACATTTAAATAGCACTATTTTAATTATTTAGCAACTAAACTTAAGGAATATAAAATGCTCAATAAAAGTTCTGTAATCTATCAAATTGTTACAGATAGATTTAACAATGAAAACAATAGCTTAGTAAACAAATTATATAGTCCAGACTATAATCTAAAGTTCAATAGCATACAAGGAGGAAATTTAAGAGGTATTGAAGAAAAAATTGAATATTTAAAAGATCTTGGAATAACACATTTATTAATAAGTCCAGTAAACAATTGTAAGGATTATCATGGATACCTTTATGAAGATTCATTTAAAATAAATCCCTCCATCGGATCTAAAGAAGATCTAAAAAGATTAATTGAAAAATTAAGAAAACAAGATATTGGAGTTATCATGGACTATGTTGCAACACATGTCTCAGATAATCACCCCTTATTTAAAACAAAGGGTCTCTCAAAAAAAAATTCAGATAGAGAATGGTTTTTATATATAGATCAAATGAAAAAAAATAAAGAATATAACCATTATTTTGATGGTATGGTCTATAAGGTAACATCTGGAAATCCCTCTAAATTAAAAGAAGTAAATTCAGAAAACTATCTTTGTTATTTTGGATTAAAAAACCATCCGTTACTTAACTTAAAAAATAATAAAGTAGTTAATTTTCATAAGTCAGTTCTTAATTATTGGTTATCTAATTTTGATTTTGATGCAATAAGGCTTGATTCTGGTTTTTTACAACCAAGATCATTTATAAAAGAACTAAATAATTTTATAGATAATCGATTTGAAAATAAAAAGGTTTTTGCAGAATATTGGGGTTTTGAGTTGGGAACAGGAGAATGTTATGGTTTTTGTGATGGTGAATTTGACATTAACTCTATGTTATTGTTTTCATTTGATTTTATGTCGCCAGATTTTTTTAAAAATATAAGAAAAAATTATAATAAATCCATAGATTATTTAACTGATTATGATTCTATCTCTTCTCTTGGAAATCATGATATTCATAGGTTTTTACATAGGTGGAATGATAATAGTTTACAAAAAATAGCTTCATTATTACAATTTACACTACCCCAAATTCCTTTAATTTATTATGGCGAGGAGTTAGCAATGAGACAATATAATGATGGCTCAAATAGAATAGCTCAATCAAGAGACATTATGAATTGGAATCTACTAAATGATTCACAATCATTAGAAATGAAAGAATATTATAAAAATTTAATAAAATTTAGAAAAAATTATTTTCCCCAAAATAATGAAAATATAAAAAAAATCCCTGGTTTAAGTGAAATGAAAGTTAATGACAATAGTAATTTATTTACATATAAACTTTCTGTTGATAAAAATAATTTTTTTATATTACTTAACAAGGATAATAAAGAAAAAGTAATTAACTTACATCATTTATTTTCAGCTCCAAAATTAGATAATTATGATTTAATAACAGGAAAGAAAGTAATAGGCCCGGAGATAGGAACTCTTTTATTAGAATCTAAAAAAGGATATATTTTTAAGGGAAAATAATTCAAATTCATCTAAGAAATTTTACAAAGGATTATATTTTTAAAGCCATTATACTTATTTTAATTTATGCGTGGGTAGTTTAGTGGTTAGAATACGACGTTGCCAACGTTGTGACCCGAGTTCAACTCTCGGCTCGCGCATATTTTATATTTATGCTTTTTTAATATCTAAATCCCATAAAATCTCTTATTAATCCTAAATTTTACTATAATATTTTAAGACTTTACTTATTTATGTCCATAAAAATATTAATTTATTTACTCCTACTTATTCAGTTTTCAATATAGAACTCAGAAAATTTTATATACTCCATCTTAAAGTTAATTGTTTCTAAATAATCTATCTAGAAAATATTTATAAATATAAAGAACTACTCAAATACTAATGAAAAGAGGGGATAATTAAAAAAGATGGTCAATATACTGTTTATTTGTAGACATAATATGTTCAGAAGCAAAGTTGCTGAAAGTTATGCAAAAAAACTAATTAAAGAAAATAAAATAAAAAACATAAAAGTAAAAAGTGCAGGCATAATAAAGGGAAACTATCCCTTAATGAACTATCAAAAAAGAGAATCAAGGCTATTGGGTATCAAGATAAAAGGAAAACCAGTTGGGGTTTCTATAAAACTGCTTAACTGGGCAGATAAAATAATAATTGTTGCTGATGATGTTCCAAAACAGATATTTGAATATTTTGATAACCGATATAATGTAAAAGTATGGAACATAAAAGATGAATATATAGATAACAAACAAAACTTAGTAAAAATAATCAAAAGTATTATGGAAAATGTTAAAAAAGAAATATTAAAAAATTAATCTAATTTTTTTTCTAAATAAATTGAATCACCTGATTTATCAAATGGTTTAAATCCCAGATTTTCATAAAAAGGAAAATTTTCAATGTCTGTTTCTAATTTTATTTTATTAAATCTTACACTTTTTACAAAATCCTCTAAAGTATTAACAAGTTGTTTTCCAAATCCTTTTCTTCTATATTTAGGATCAACTGCAAGATATTTAATTGCAATAAATTTTTCACCTTCTTTTGAATTAGAGTAAGAAAGGGGAACGTCATAAACTAAACATGCAACAGGAAAACAAAAATTATGAGCTAAGAATTTAGACACAACAAATGTTTTAGGAATTATATCTTTAGTTTTTTCAACTAAATGATAAACATCCTTATATTTATCTCCTAAATTATTTTCTAAAAGGTTCATTGCCTTATAAAATTCTTCTTCTTGATCATAATTCAATCTTTTTACCACAAATTTATTATCCATATTAAATGTCCAAAGTTTGTATAGAACTAATAACCTTCTTGTTTATAAATGTTTGTTTTAAAACTTTAACTAAAAAAATTCAGTTTAGAAAATCTGATACCTTTTTCATAGTAAAATAAATCAGACTGTTTTTTTAAGATATTATCAATTAATTTCCAAGAAAATAATGTTTGTTCTTTAGTTGGAAATTTTTCTTTCTTATTATTAAAGAAACCCTTAAATAACAGCCCATAAGAATTTTGATCTTCAATATTTAATTCCCTATCATCTATTATAATCTTACTTATCTTATCTTTAAACTCTTTTCCACTATAAATTCTGATAATAGAATCTTTATATCTTAATTTAATAAAAACAAAAGTTTCTGTTTGAGACTGTTTATTTACATCCATAACATACCCCTTATCAATACCATTTCCATACTGACCTCTTTTATATTCTTCAATAATCAAATCATTAATAGATAAATTATCAGGAAGAATCCTTAAAAGTAAATTTATTAAATGTCCCTGAACCATGTCTTTTAATTGCCCTGTAGAATCATAAAAATTAAAACGATTAGTTAAAACAGAGGGCTCAATAAAAATTAAATCTAATTTTTTAAAATTTTCTTTCTTAATCTTTAAAATTTCTTTTTTAAATAAATAATGATCTGCTAAAAAAATATCTTTTTCTAAACCTAATCTAGATAAAAGATTAAACAATAAAACAGAATTATCAAAACTACTTCCAAAAGGTTTTTCAATTAAAATTCTAATCTTAAAACCATTTTTTTTAATAAAATTTAAGTAAATTAATACCTTTGAATATTGTTCAGGAGGAAGAGCAATATAGAAGTAATTTATTTCATCCTTATCTAAAATTTCAATACAACTCTCGCATATATTTTCTGACTCAAAATTAACATTAATATAATTTAATCTTTTTTTAAATAATTCAGTACAATTAGATTTACAAACAGACTCATGATATAATGAATTATCTAAGTCCTTTCTTCCTAATGCATAAATTTCAAAATCCTTTTTATCTAGGGACTGTAATGCAGAAATAACTTTTTTTTTAACAAGGTCACCTGTTGAACCAAATATAAATAATTTCAATTTAACCTCCTAATTTTAAGGATTCATATACTGATGTTGCTGCAATCGCACCTTCAGCACTTGCTGTAATTATTTGTTTCAAAGAATTATTTGTTATATCTCCTGCAGCATAAACTCCTTTAACATTTGTTTTTTGAGATTTATTTACAATAATATAACCTTTTTCATTTTCTAAATTTAATTTATTAATAAAAAAATCATCTGGCTTAGACCCTATTTCAATAAACACCCCCTGAATTTTTATTTCTTTTCCACTATCTAAAAGAACAGATTCAACAGAACCTTTTCCTTTTATTTCCTTAATATTTGAATTAAAAATAGGCTTTATCTTAGAATCTTTTTCGAGTTGATTTCTCCATGCAGGTTCTGCTTTTGAAAAATTATCTCTACGATGAATAATATAAACTTTTTTTGCATGTTGAGATAATAATAATGCAGCTGTAACAGCTGAATTTCCTCCTCCGACCACTGCAACAATCTGATTCTTATAAAATCCTCCATCGCAAGTTGCACAATAACTAACACCCTTTCCTAAAAACTCAGTTTCACCTAAAACACCTAATCTTATTTTATTTCTTCCAGTAGCTAAAATTATATTTTTTGAAAAATATTTCTTTTTATTTGTTTCTAATAAAAAATGATCTTTATATTTTTGAAGATTTTTTATTTCTTCATGCAATATATTAGATCCAAGTTCTTTTAGATGTTGAGTCATTTTCTGAGTAAGTTCATAACCAGAGATATTATTTTGTGAAGGATAATTACAGATTTTATGCGCTTCTGAAACAGTTCCCCCATCTACTTTTCCAAAAATAATAAAATTAAGATTATATCTTGCAGCATATATTCCTGCAGAGATTCCTGCAGGTCCGCTTCCAATAATTATTAAATCATATTTTTTTTCCATTTTTATCTCCAATATTTAACTAAATTTAAATAAAAAAATAAAAAATTAAATTCCTAACTCACTAATTATCTCTGATTTAAGAGCTTCTTTTGGCATTAATCCAATAAACTCTCTAACAATCTTTCCATCTTTGAATAATTTCATGTTTGGTATTGACCTGATTTGATACTCAATTGCTAACTCTTGATTTTCTGGCAATTCTGTATTCACTTTTGCAATTTTTACACTATCTTTTAAATCTTGAGAAAGTTCATCAAGTATTGGCACCATCATTAAACAAGGCTGACACCAGGGAGCCCAAAAATCAACTAAAACAGGCAAATCAGAGTCTAAAACTTCTTGTTCAAAACTTTCACTATTCAATTCTATTGCTTTTGACATTTTTTACCTCCTATAATTTAATTTAATTTTATCTTTAACTTTTTTAAGTATATCAAATGCATCAAGTATTTCTGGATGCATTAAAGTATAAATAACAAAACTTCCATTTTTTTTAGAATCTACAATTCCCCTAATTTTCATCATAGAGAGATTTTGTGAAACAACTGATTGAGGCAAGTTTGTTATATTAATTATTTCATTTACATTTAATGGTTTTAATCTTAAACTTTCTAAAATCATTAATCTACTTGTATTTGAAAAAATCTTACAAAATTCACATTCAGATAAATAATTTTTAACCATATTAAAATATTATAATACCTTAATGTATTTAAATCTTTTGTTTTTTAAAAACATCTAAAAAGATAGATTTTTATATAAAAAATCATTGTTAAAATAATGGATTCAGTTAAGGAAATCACAAGAAAGCAGGAAAAAACAATTTTAGGAATATTGATATTTTTATGTTTAGTTTTAGCATCAATAGTATATGTTATTACACCCATGATAAAAACAGAACTAACTGCAAGAGTTATTGATCAAAAAAATGTTTATGAAGTATCAGAAGATGAACTAAAAAATAAAGGTGAAATATATCAAGAGCTAAATTTCAAATGCATTGAAAATTGCAGTTCTGGAATAAAAATAATAAATCAAAAATTTATAAAAGGAGATATATCAAATGAAATTCCGGATCAGATGATTATTGAATTTTCAAATCCATTAGATTTTAATGTAGAATGTGAAATTTATGAAAATCAACAAATTTCTAAAATAACAATAAATTCTAAACAAGAAAATAGCATAAGTATTTTATCAGATAAAATAAAAGAAATTGAATTTATATGTAATCTAAATAATATAAAACAAAAATTTAAGATTTAACATTAAATTTAATCTTAAAATAAACAACTTTAAAAACACCTTAACTCTCATATAAATATGTCAAATCAAAAAGAAATCAATGTTGAATTAATGCCCATGTTAAATATTGGTATGGTTGGTCATATTGATCATGGAAAAACAACACTCCTTCAAAAATTAACAGGAAAATTCGCAGACACTCATTCTGAAGAATTAAAAAGAGGAATAACAATAAAATTAGGTTATGCAGAACTAATATTAAATGAAACAGATAAAAAACCAAGATACATTAGTTTTGTTGATGCTCCAGGCCATGAAATGTTAATGGCTACAATGTTATCTGGTGCTGCAATGATGGATGCAGCAATATTAGTTATAGCAGCAAATGAAGGAATAAAACCACAAACAAAAGAACATCTAATCGCATTGCAGGCAAAAAATGTTAAAAACATAATAATTGTCCAAAATAAAATTGATCTTGTAGATAAAAAAGAAGCAGTAAAAAATTATGAAGAAATAAAAAATTTTGTTAAAGGAACAATCGCAGAAAACTCAAAAATAATTCCTGTCTCCGCACAGCAAGGAGTTAATATTGATGAAATAAAAAAAGAGTTATTAGAACTAGAGATTCCAAACAGAAATGAAAAAGGAGACCCAATATTTTTAATTGCAAGAAGTTTTGATATAAACAAACCTGGAACAGATTTTAAAAAAATGACTGGGGGGATAATTGCAGGAATTTTAAAACAAGGAACATTAAATGTAGGGGATAATATCGAGATAAAACCAGGAATTTATGAAAAAAAGGCAAACCAATTTATTTATCAAACAGTAAAAACAAAAGTAATGGGAATTAGAAGAGGAAATCACATCATAACCACTGCAAAACCAGGAGGAAGTCTTGCAATTGAAACTGAATTAGATAATATTGTCACTAAAACAGATAATTTATCCGGGAATATTATTGGAATAAATGAAAAACTTCCTGAAATTTCAAAAAAAATAAAAATAAAATTTAAAATTTTTAATGAAAAACAAAACAAAGACCTGAAAACAGAAGATTCATTAAAAGTTTCAGAAGAAGTAATGTTAAGCATAAATACAACCACAACAATAGGAATTATTGAAAGAATAAAAGAAGATGAAGCAATAATCAACTTAAAGATACCTATTGTTCCATTAAAATCAGCAGGTATTGGAATAGCAAGAAACACAAATAATCATTGGAGATTAATTGGTTGTGGAGAATTAATAGAGTAAGTTTAATCTACATTTTCATCTTTATCTAACCTTGCTATATCGCTAACTTCATCATCTTGATTTAACTTAATAATTCTAACTCCTTGTGTTGCTCTTCCCATTACCCTTAAATCTTCAACAGTTGTCCTTATAACAATTCCTTTATGAGTTGTTATTATAATCTCATCTTTATCTATAACAGAAATTGTCTTAACAACTTTTCCAGTTTTATCAGTTACCTTAAGATTAATTACTCCTTTTCCAGATCTTGAAGTTAATCTATAATCTTCAACAGAACTTCTTTTTCCATAACCTTTTTGAGTTATAGTTAAGATGCTCTGGTTTTTCATTCCCTCTCCCTTTAATACACTCTCTAAAGAAACCACACAATCATCTTTACTAAGTTTTATTCCACGAACCCCATAACTAGCCCTCCCCATAGATCTTACAGTGCTTGAATTAAATCTAATTGCCTGTCCTTTCATAGTCATTAACATAACTTCTTGATCTTTTTCAATTACCTTAACTCCAATTAAACCATCTGAATTATCTAATGGAAGATTAATTGCCCTTACTCCAGTCAATCTTGGTTTTGAAAAAGTTTCTAACTTTATTTTTTTAACAACTCCTTTTTTAGTGGCCATAAAAAGATAATTTTCAAATTTTTTAACTGAGATTATTGAAGATATTCTATCATCTTTAATACTTAACAAATTAACAACCGCTTGACCTCTTCCATATCTCTGAGATTCTGGAACCTTGTGTGCTTTTAACCAATAAACCCTTCCGCGCTCAGTAAATAATAAAAGATAATCATGAGTTGAACAACTTAACACTTGTTTAACAAAATCTCCAGTACTTAAATCAGCACCAATAACTCCTTTTCCACCTCTTTTTTGTTCCCTATAATTTTTAAAACTCATCCTTTTTACATATCCTTTATCTGTTACAGTTATAACAACATCTTCTTTTTTAACAAGATCTTTTTCTTTTATCTCAATAATTCTTTGTAAAACCTGTGTTCTTCTATTATCTCCATATGTCTTTTTTAATTCTGCTAAATCTTTTTTAATTATTTTAAGAATTTTACCTTCGTCATCAAGAATATCCTTTAATTCTTGAATCAGTTTGATTAAATCTTCTTCTTCTTTTTTTAATTTTTCATGTTCTAATGAAGTTAATTGCCTTAATGTAGTTTCAAGAATAGCTTCTGTTTGTTTTTTAGAGAGACCAAATTTAACTTGAATACTTTCAGAAGCTTCTGATGTTGTTTTACTAGATTTAATAATTTTAATAACTTCATCTAAATTAGCTAATGCAATTAAAAGTCCCTTGACAATATGTTCTCTTGCTTCTGCTTTTTTAAGATCAAAAACAGTTCTAGCCCTTATTATTTTTCTTCTATAATTAATATAACTTAAAAGAATCTTTTTTAAAGTAAACATTTTTGGAACCCCTTCTTCAAGTGCAATTAATACAACATCAAATCTTGACTGCATTTTTGTTGATTTAAATAATCTATTTATAGTAAACTTAGAATCAGAACCTTTTTTTAATTCAATTACAACCCTTATTTTTCCTTTTGAAGACTCATCCCTAATATCAGAAATATCAGGAAGTTTCTTATCTCTTGCAAGACCTGCAATGTCTTTTATAAGTTCAGATTTATTAACCTGATAAGGAATCTCAGTTATGATTATTCTATCTTTTTTAATTCCAGATTCTGAAGTAATCTTACCCCTTAAAACAATACTTCCTCTTCCAGATTCATAAATCTCTTTTAAGTTTTCAGCAACAATTTGACCTCCGGTTGGAAAATCAGGACCTTTTATTATTTCTAAAATTTCATCTGTACTCATTTCAGGACGGTCAATTAAAGTAGAAATTGCATCACAAACTTCACTTAAATTATGAGGGGGAATATTAGTAGTCATACCAACTGCAATACCACTACTTCCATTAATTATTAGATTTGGTAATTTTCCAGGTAATGTTACAGGCTCTTTTAATGAATTATCAAAATTAGGAATTAATTTAACAGTTTCTTTTTCAATGTCTTGTAAAAGTTCAATAGAAAATTTATTTAATTTTGCTTCTGTATACCTTGATGCAGCAGCGCTATCTCCATCAATACTTCCAAAATTTCCCTGGCCTTTTACTAAAGGATATCTCAGAGAAAAATTCTGCGCCAATCTTACTAATGCATCATAAATTGCCATATCTCCATGAGGGTGGAATTTACCCATTGTATCTCCTACAATTCTTGCACACTTTTTTGTCGTTCCTTTTTCAAGCCCCATTGATTTCATAGCATATAAAATTCTTCTATGAACTGGTTTTAATCCATCTTCAACACTTGGCAATGCCCTTGAAACAATGACACTCATAGCATAATCAATATATGCTCTTTTCATTTCACCAGAAATTTCTGTGTTAATGGTTCTATCTTCTGATAGGTCTTTTAAGTTTATTACCCCTTTCTCAACTTTATCAGACTCCCCATTACCATTAACTTCTTTTTCTGAACCTTTTATTAGTTCTTCTTCTTTTATTTCTGCTTTATCTTGTTCTTCTTCCATTTTATTAAATATCTATTTCAGCAATATGCGCATTTTTCTGAATAAACTCTCTTCTTGGTTTAACTATATCTCCCATTAACATCGAGAAAACTTCGTCTGCTAGAACAGCATCTTCAATAGAGATTTTTTTGAGTATTCTTGTTTTAGGATTCATTGTAGTATCCCATAACTGGTCTGGATTCATCTCACCAAGTCCTTTAAATCTCTGAACTTCTGCTTTTCCATTAAGTTTTTTTAATTCTTTTTCTAATTCATCATCAGAATAAACATATAATATCTTACCTTTTCTAATTCTATATAATGGTGAAACAGCAACGTGAATATGCCCTTTTTCAATAAGATCTGGCATGTATCTAAAGAAAAAAGTTAATAATAATGTAGTTATATGTTGCCCATCAACATCTGCATCACACATTAATATAATCTTATTATATCTAAGTTTAGTTATATCAAAATTTTCTTTAACACCAGTTCCAATAGCTGTTATTAAATTAGTTATCTCTTCACTAGATAATGCTTTTACAGGATTTGCTTTTTCAACATTTAATATTTTTCCCTTTAATGGCAAAACTGCTTGAAATTCTTTATTTCTTGCCATTTGTCCAGAACCTGCAGCGCTATCTCCTTCTACAATGTAAATTTCTGTCTTATCTGTTTTTTTACTTGAACAATCATATAATTTTCCAGGCAAACCACTTCCAATAGTTAATACATTTTTTCTTCTTACTAAATCTCTTGCTTTTTTAGCTGCAAATCTTGCTTTTGCAGAAGAAACTACTTTTGAAACAATTTTATTGGCAATACTTGGATTTTCCTCAAAAAATTCAGATAAAGCAGTTGATGTTAAAGAATCAACAATCCCTTTTATATCACTATTCCCTAATTTAGTTTTTGTTTGCCCTTCAAACTGAGGTTCTGCCATCTTAAGATTTAATATTACATTTATCCCTTCCCTACAATCTGCACCCTCTATCTTAAGATCCTTAGCCATATTTTTTTTAGAAGAATAATCATTAATCACTTTTGTTAAAGCAGATTTAAATCCAGATACATGCGTTCCGCCTTCTGTAGTATTAATAGTATTAACAAAACCAAAGATATTTTCATTATAAGAATCTACATATTGAATTGAAACTTCAACAGAAACATCTTTTGTTTCTTTTTTGAAATAAATCGGTTTATGTAACGGATTTTTACCATGAGATATTTTTTTAATAAAATCAGATATTCCTCCAGGATAATGAAATGTTTCTTGTTTAGATGTAGTTGCATCAAGAAGAGTTATTTTTAATCCTGCATTTAAAAAAGTTATTTCCTGAAATCTTTTTTTTAAGGTAACAAAATCAAATTCCATTACAGAAAATATTTCAGGGTCTGGATAAAAAGTAATTGTAGTTCCTGTTTCTCCAATATCGCATTTTCCAGTAATTTTCAAAGGAGTTAATGGAATACCCAACTGATAAGATTGTTCATAAACATGACCATCTCTTTTAACAACTGCAATAACTTTAGTAGACAAGGCATTTACAACACTAACACCAACACCATGAAGCCCACCTGATATAGCATATGCTTTTTTTTCAAATTTACCACCTGCATGAAGTTTAGTCATAACTAATTCTAATGCACTTTTATTATATGTTTTATTTATTTCAACTGGAATTCCTCTTCCATTATCTTCAACACTCACACTTCCATCTTTATTTAATGTAACATTTATTTGATTACAAACTCCAGCAAGACATTCATCAACAGAATTATCAACAACCTCATAAACAAGATGATGTAAACCATCTTTTCCAGTTCCTCCAATATACATTGCAGGTCTTCTTCTTACCCCCCCTAATCCTTCTAAAACTTTAATACTATCTCCGCTATATGATGATTTTTGATCCATTTATAACTAAAATTAATTTAATATTAATAATGTGAAGAAACAATTAATTCTCCACTTTTTATATTCAAAAAAAGCAAACAGGGTTTAAAAACCTTTCTTATAAAATCCGGGCATTTAAAGGGCTTAAAAGCCAATATCTGAAAATTATTTAATTTCAACAGAATTTAAAATATTTTTATTTATTAAATCAAAAAGATCTTTTGTTTTTTCAGTATCTTTAATTAATTCAAAAAGAGCCTCATAATCTTTTTTAAAATCAAGTTCATTACTTAGTCTTTCAAGATAAATCTGAATCCTATCTAAATTTCCTTGTATCCTATAAACCTCATGTAATTCTAAAAACATCTCTGTTTGAGATTTTAAAAAACTTAAATTATTTAAAGGAAGAGGTTCATATTCTTTTTTATCTTTTTCTTGTTGTAAAAGGGATTCGTTAGGGGGTTCAGATTTTAAATCCGGAATACTATGTATATCTAAAATAGAGTTACCCTTATCACTAATATCCACTGCATCTTTTATTGCCTGGTTATAAAATCCTGCATCTTTTATTGTTTTAGAAAAACTTGGAAGTTTAGAAATATTCTTATTTTTTATTTTATGATTTTTTTTATGTTTTAATTCTTTTTTTGGTTTTAATTCTTTTTCAGAACTTTGTTTAATATCTCTTTGAACAATATTATATTTAAGATCCCTTAATTCCCTTTCAATAGAAGGTAAAAGAGAAACATTTTTTATTTTAGAAATAATAGAATCTTTTTCTTCTTCAAATCCAGTAATATCTAATGAACTAACTTCTTTTTTAATTTCTTCTAAACGATTAACTGCTTTTTCAAAATTTTTAAAATCTTCAATTATATTTTTATCCACCATCTTTTTGTTTTAATAATTAAATCTATTTTGTTTTTATAGGTTGTTGTTCTAATAACTCTTGATTTTTTGTTTTTAAAAATAAAATATGTTGTTTTAAAGGCGAAACATCATAACCATTTTTTTTCCATTCAAGATATTTTTTTTCAAGTTCATTTATTTCATTAAAAAGTCTTTCTTTTTGAACTTCCTGTTCTTGTATTCTCTTATTTTTAAAACCAAGATAAAAATTTTTAATTTTACCATCTTCCGGAACTTCTTTTTTAGGCGGTTTAATTTTATTATCTGAAAGAATTATTTTAAAATGATTAATTATATTTCTTAAATCTTTTTTATTTAATTTTGTATTTTCATATCTTAAACTTTCAAATCTTCTTAAAAAATCAATAATATTCCCTTTTTCTTGATTAGAAAGTTCTGTAATTATTTCCTCATAAGTTATTTCATCCATAATATTAAGATATTCTCTAAAAAAAGATTTAATTAAGTTATGTAATGATTCCATAACACTTTCAAGATTATTGTCATTAATTTCGTGCTCTAATTCCTCTAAACTTTTTAAATAAGCCCAATTTCTGTCTTTTGCAATTTTATCTGCTTCTTTTTGTAAAACTCTTTTAATAGAAACAAATAAAAGAATTAAAACAATTAAAAGCACAGCTAAAGATAAACTAAAAACCAATAAAACAACAGGCCCCATTCCAAATAATGCCATAATAGATTTAGTAAAAATAACTATAAAAATGTTTCTTGGATAAAATAAAATATTAATTAAACTTATAAACTTAAAAGAGATTAAATTTATATGGAAAAAAAGGGGATTAATCAGATAAAAACAACCTTAATTATAGCAATAATAACCCTTGGATTATTAATAACAACTTCTTATATATTTATTAAATTAAATAATTCTAAAAATTCAGAAAAAAATTTAGAATGTGAAGACTTATCTGAAAAAATTGGTTTGAGATATAGTGCTTGTTATGATAATGAAAATCAAAAAATAATCTTAATTATCAAAAAAGATGAAGATTTAGTTAACTTAAATAGATTATATCTTTCATTTATTGACGGAGTATTTAAAGATTATAGAATAAATGAATTTCCAGAACTGAAAAATACAAAAGAATACAATATTAAATCTCTGTCTAATCCCCTTCAATTAAATGCATCTATATTAATACAAAATAAAGAAACTGAAAAAAATTGCGAATTTCCTTTTTTAATTAATCTTCAAAATTGTAGTAGTGATCAGATCTCAAAAACACAAGTCCCTTTTTATTCTGAAATTTATATTAAAGATTCTATGACTGATATAGAGGGTTATGAAACAAATAAAGGAGAATTTAGAAATGATTCTGAAGAACTTGGAAGAATCATAGATATTATTCCTTATACAAAAGAAATTGAACAAAGATATATTAAAGAAATTTGTGTATCTGATTGGTATTGTTATTCCTGGGAAAATTGCATAAATGGAATACAAAAAAGAAGATGTGAAGATAGAAACAGATGTGGTATTCCAACTGATATCCCTATAACAAACAGATTATGTTATGAAGAATGTTATGAAGAATGGATTTGTGAATGGTCTGACTGTTCTAATGGGTATACCACACCTGAATGTAAGGACCTAAATAATTGCGGAACCACCTATAACAAACCTCAAAAAATGAGGTGTACTTCTTATAAATATAATGAAAACTGCAAACCGGATTTTTATTGCACTGACTGGAGTTATTGTTCAGGAAATTATGATTTAGATAATCTAATACTTGATGAAGTTCTTGTAAAGGGAATTCAGTCAAGAGAATGTATTGATAAAAATAATTGTTTAAATACAAAAAAAGAAACAAGGGAGTGTAGTTCAAAAATAGACATATATACAAAAAAGAAAGAAATTCAAAATAAAACATATCTAATAATCTATGACTTAATCACAAACAAATCTCTTATTCAACTATATTCTAAAGAAACTGAAAGAATAAGAGAAATAAAGTTATTATCAGATGAATTAAATTATCCTGAAACCTGTTTTAATAATAAAAAGGATATAAATGAACAATCCATAGACTGCGGGGGGGTTTGCAAGGCATGTGAAGTTCCAATAAAAGTAGAAATACAAAAAGATATTTTTTCAAGATTTATTGGAAGATTATACTCTATAAAAACAAGAATTATGGAACTGTTCTAAGCCTAAAATTATATAATGTCCAACTAATTATTAACATTATCATTGCAGCAATAATTAAGTAAGGCCTTAATTCAAGGGTTATTTTTTTATTTGAATATTCAATAAGTTGTTCAAAAGATTGATCTAGATCCTCTTGAGTAGTAATTAAGAAAAAACTTCCTTGAGTATTAAAGGAAAGAGATTTTAAAAAATCAATATCTGCTCTTGAAATAGCCTCATAATCAGTAACTCCGCCCTCAGGAGTTCCTACTGCAATAGTATTTAAAACAATATCTCTTGACAAGGCATAATCAATTATCTGTGGAGTTTCTCCTACATTTGATTGACCATCACTAAGAATAATAATAGATTTTCTTTTTTCAAATTTGAATAATTGTTCAGCAGATAAAACAGCATTATAAATATTTGTTCCTTCTAAATCTCCAAAAACAACTGAATCAATAGCAAGATTAATTAATGATTTTGAAGTTGTTGGTTCTTGAAGAGCAATTGCTTGTCCAGAAAATGATAAAACACCAACCTTAACTCCAATAGGCAAATCATTAACAAAATTCTTTGCAGATTGTTTAGCAGCTTCTAATCTGTTTGGTTGAAGATCATCTGCACCCATACTTCTTGAACTATCAATTGCTATAACATAGGTAAATGCACTTGTATCTGCATAAAACTCATATTGCATACCAGATAAAGAAAGAATAAGAACAATAATTATTGTTAAATGAATATAAAAAGAAAAATAATCTTTTGAGAATATTTCTGTTCCGCTAATCCTTGAAATAGAATCAAAATTAGCAAAATTAACAGCCCTTCTTTTTGTATAAGAAGAACCCATAAAAAAAACTAAAAAATAAAGTGGAATTAAAAAGACAAACCATAAATAAAATGGATGTGAAAATGAAATCATAATTTTCCACCTCCTTTAACTCTTTTATTTAAAAAATTAGCTAAATCAGAAGAAAAATCTTCATCTGTAGAAATATCAAAACAATCAATATTAGATTTCTTAAAAAGATTTAAAACAGCTTGTTTTTGTTTTTGAGCATGAAAAGCATATTGTTTTCTTATTAAATGAGGATTCATTAATATTTGTTTTCCAGTTACAGGATCCTGAACAATAATTCTCTGATTTATATTTGGAAGATTAATATCAACAGGATCTCTTACCATTAAACAAATTAACTCAAATCCAGAAGATAACTTTGCTAAAAGTGGTTTAACAGAACCATCAATATGTAAAAAATCAGATATAATAATAACAGAATCTGTTTTATAATTTAAAGTTTTAACAAGATAACTAATTAATGATTTAAAATCAAAATAACCTCCATAATTATTTTTATCAATAAGAGATTTTTGAATTATTTGAAATTGATTTTTTGTTGTAGACGGACGAATATCTTTTACAACATGATTATTATACATAATTAATCCAACCTTATCTCTTGAATTTATAATTAATTTACTTAATGCAACAGTAAGTTCTGCATTATATTCTGCTTTTAATTTTTCTGTTGAACCAAACAGCATACCCTGACCACAATCAACAATAACATAAGCTCCAATTTCTCTTTCTTCAACATATTGTTTAACTACAAAACTATTTGATCTAAGACTTGCTTTCCAGTCAATATCAGAAGCATCATCATCTTCCCTATATTCTCTATATTGTTCAAATTCTAAACCTTTTCCCCTTAAAAGAGTTTTATAAAGAAATTTTTTAATGTAAAAATGTTTAAGTGCTGATTCAAATCTTGCCACTGCTAATGGAAAGTTTACATTAAAGGTCATTTTAAGGAACCCTTATTATTTTAAAGATTTCTCTTATAATCATATCAGAATTAATCTTATCTGCTTCTGCTTCATAATTTAATAACAATCTGTGTCTTAAAACAGAATAAGCTACTTTTTTAACATCTTGTGGAAGAACATGGGTTCTACCAGCCATTAAAGCTTCTGCTCTTGAAGAAATACCAAGGGCAATTGAAGCTCTTGGACTACAACCAAATGCAATATATTTAGCAAATTCAGAATCTTTATCTCTTGTTTTTCCCACAATATCTACAATATATCTTTTAATTGGGTCTGATAAATAAATTTTTTTAACTTTTTCTTGCATATTAATTATTACCTGAGGATTTAAAATAGTTCTAAGTCCATAAGAAGCTAATGTTCGATTAGTGATATTTGTATCAATAATCTCAATTTCCTGATTTGAATTGGGATAATCAATAATTAATTTAAAAAGAAATCTATCTAACTGAGCTTCAGGAAGATCATAAACACCAGAAGTTTCAATTGGATTCTGCGTTGCCATAACAAAAAAAGGTTTTGGAAGTTCATAGGTTTCTCTACCAATAGTTACTCTTTTCTCCTGCATTGCCTCTAACATAGCTGATTGGGTTTTAGATGGACTTCTATTAATTTCATCTGCAATAAGAAAATTAGCAAAAACAGGGCCTTTAATTGTTTCAAAACCTTTTCCAGGAGTATAAGATCTTATACCAATTATATCTGCAGGAAGAAGATCAACTGTAAACTGAATCCTCTTTGCTTCACATCCAGTTACAACAGATAAAGAAAGAATAATAAGTGTTTTTGCAATTCCCGGAACCCCCTCAACTAAAACATGACCATTACATAAAATACCTCTTAATAATTCATGGATTATATCTTCCTGACCTACAATTGATTTTTTTAATTCTGATTTAACAGAATCAATTAATAATCCTGCTTCTTGAACAGATAGTTCTTTATTAAACTTCTTTTTAGGTGATTTAAAATTTTCAATATCTTTATTAGCTTCAAAAACTTTTTCCACTTCTTTTTTATCTACTGTTCCAGATGAAATCATTCCAGGAGTTATATCTACCATTTACTCTTTTTTATATTTTTTTTATATATAATCATTTTTTTGTTCCTTATTAAACTTTATCTTTTTATATAAAAAAACAAAAATACCAATTAATATAGCAATAAAATAAAAAATTAATAAGTAAATTAAAAGCTCTTCAGAACTTTTCTTTGTTTTATATTCTAATTGTCTTCCACTTGAAATTGACATTTTACAAGCTTCAACAGCATCATTTGCAATATCAACAGCTTTTTCATAATCTCCTTTTTCCATTTCTTGTTCTGCTTGTTTTAATATTTCTCTAAGTTCTAAACATTCTGGGTTTTCAAATAATAATTTTTCTGCAAAAATAACAACTTCTTTTGCTCTTGTTTCATTCATTTCAGGAATCTCAACATAAAAATCACCCCAATCATAAAATTTTGGAGAAGATACATTTGCATAAACCGTAACCCTATATCTTCCAACCCGATCTGTGTTAACACCTAATGAAACAATTAAATTTTCAGAGTCACCTGGATTTAAAACATCAATATAAGTTCGCTCCATTGAAGCTTTAACCTCAGGATCAACAAGGTCATTAAAAAAAGCAAATGAACTTAAATTTATTCCTGTTAAAGTTACTTCACCATCATTAAGAATTTTTATAGGAACCTCAAAATGATCTTCTTTAAACAAAGTAACTTCTCCAGGAGTAATTATTTTAATAGAATTTAATTTTACTTTTGTTGTAGAACTTGAACCACCTGAACTTGGAACTGGAGAAAGTACAACCTCTTTAACTAAAGAAATATTAAAAATATTGCTTGTAATATTTGAAATAATATCAGAAGAATTTGTTCCATTATATTCATAAGCAATTATTTTAAAAGAACCTGAAACAGAACTACTTGAACTAAACAAAACAGAACCTTCTGAAGAATTAGACCAATTTGTAATTGCAACACTAATTCCAGAACTTAGATTATCATCACCTAATACTTCTTCAAAAGAAAATCCAACTTCTTGATTATATCCTAAATCAGGGATATCATCATCCCAAAAATAAAGAGTTAAATTTATTAATTGAGGAGAACCTCCAGACCGACTAGGAATGTTTGTTAAATTAATCAAAGGAGAATTTGAATGACTTATGTTAGCTAACCAAAAATAAGATGAATTATAATATCTATTTGAAATAACTAAAGAAATATTTGTTAGATTTTTTAAAGTAGTTTCATCTGTAAAATTAGGCGTAAAATTCCAATAGACCTCAGTTTCATTTCCAAAATTAGAAAAAGTGTAATTTTCATCTCTTTGAGTCCCCTCTACAAACCAAGAATAAGTTAAATTATCTTTTATAGAATGATTTGTTTTTAATGTAAAAAAAGAAGTTATATTTTCAGTCATATTAATAATTGTAGAATTTAGTGGGCTTGAATAAACTAATTTAGGGTAATTATAAACATAAATAGTTACTAACTCTGATGTTTGAGCAGCTTCAGAATCATTTACACTAATATTTAACAAGTATATTCCTGCTTGAGATTCATTAAAAGTATAATTAATTTCTCCTAAAGAGGTATTAAAAATAGATTCATTTAATTCTATAAAATCAGTTCCATTAACAAAATCATAACTAAATGTAAAATTAAAATTACCCTCTTCAGAAGAATTTCCATCTTCTTCATCACTAACTAAAAACCTATAATACAAAGAATTATTTAAATCAATACCCGCATAAAGAGTTGTGAGATTTATAAATTCAGGAGCATCATTTGAACTTTTAATTAATAATTTAAAAGTTATTGAATCTGATTCATTATTCATATCAGAAGCATTTAATGTAATATTATATTCTCCAATATCCAAATAACTGGGAGTAAAAGTAATGTTAAACCTGCTAAAATTTTTATTAGGAACCTCAATTACCCTATTTATATTAAACAAAGAAGTATTAATTCCTTCAATAGTATAATTAATACTAATATTTTCACGATATATTTCTTTATTTTTAATTAAAAGATCATCATCATAAACATAAAAAATAAATGAAGTTAAATTGTCCTCAGTAGTATTAAAATCTTGTATTGAAGTTATATTTGGTAATGAGTTTATATTAGTTGTATTAAATATAAATGTCTTTATACTTGACAACCCAAAACCATCAGATGCAGTTATATTAACAAAATAAACTCCAACATCTTCTTTATAAGTTGTAAAATTAATTAATCCATCTGTAGTCATAGTAAATCTCTGCATTAAAGTATTATAAGCAAAGGTGAAATTATCTCCTTCAGAATCAGAAACATAAGATAAACCAGTTAAGTTTAATGTAAAATTTTTAGTAGTTAAAAAAGTTGAGTTTGCTGTGAGATTAAAAAAATAATTTAAACTTTCATTCCAAACCGGAGCATTATTTGTTACTGCTGATAGATTAAATAATCTTGTAAACTCAGAACCTTCTTTATCTGAAATAGTTAAATTAAAAATATAATCCCCGCCTTCAGAAGAATTAAGAGTAAATTTAAGAATCGGTTCTGATTTATTTGTTCCAAGAGTGGGATAATTTGGAGAAGATAAAGAAAGATTACTAAAATTAACTAAATCAAAAGAAGAATTAAAAATAGTATAATTAAAGAAAAGGGTTTCATTATACCCTTCATTTTTATCTGGAATTAAAAAATCATTATCATAAACACCCAGGGGGATATTATTTTCAATATTTGTTGAAGTGTTTATATTTGAAACAGGGTCTAAAAAAGGATTTTCATTAAAAGTCCTATTAACATAAACATATATTTTTTCTGTTTCTAAATTATTAAAGGAATCTAAAACATTAAAATCAATAGACCAATTTCCAACTTCTTTTTTTCCAGGAGTAATATTAACTTCAACAGAAACATGATTTCCAGAAGAGGTAAAATTATTAATACTATAAAACCAAGAAGAATTATAACCAGAACTAAGATAATTTCTTAATGATGCATTTGTTGAAACATTTATATTTTCTGATTCTGAAATTGTAGTTATATTAACAATACAAAAAAATTCTTGTGATTCATTTAATAATTTGTTTTGACAATCACTAACATTTATTTGTAATGAAGAATTAACTTGAAAATAATAAACCTGTGAATTAGTAGAATTATCTTGCCATTTTGTACCATTATAATCCATTACACTAAAATTAATTGTATAAATACCAACATCATCATGAGTCGGTGTAAAATTAAAATTAAATAATCCTGTTGTAGAGTTAAATAGATAATCAGATTCATTAAAAAGAGTACAATTAGTACTACCTCTTGAAGACCATTCTGCAGTTGAACAATTTAAAAAAGAAATATTTAAAACAAAGGGCACATCATTTTCTTCATCAGTAATATTAAAAGAATAATTAAATAATTCATATTCTTCTAAACTAGCATTTGTTAAACCAATAAACTCAGGAGCATCATTTAATGCTGTTGTTCTAACTTCTAATATTGCAGAATCAGAACTCATATTATCATTTACTTGAAAATTAAGTGTTTCGTTCAAATCACCACTTAAAATTGTTTTATTTATTTCTAATATACCATTTGGATTTAATGTAAAATTAGTTAATGTATCCTCAAGGCTAGTATTCAATAAATACATTAAAATAGCCCTATCATTATAATCATCTTCTGTAACTTTTTCAGAAAAATTAAAAGTACAAATAGTATCTTCAATACAACTTAAATATCCCTCATCTAAATTTACATATCCCCCTACACTCTTACTTATCCTTGGTGGAGTATTCAACACAGTAAAATTATCAGTCAGAAAAACATTTCCAAAATCACTTGTACAATTAATGATAAAATCATGAAATCCCTTATAATTAAAACTTCGATTAAATTCCCAAAAACCAGAAGTAGAATTAAACTGCATTTGATTAGGGGTTTCAAAAATTCCTGTTTCATTAAAGCTAATATTACAATTACTATTATTAATTCCATTTAAAATAAAATTAGAAGAATTTGAATAATTTGAATAAAAATAAAAATTATAATGACTTGGGTTTTTTAAAGGACCAAATGTAAAATTTTGATTAAGACTATTATTCAAAGTTCCAATAGTCCAAATTGAAGCTTTAATATTTTCATCTTCATAAGTGGTTGCAGAAACTAAAAAAATAAAATAAATTAAAAATAAGAATAAAATTAAGTAGATTTTCTTAGTTTCTTTTTTAAAAAATAGTTGTTTCAATTTGACCTCTTTCATTTATATAATATACTTAATTAGTTTTTTAAGTTTAATCTTTCTCTTGATTTTTCTTTATATTCTTTATAAGCTTTGTAAATTCTATAAATTATGTATATAACTAATAATATTAATAAGATATCAAGTAAGATTATAAATATACTTACTCTTCCAAGAACTTTTGTATAAGGAATGTTAAAAATACAAGGCTCACAAGGGCCACCACAATCTACTCCTTCTTCATTTTGATTTTTTATTCCATCTCTACAAGTTGGACAAGGAGAACAAGGGCCACCACAATCAGCAAGAACTTCACAAGAACCATGATGACAATTTTTAATATTATCACTACAACTTGCTTCTTGTTTAGTATATCCGCAAGCTCTTAATGTTTCTGGAACATATTTATAAGTTTTACATTCATTAACATCTAAACAAGACCTAATTTGATAACCACAATCTCCCCTACTAATCCCTTGAACAAAGCAATCTAAATAAAGTTGTTCAATCATTGAAATATTTGATATTTGAGCTCTATTTTCTTCAAGAAGATTTGAATTAGATCTATTTAATAAACCAAAAGGATGAGGGTTTAATCCTGTTTTATCAAAAAATGAAATAGAATTACAAGATCCCCAGTGAAGACAACCCCATTTTTCTAAACAAAAAGGAGAGATTTGTCCTCCGCCACCACCTCCGCCCCCGCCACCTGAAGGCGGAAGAGAACAAGGATTTGATTTAACTGAAAGATTCCATTGAATACTATCATTAGCTAATCCATCTGTAATTTCAGCCTTAATTGTATAGTTTCCAAAAACAGAACAACCAAAAGTAATATTAATATCATCTGACTGATTTCCAAAAACATATTCAATTAAACTATCATTAAGATACCAATAAATATCTGGAATAGTTTCATCTGGATCAAAAGTAGAAATATTAAAATAAAAATAATCTGTTCCAAAACCACTAAAATTAAGTTCTTCTGGAAAATAAGATACTATTTCAGGGGGCCTATTATCATCTGTAACAGTAAAACTAAAATTAATACAAGTTTGTAAACTTAATGAAGTTCCTTCACAAAGACTTATGTTTGGATGAGTTTCAGTACCAGAATCACCAACACAAAGACTAATATTATAAACACCAATATCTTCTACTCTTGCAGTATAATTCATAAAACCATATCCATCAATATCAAAAATAGCAGTAGAATTATAAAATTCAAGAGAATATGAAAAGTTACTATCTGTTCTATTTCCTTCTTCTACATCATATAATTCTAACCCATAAGTAAAACTATTTGATCCAGGAGATAAATAAACTGTTTGAACACCTATTTCTTGGACAAATGGAGGATTATTAACTGGAATAACTGTTACATTAAAATTAAAAGAATCAACTAATTCTCCGTCTGTTACAGTTATTTCTTGTTCATGAATAGTTAAAGTATCTTCTTTATCAAGAATTCCTGAAAAAAGTTCTATACTTAAATCAGTATAATTAATAGGATTAGTAAATAAGAAAAATGGATCTAACGGATTCATATCTGCAGATAAAATCTCCCAATCAGAATCAGAAGCATAAAAATAATAATCAAGATATTCATTTTCACAACCATAAAGATTAGCTACATTTCTAAGAACAGGAGCATGATTAGAAGAATTAACAAAAAATAAAACATCATCTGTTGCATAACCAGAATAAGAATTAGTAGCAGATACAAAAAGATAGTTATATCCTCTTGCACTTAAAAAACTATAATTAGGTAAAAAAACAACATCTTCATAAATAACCACCTCATCAGGATATCTAAAAAGATCCATTGTCCAGGTTTCAACATCAAAATTAGAAGTTACATTTAATTCTGTTAATCTATTTGTATAATTCCAAAATTCATGTGAAAGAGGAACAACAATATCAATTAGTAATTCAGGACCTAAGTAATCAAAACTAACATTTCCATTATCTTCAATTGCAAATAAAAAGGTATTGAAAAATAAAAAATATATTAAAATTAAGAATACAAAACCGCTTATAATTATTTCCTCTTTTTTCATTTTAAAACAAACAAATTCAAATATAAAAACCTTACTTATATACTAAATAGCCATAGCAGTAGCTGTAAAAAGATCTGTTCTTGAACCCACATTTGAATCAAGTGGAACCTCTAATAAAACATCAATTCTTATAGAATTTTTTTCTTGATCAAAAGAAAAAATATCACAAATTCTATCTCCAATATCAGAAGTACTAACAGGATTCCAAGAACCTAAATTTAAATTATCTCCTCCTGTTGAATTAAGACAACTATTTGTTTCATTATTTGTGACATTATATTCATATCTTGGATTTGTTCCACCAATAAAATCACTTGCATCTCTACCCGCCCTTAAATTTAATGTAACATTAGAAGAACCAATGTTTGCCACAATAAACCCTTGTGTAGTGGCATTCCAAGTTCCATTTATAACATTTCCAAGAGTATCTATTATAGAAGAATTTGCCCCAGGTTCAACTCTTCCTGAACCAAAATCAATTGAAGAAACTACAAATTCAATTTGTGCATTTGATTCTACACTAATATTAATAATTCCTGCATCATTTGAAGCCATTCCTGTAAAACCATTTAAATTTAAAAAAATAACAACTAAAGAAACAAAGATAACTAAGAAACTAACTGCTATTGAAATTCTTTCTTTATTAACCATTTTAAAATTAAACAGAAGTTGTTGCAGTTGCTGTAATAATACTACTTAAATTACCAGTATTTGAATCAGAAGGAATTGATAATCCAACATTAATAAAAATACTATCTGCTGAATCTTCATAATTCAAAACATCACAAACCCTCACTCCTTCAGTACTTGCATTAAAGTAAGTATCTAAATCAATAGTTATTCCAGGAGTACAGCTATTTGTTTCATTATTACTTACATTCCATTGATATCCTGGATTTGTTCCTCCAATAAAAGTAAGTGCATCTGAATCACTTGTTAAATCAACTGAAACATTTACATTTCCTATGTTTTCTAAATGAAGACTTTGATTTGTTTGATTCCAAGTTCCATTTTCAGAAACACCATTTGAATTAACTAATGCAGAAAAACCACCTCCACTAACCTGTCCTGCACCAAAATCAATAGAATCTGTTGTAAAATTAATATTTGCAGAAGATTCAATAGTGATATTAACATAACCATAATCAGTAGATGCCCTTCCAGTAAAACCCCTTATATTTAAAGATATAAAAACAAATGAAACAATTATTAATAAAATCGCAACATATGCAATAATATTAAGATAACTTTCTGAATTATTTAGTGAATTATTTTTTTTATTTACCATATTAACCTTCTTCCTCAATTATTGGTGGTACAATTTGAACACCAACATTACCACTTGAACTTTCAGAACCATCTATAGTGTTTGTAGTATTTATTTTTTTACCAGAGTTTAAAATTACAGAAGTTACAGCTAATACAGTTAAAACCAAAGCAACTACCACAAGTATAGTCACCAATTTTTTTGTAATCTTCATAAAAAATATTAGAATCAATTATTTATAAACCTTTTTGTTTTAACTATTAAATTAATTCAAAAAATTTTAAAAAGAAAAATATTGTGAAACAATTATTTTTCCATCATAAGTATTTTTTAAAGTATTTAATGGTATATCAACTGTTGCAATAATTCTTTTTGATTGTCCAGGATATAAAACAAAATCATTTTCAGAAACAGTTAAAAAATCAAAAATATCTCCTTTTCCCATAATTACAAATTTCGTTTTAAAAAAATTCTCATTTGTAACATTAAATGCTCTTGAAGCAGACTGTCCTGGAGTAATCAATCCAAATGTAAGTGCTGTTGAATTTAAATCAAATCCAGAATGATTTCCTACAATAATACTTGTATAAAGCTCCTCACTATCTAAAAAAAATAAATATAAAAATAATAAACCTATTAAAATAAATAAGATTATTCCAGTAAGATTAAGCAAATTTCTCTTAAAAAACCTTAATATATTAGGAATTCTCATTTTTTAGATTTTTTATTGTTTTTTAATTTCATAATAACAATTATTAAATAAAGTATAATTATTATTAAAATTAACCCTACAATTATTGCTCCGATTAATAAATAATTAAGTGGTTTATCAGCCAAATCTTTTACATAAACATAAACTAATTTATATTCGCTTTTATTAGAATAATGAACATAAATTCCTGCTTTATATTTTCCAGTAGGAGTTTCTTGAAAATCAACAAAACCAGTAAGATTTTCAGATGCCCATGGTTTTAAGTCTATTTCAGGAGTTTTAAGTTGATCAAGAATAATACCTTCATTTGTAACAGAAACAGAAGCATATACATCTTTTATTTCTTCATTCCAAAAACTTTCAATACCAATATCAAATTTATTTATTTTACCTTGTTGGAAGTTTTTTGTATAACTAATAATCTTTATTTCTAAAGTTCCTATTTTAAATTCTTTTTCTTGTTTTATTTCTTTTCCATAATCTACAACTGCAACAGCAGTATAAACACCTGAATCAAGATCTTGTATATTAAATGAATCTTGAAATGTTTTTGTTTTTTTTGATTCAATTTCAAAACTTCCTAAATCAAAACTTTTTACTAATTTTTTTTCCTTATAAATTTTAATATCAACTTTTGCATTTATATTTTCTTTACCAAGATTATTAATTTTAAGAGTATAAGGTAATAATTCCCCTTTATTTATATTACTAACACTAAAATCTATTTCAGCATATTTTCCAGGATATGGAACAAATACATCAATAGGAACTTGAATAGCAGCCAAACCCCCGATTCCTTGTTCATCTTTTTCTTTAACCTGTCTTACTCCAACAAGAATCCTATGATTTCCTGGTTTTTCAATATTCTCAGGAAGATTAACAAAAACTTTTAATTCTCCTCCACCCCTTAAAGAATCTTTATCAACACTAACATATTCAGCTAAATCTCCTTTAACATAAACTTCTATTAATTGTTTAGAATCCGAAGAGATAACCCTAATATTATATTCTTTTTGAAAACCAGGTTCAAAAAAATCAGAAAATTTTGCAGGGCTTAAACCTAAGGATCCTGCACTAACAAAAACAGAGTTTAAACTAAAAACATATATTAATAAGACTATAATAAAAATTATATTATTCCAAAACCCCTTTTTATTCATAACAATCTAATAAGAATCTGATTTTTATAGTTTTCTAAAAAATTATACTGCAGTAGCTGTTGCAACAATCTCATCTGTTAGATTTCCTGATTTTGAATCAGAAGGTACAACTAATTGAAGATCTATTCTTATTGAATCAGCTGCATCTGCATATCCAAAGACATCACAGATTAAATCGCCTGGATCTGTATTAAATGAATTCCAATCACCTTGAGGAAAACTAGAAGGAGGTTCATTTATACAACTTCCAAGCTCTGTATCTCTATCTGTAAAATTATAACTATACCCCGGATTTGTTCCACCAATAAAATCAGCTGCTGATTTTGAACTAGCTAAATAAAGAGAAACATTTACATTTCCAATATTTTCTAAATATAAACCTCCTGAAACATTTACCCAAGTTCCACCATCTACTAATCCTAATGTATCCAATGTAGCATTTGGAGATCCTGCTGAAACAGTTCCATTTCCAAAATCAATAAAATCAGTTGTAAAATTAATACTTGCTGCAGATTCAACAGTAATATTAACAACAGCAGTATCTGTAACTCTTCCAGTTAGTCCTTGAATATTAAGTAAAATAACTCCTGCTGAAATAAAAATTATAATAATTGATACATAAAAAAGAATATTTTTAAAATCCATTATTAACCTTCCTCCTCAATTATTGGTGGTACAATTTGAACACCAACATTACCACTTGAACTTTCAGAACCATCTATAGTGTTTGTAGTATTTATTTTTTTACCAGAGTTTAAAATTACAGAAGTTACAGCTAATACAGTTAAAACCAAAGCAACTACCACAAGTATAGTCACCAATTTTTTTGTAATCTTCATAAAAAATATTGGGATCAATTATTTATAAACCTTTTTATAATATGAAGTATATAAAAATTATTTCTTTTTTTTGTTTTTCATATAAATTGCAAACCAAATTAAGTTTAACAAAACAAGTACTCCAATAACAATTACAAGAATACTTGTTACACTGATTTTTTTTGATTCTTCAGAACTAACTACAAAACCAATTCCAGTAAATTTCATTGAATTATCATTAACATTTATTTTAAATCCCTTGGATAAAAATCTCTCATCATAATCAATTCTAAGATCTCCTGTATATTCACCTTTTTTAAGATTTTCAGTATCCCAATACAATAACATCTCTTTATTAGAAGAAGCAGGGATTTCATAATTTTCAGATTTTATATCTGCTATTTTATTATTTTCATCAAAAACTTTTAGATTAGCTAAAGAATCTTTAATTATATCTGATTTTTGATTACTAACTAAAACTTTTATTTTAGCAATTTCCCCTAATTTAAAATCATTTGTTCCTATTGAAAGAAGTTCTAATTCAGCTTTTCCAAGATCAAATTCTTTTTCAAGAGATAATTTATTCCCATCATAATTTATTTCAACAACAGCTTTATAAATTCCAGGCCTTACCTCAGGTTCCCAATTTCTTGAAAAAACCTTTCTTTCACCAGGATTCAGAGGACCTTCATTAAGTACAATTGTTTCAATTAAATCACTTCCCTTATAAACCTTAATTTGAGCATGAACATTATTTATTTTTTCTTGTCCCCTACTTATAACAGGAATTTCAAAAGAAATTAAATTATTTTCTTCTCTATTAATAATATTTAATGAAGCATCAATGTATTTTCCAGGATAAGGAACATAAACATGTAGTTGTGTTGCTACACTAACTGTTGTTTGAATAATTGTATCTTGACTATTCATTCCTTTTGCTATTTCAACTGCAATAACTTCTGCTGTATGTAATCCTGGTTTTAATTCTAATGGAAGTGAAATATCATAACTAAACTTTTTCTCATATTCATCTTTTGAAAAAGAATCAGAAGAATAACCTATATCAATATAATCAGATAAATCTCCTTGAACAGTAAATGCAACTTCAAAATCTTTTTTTTCAGTATTAATAACTGAAAATTCAACTGATTTTTCAAGATTTGGAGAAAAATCAATAGTAGTTCTACCCGGTGTTATTCCAAGGGCGATTATATTTTCAAAAACAAATATAAAAACAAATATAAAAATTATTAATTTAAAAAAAACATTATTCATATTGTTCTGCCCTATAAACTATTGATAGGTTACCTCCAAAAAAATCATTTTCTAAATTTACACTTGAATTTGTATCAATAACTAGTCCAGTTAATCTAGATGTTCTTTGAGTATTATTAATTACAACTTCTTGTGTTACTCTAATTGGAACATTTCCCACATTTGAAAGAGTATCTGAATTATTTGTTTGATTAAGTTCTATTCCAACTGTTGAAACAATTTCAAATTTTTTAATAGTTCCCTCTAAAGCTCCAACAGGTTTCCAATAATAAACACCTGGAGGAAGTTTTATTGCATAAACTTTTAATGTTCTTGCATCTATTTCTCTTGAATCTGAAAAATCAGGATTTCTACTTATAATAATTGAATCTGCTTTTTCAATATCAAAATAAACACTATTACCAGATAAAACAGAATTGTCTCTTGGATTAACTCCAATAGGCGCATAAAAATAAAAAAAAGCAATAGTAAGAGAAATAAATAAAAATTGAGTTAAAACTATTATTTTATTGAAATTCAGTTTTTTAAATATATTTTTAATCATTATTCAGCTAAACTTGCTTTAAAATTTATAATTGAAGATTTATTTCCAGGTGCTTCATTTTTCGGCGCTTTAACAGATACATCCATCTTTAATGTTTTATTAGTTTCTTGATATTTCATTTGTTCAACAAAAGTTACATAGCCTGTTATTGTAGGTAATTTAAACCAGGAAGTATTTGCATAAGTTGCATTTCCTTCATATGCTCTTGTTTTTGCTTGAAAATATTCAGAAGGTTCATATGGAACAGATGTCCAAAGTTGAGTTGCATTAATACTTACATCTGTTAATACAGTCCCATTATTTTCAAATAAAATAGGTTCATACCCAGAAGTAGTATTTTTTTCTTGTTCAATTGCAATATTACCAAAATTAATATAATCATTAATTACATTAATCTCAACTAATGCACTAATATTAATTTTCCAAGCATCAGCCCAAGGACTACATAAAAATTCACCTGTTGCATTTTCACAAGCTCTTGCACTCCAAATATAATAATCATTATTATCATATAAACATCTTAATTCAGAAGGAATAGTATAATTTTTATTTTTAATTCCAGTAACATATCTACTGGAATCAGAACAAGTACTTGAACCAACTAAACTAATATTAAATTCATATTCTAAACTATCTCCATCTGGATCACTTGCTTCCCATGTAAAAATAGGAGTTCTATCAAAAGTAGAAGATCCATCCTCAGGAGAAATTAATTCAATAATTGGGGGAGAATTTGAAGAGCAACATATTTTCATATTATATTTATCACAAGAACCAATATGAGAATTTGTTAAATTTTCACTCCAAGTTTCTGAACTTGCTATACTTGCAATACAAACCCTATTTTCAGGGCAAGAACCTGAACTATAACCACAACTAATATTTCCAGGATCTAAAGAAAGACAAGCATTAACATCATAAACATCATAAGGACCTGAATAACTTCCTACTTGAACATGTGCATTTGTTTCATTTGAAAGTTTTAAAAAAATAGTGTCTTCGCAACTTGTTGTTAAATCTGCATTTTCAACAGAACAACATAATGAATAAGGATATTGAGAAGGTTGTCCATACATTGAGGTATTTTGAGCATGAGAATTATCAAATCCACCTGTATCATTTTTAACTAAAAGAATTATAGTATCAGAGCAAGAAGAAGTAAAAGAACAATTAAGAGTACTTGCAAAAACAGAATAAAAAGATAAAGAAAGAATTATTAAAAAAATTATTAAAAAACTTAATCTTGTCTGAGAATGTTTATTATTTTGTTTAATCATTTTAAACCCCTTTAATACATTTACAAGAACAAAATAACTTATAAAACTTACTAAGAAGTTATTAATAAATAATTTCTAAAAAGATAAAATAAAAAAATAAGAACTAATTTGAGTATTGCTGTAGATAAGCTTCTAAACACTTTGCATCAACAAGTTGTTTTGAGAAATTACCTATTGTAATAACAGAAGGTTGACAGTTTTCAGTTTCTTGATATATCTGAGTAACTGCTGCTGTAATCCCTTGTTGCTGACCTGCTTGCAAATAATAGGCAAGTTCCATATTTTGGTTTTCTTTAAACTTATCCCATACAATATATCCTATTGCTCCAACAAATCCTAATACAAGGATAATAACAAGGATTATTGTGACTGCTTTGTTCATATTGACCTCATTTAAATTTAGTTAAAAACAATAGATAAAGTTTATTTAAATATCTTTCTATGGTATTTTAAGATAATTATTTAAAAATTAACCCAGAGTAATAATAACATTTCCAGAACCATCTGTTCTAATTCCTGCTCCAGTTGTATCTGTAACATTCATTGTTCC
>CAYQOK010000009.1:0-7858 GCA_964419155.1 Candidatus Woesearchaeota archaeon
CAATGTGAAACAACTGGAAATTATAATATAAATCTTATAAAAACATTAATAAGAACAGGTACAAATGAAATAGTAACAGATTCAGCCCTAAAAAAACAATATGAATGTGAAGATATTAATAAACCATATCCTTGTTCATCTTTAACAAGATTAAGCTTTTATAGTGTTGCTCAGTTAGTTATAACTTTTTTAATTATTTTTATTCTTTATTTTTTAGTTGTTGAAAGAAAAAATACATTAAGAAAAGCAAATAGTCAAGGTAAAAGTAACATTGATTCTAAAACACAAAAAAAATCTAGAAATAAAAAAAATTTGAAAAAATCTAAAAAGTTTTCTAAAAAATAATATTTAAATAGTTACTTAATTTTTTTAAAAAATCTTAATATTAATAAAATGCTCAGTAATATTAAGTAATACTTAATAAGATTTAGAAATATTTAAAAACACTGAATAATACTAAATAATATAATGAAAATAAGAGTGTCTGCAACAATTGATGAAAAAACAGAAATAATTCTAAAAAATATTTTAAAAACAGGTAAATATAGAAATAAATCTCATGCAATTGAAAAAGCAATTGAACTTTTAAATAAAAATGAGAAAAATGAGGTTAAAAATGAGTAGTGGTTTTAATAAAAAAGCCCAAATTACAATATTTGTTATAATTGGACTTATATTTGTTATTTCACTAATACTTTTATTTACATTAATTAGAGGTCCTTCTTTAACAGATGTTAAAATAAATCCAATTGAAAATCCATCTGAATATATTGAAGATTGTGTTTTAAAAACAGTTCAAGAACCATTAAATGTTTTATTAAAACAAGGTGGAGAACTTAATCCTGAAAATTATGTTCTTTTTAATAACACTAAAGTAAATTATTTATGTTATACAAATGAAGCATATAAGACCTGTGTTAATCAATATCCCCTATATATACAACATATTGAAAATGAATTAAAGTCCTATTCTAAACAGAGAATCGAGGCTTGTTTTGAAGAATTAATAAATAATCTTGAAAAGAAAAATTATGAAGTAATAGGAGATTCAAAAATAAATAATTTTGATATTATGTTAAAACCAAATGAAGTTGTTATAAATATTGATAAAAAAATATCTTATTCAAAAAATAATGAACAGAAAAGTTTTAATGGATTTAAGTTTAAAATAATTAGTTCAATATATGACCTAGCAAAATTATCACAAGAAATTGTAAATCAAGAATCAAGATTTTGTAATTTTGAATATGTTGGTTATATGGGATTATATCCTGAATATGATATTAAAAAAACAACAAATAGTCAGGGGGGAAATATTTATACACTAAAACATTATTATACAAAAGAGGAGACTATGTTTGCAACAAGAAGTTGTTATTTTCCCCCTGGATTGGTTTAAAAATGAAAATAAAACAAAAAAGAGATAAAGGGAAAGCAATATTTGAAATTATATTAATGATAATCTCTGTTTTTTCTTTTTCTTGGATAATAGATGAACAAACACAAAATCAAATAATAATTAGTGCAGAAGAAATATCTGGTGCTGGATGTTGTACTGAAACAAAAAGTGGTGCAATATGCCAGAATCTTTTGTTTAATCAACAAAATGAATGTAAAAATCCAATTCAAAATACAATTTGTGAACAATTTTCAGATTGTCAGCCAGGTTGTTGTTACAGCTCTGAAATAGGAAGTTGTTCTTTAAATGCACCTAAAAAAGAATGTGAATCAAATGGTGGATTATGGTTTAATGATAATAATTGTAATATTCAACAATGTTCAAAGGGATGTTGTATTCTTGGTGAAGAAACAAAATTTATAACTCAAGGAGAATGTAAATATAATTCTGAATCTCTTGGATTAAATTTTAATTTTCAGTCAGATATTAGAGATGAAATAAGTTGCTGGGCACTTTCAAAAACCGAAACAAAAGGCGCTTGTGTTTATGATAATCCTATTGGTCCTGATAGCTGTAGATATCAAACAGAATCAGAATGTATTTCAGGTAGGGGTAATTTTTTTAAAAACAGTCTTTGTTCAAATCCTGCATTAAACACAAGTTGTAAGCCCAGTAAAGAAACAACTTGTGTTAAAGGAAAAGATGGGGTTTATTTTTTAGATAGTTGTGGAAATGTTGCAAATATATATGATTCTTCAAAATTAAATGACATTAATTATTGGACAACACCAATTGATTCATCAGGTTCTTGCGGGTCTGGAAGTAGTAATGGAAATTCAAAAAGTTGTGGAAATTGTAATTTTGTTTTAGGAAGTAGGTGTGAAGAGTATAATTCTGAAACAGGAAAACCAAATTATGGGGAATATATTTGTAAGGACCTTAGTTGTGAATGGAATGGCCAAAAAAAATTAAATGGAGAAAGTTGGTGTGATTTTGATGCAAATGTAGGAAAAGGAAAAGACAGAGTTGGAAGTCAGCATTATAAATATGTTTGTGCTGATGGAGAAGTTAGAGTAGAACCTTGTGCTGATTATAGACAAGAATTATGTTCTGAAACAACTCAAACAAGAGATACAGGAGAAGAATTTTCAACAGCTATATGTAGGCCTAATTTATGGAGAGATTGTATATTTGGCAATGGTTGTGATGAAGATAATTCTGATTGTAAAACCTCTCCTGAATTTGATTTACAAAAAGAACCACTAGAAGGATTAAGAGGTTTAAGCAATAAAGATAGAAGTGAGCCTCTTCCTGCAGTTTGTTTACCTAACTATCCTCCGGGATTTGATTTAGGATTTACAGAAAATGAAGAGGGGGAGTTAAGTATGGCTGGTTATGATGCAGCTCAGTCTATTTGTGAATTAGGTTATAATAAATGTGTATCTACATGGGTTAAAGAAAAAAAGAAAGACTGGGGATGGGGAAGTTATGATTATAGAGAGAGGTGTTTTGATAATTGCAAATGTGATCCTGAATCGCAAGGAGAAGATTTATCAGCAGAAGTAAAAGAAGTAATGGATGCAAGATGTTATTCTTTAGGAGATTGTAGTGGTTCAAGATTATATATTGAAGTTGATTATGTTGAAGGACAGATTGTTCCAATTCCAAATAAATTAATTAGTGAATCTAAAAAAGCACTTGAATCCAAAGAAGATGATAATAGAAATTTAACATGGGGATTAGAAAATGTAGATATTAATAAACCAAATATTTTAGAAGGTGCAAAAGATATTGCAATGTATTCTGGAATAGCAGGAGGAATTAGTGGTGTTGCATTATGGTTAAATCCAATGGGGTTGTTTAGTGCTGCTAAGATAGTTACAACAACCATGGAAACATTTAGTGGATTAGGTTTACCGCCCCCACCACCAACAATGACTTCTGCTCCTGTGCAGATACCACCTGGCTCTCTCGCTGGTTTTGCAGGAGCTGCAATTGGAGCTGGAATAGGAGCATTTTTAGGAACCCAAATTGCAAAAATTAGTGGGGTTACTGAAAAAAGTCATGCAACAGCAATAACAATAATGGCAGGAGCTCTTGGAGCTTATGTAGGGGCTGGAATTACAATGAAAGGTGGTATTGGTGCTGCATTGGGACCGAAAGGATTTGTTAATCCCTATGTTGTAATTGGTGCTTTAATTATAATTGCAATTTTTACTCTTCTTCCTGGAAAATGGCAAGTTTATGATACTTATCAAAAAGAGTTTGAATATCATTGTTTACCTTGGAGTCCTCCTGATGGAGGAGAATTATGTGGGAAATGTAATGAAAATCCTTTAAAACCTTGTTCAAAATATAAATGTCAAAGTTTAGGAACTGCTTGTGAATTAATTAATGAAGGAAGTGAAAATCCTCTTTGTGTTGCAAGTGGAGAAGATGATGGTAGTGCTCCAAATATAATGCCTTGGGAAGAGGGATTTAGTTCAGATGTAAAAATTACTTCTTTAAGTTCAAGTGGATATAGTGTAAGAGATAGTTCAGGAAATTGTGTTCCTGGTTTTACAAAATTTAAAATTGGAATAAAAACAGATGAACCTTCTCAATGTAAAATAGATACATTCCACACAGATTCATTTGAAGAAATGTCAAAATATTTTGGAAGTAGTAGTGCATATACCTATAATCATGAAATGGAGTTAATGTTACCTGATCCAAAAAGTGTTGGAACAAAACTTCCTGAATCAAGTGGAGAAAATGATGAAGGTGAAAAAATATTTAATGGACAAGTAAATTATTTTATTAGATGTAAAGATAGATATGGAAATGAGAATTCTAAAGAATATAATATAGATGTTTGTGTTAGGGAAGGACAAGATAATTCAATTCCAATAATTGAAAAAACAGAACCAGCAACAGGTTCTTTTATTAAATATGGATTAAATTCTTCAAAATTAAGTGTTTATACAAATGAACCTTCTGAATGTAAATGGAGTCTTGAAGACAAAACTTATGAGGATATGGAAAACAATCTTTCATGTTATACTGAAGCAGCTCAATATACTGACAATGGTTGGATGTGTATAGGAGATTTAGAAAATCTTCAATTAATAAATAATTATTATATAAGATGTAGTGATCAGCCTTGGTTAGGTGAAAGTTATGAAAGAAATACAATGCAAGAAAGCCATATTCTTAATTTAAGGAAAAGTGAATCTGAATTAAATATCAGTGCAATGATGATAGAAACAAATGCAAACTTATTTGGTAAAACAATAACTTATGGTTCAGAGCCAGTTAGTGTGGATTTAACAGTTAGGACAACAGGAGGGGCTGATGGAAAAGCAACTTGTAGTTATAAATTTGGAGAAGATTCAGAAGAATTAACAAATATAGGATATTCTTTGTTTTATAGCACCAATACAAAAGACCATTTTCAAAAATTTACAAGCATAATGAAAGGAGAACAAATAATAAATGTGTATTGTGAAGATAATTCAGGAAATAAAGCAAAATCAAAAATAGAATTTGAAGTTAAAATAGATGATGTTTCTCCAAAAATAGTAAGGTCTTATAATGAAGGAAGTAGTTTAAAAATAATAACTGATGAAGATTCAATTTGTTCTTATTCAAATAATGCAAAAATAAGATGTAATTTTGATGTAGAATCAGAAAATGTTACTCAGATGATTGGAGCAGGGCAAACACATATTGGAAATTGGGAATTAGGAAAAACATATTATATTAAATGTCAAGATATTTATGGAAACTCAAATGGGGGATGTGGAATAATAGTTAAAACTTATTAAGTTATATATTAAATGTAATTAACTTTATAAATTAAATTATATTAAGTATAGGGTAAAATGAGGGAACGAATTAATAAAAAAGCTCAGATAACTATCTTTGTTATTTTAGCAATTGCAATTGTTTTTGTATTAATAATAATATTTTTACCAAAAATACAAGTTGTTGTTGCAAAACCAATACCTCAAGTTAATTTACAAAATTGTATTATTGAAAAATTAGATGAAAGACAAAATATAATTCTAAGTCAGGGTGGAAGTATTAATCCAGAACATTATTTTAAATATAATAATAGTAATATTCAGTATTTATGTTATACAAATGAATATTACAAAAGATGTGTTATGCAAATTGCATTTATTGAAGAACATATTGAAAAAGAACTTGAAAAAAATATTCAAGAAGATGTTAAAGAGTGTATTTCTGAATTAAAGAAGGAATTTCAATCAAGAGGTTATAGTATTGAGGTTAGAGGAGAAAAAGCTTTAGTGGATATTGCTCCAAAAAGTATATTTGTAACACTAAATTCTACAATTAACATTGAAAAAGAGAATAATAAAGAAACCATAGTAAATTTAAGAGCTGAAAAACATTCTGCATTATATGAAATTTTATCAATTTCAAATTCAATACTTAATTTTGAGGCAAGTCTTGGAGATTCTAATCCAGAAGGATATATGTCTTTCTATCCTGATTTAAAAATTGAAAAAAAGAAACAAGGAGATGGAACAACAATATATATCATTACTGATAGAGATACATTAGAAAAGTTTCAATTTGCTGTAAGGAGTTTAGCTTGGCCACCTGGAAGTTTATAAAATGAATATGAAAAAAAATATTTTTATGATTTTGTTTTTTGTATTTAGTTTAAGTTTTTTAATTAACCTAGCAGATGCAGAAGTAAGTGTTTGCTGTGAGAAAACAATTGAAGGTTCTTTTTGTCAGAATATGCCTGATGCTGATTTTTGTGCTCTTAATTCAAAATCTGCACCAACTTCTTGTGATTCAACAAGTTTTTGTAGAACTGGTTGTTGCTTTAATACTCAATCTGGAATTTGTATGGAAAATACACCTCAACATGTTTGTGATCAATCAGGTGGTTCTTGGAGTGATAGTGCTTCTTGTAATATACCTCAATGTGATTTAGGGTGTTGTGTTCTTGAAGATCAGGCTGCATTAGTAACTTTAACTCATTGTAAATCTTTATCAGGACAATTTGGAATTGAAACTAATTTTCTTAAAGAAATAACAGATGAAAATGAATGTATTAGTTATGCAAATTCTCAAGATAAAGGAGCTTGTGTTTATGAAGTAGATTATCAAAAAACATGTAGATTTACAACAAGAGGACAATGTAAAACCACAGAAGGTTCTGTAAATGGAACAATAACAAATTCTTCTAATATTGAATTTTATAAAGACCAATTATGTACTTCTGAAAAACTTGGAACTAATTGTGCTCCCACCGAGAAAACAACTTGTGTTGAAGGAAAAGAAGAAGTTTATTTTATAGATACTTGTGGAAATATCGCAAATATTTATGATGCTTCAAAAATAGATGATCAAGATTATTGGGAAAGGGTTGTTGAAAAATCAGAAAGTTGTGGTGCAGGTGGGGGAAATGGAAATTCAAAAAGTTGTGGAAATTGTAATTATGCATTGGGAAGTATTTGTAAGCCTGCAACAAGAGAAAATTCCCCTTCTTATGGTGATTATGTATGTCAGGACCTAAGTTGTAAATCAACTTCAGATGGGTCTTCTCATAAACATGGGGAAAGTTGGTGTTCTTATGATTCTGAAGTTGGTGAGGGAAAGGATAGAGTAGGAAGTAGACATTTTAAACATGTATGTATTAATGGAGAAGAAATTGTTGAACCTTGTGCTGATTTTAGAGGAGAGGTTTGTGTTGAATCAACTACAAATGGATTTATTGAAGCAAGATGTAGGGCAAATAGGTGGAGTGATTGTATGTTACAACTTGAAAAAGGAGATTGTGAAAATAATGATGTTAGGGATTGTATGTGGGTTGAAGATGGATATACATTTTCAAAAGCAGATGCAAGTTCTGGAATTTCAGGTCTTGTAAAAACACAAACAAAAGAAGTTGGATTATGTTTACCTCAATATCCTCCGGGATTTAATTTTTGGGGAACCTCACAAACACAGACTACTGAAAATACAGAACAAACTGAACAAAGATTTGGAACTCAAAATCAATTAGAGGAACAAAGATTTGGTCTTGGTGCAAAAGATGCATTAAGTATTGAACCATTAACAAACTTAAATACACTTAGTAATTCAGGTTCAGATATATGTAAAATGGGAGATGCTGTTTTAAAAATAGTTTATGAAAAAAAATTAACAGGAAATACAGAATGTGTTGAAAATTGTAAAGAAGGAGAAACAAAAGAAAAAAGAGAAGCTTGGGCAGAACAAATGAATGATGTTTGTATTTCTCTTGGAGATTGCGGTGGTTATGTAAATTATATTGGAGAAGAAACAGATGATGGTTATGCATTATACTATCAAGGAAAAAGACAATCAGGAGCAGGTGGAGCTAAAAAATATAAAGATTATTTATCAACAGATTCAAATGCAAAGGCAACTGGAAATGTTGTTCAAGGATTAATTAAATCAATAACAGGAAATAAATAA